>NZ_PJJT01000088.1:0-241202 GCF_002929615.1 Cryobacterium sp. M91 | reverse complement strand
ATGAACTCAGTGCGAGTATTCGGCGGAAACAACTTGACCATAAAACGCTCCAATCACTAGAGCGTTGCTACGACCATATGACTTTGCCTGCCGTTTTGGCCCCAAGACTCACGGCTCGGCGAGCGGATGTGTCCCTAGCTCTGCCCCGCCCACTCCAGCCCTGCGCGCGATGTGGGCGTGCTCACCATGGACTCCGGCGACGAGATCCTTGACGTTGTGTGGCACAGGCTGATCGCAGCCGTAGCGATGTGCTCGAAACCTGGCTACTCCGCCGTAAAAGCGCATACGCTGTGAATGTTACCGACCGAAGGATTCGCCGTGTCCCTCCACTTCGAACATTCCCCTCAGCGCCACGTTCCCGGCCCGGGTGAGCCGTCCATCCCACAGCTCGAGGTCGACCAGACCATCGCGCCGCGTCCGGAGGAAGAGATCGCCGACGCCCTGCGAGCGGAACCAGACGTGGTAGATCACAGCGAGCATCGAGTGACAACACCGCCGGGTTCGGGAACGAAATAACGCGAAAAGGGTCGTTACATTCCGCTGGACTCTGGATGCCAAGTGGGCGACATCGAGTCCGGCAGCTCGTACTCGTTCGATTTTCAGGCCCAGGATGGCAAACGCTCGAAAGCCTGGCACACTCGCGACGGACGACTCGAGACCTTGGTAATGATTCTCTCAGAGCGGGCCGGCGCCGAGGTGCACGTGCGGGAGGTCGCCTGGGGCCAGGTCTTCACGCCCGCCGCGATCGAACAGGCCAGGCGGGGGCGCTCGTTGACGCTGCGCGGCGGGCCGCGACCCCGCTGACCCGGCTCGAGGTGGATGAAGCCCTCGCGGACCATCCGCGCATCATCCAGACCCCAACCGATGGATTCTCCCGCCGCGAACAGGCCTCGGCCGACGCGGACGATGCCGAGCTGGCTAAATTGCTCACGACCGGCCAAACGGATGCCGACGGCCGCCTCGCCGCGCTCGGCCCGGTCGCGCTTCTCGCCGGTTGGTAACGCGGGACGTTCGCCACTGGGGCCTGGTTCGCGCGGTCCGGCCAGGCCACGTTCTACCCGGAGGTCACGATCACCTTCGACCTCGCCGACGTGTCGGAGCGCTATCACGTGCCCTTGCTGCTCGCCCCGTTCGCGTACTCCACCTAGCAGCGGTAGCTGACCCGTGCCGAGCCGTGAGACTTGGCCTCAAAATCACGAAAAATGGGCTGAAACTCACGGCTCGACGAGCGGATGCGCCACCCGACTCGACTACTCCACGCTCACCCGGCGGCCACAAACATAAACCCCGGTGATCGCGGGCTCGCGCAGGGCGAGCAGCAGCGCGAACAGGGTCTGCTCGGCGGCCAGCACCGCGTCGTCGGCGCGCACGGCGTTCGCCAGCACGAGTGCGAGCGGGTCCCAGCGGTCCGGGTCGATCAGCAGAAAATCCGCATCCTTGCCGAGGTCGAAGTTGCCGAACCGGGCCTCCATATCGAGCGCGCGGGCCCCGGCGAGTGTGCCGGTGAACAGCAGCGCGGCCGGGTCGAGTGCCACTCCGGCGTCGCCGGGCTCGGACAGGTGCGATTTGTAGCAGTCGTTGAGCACCCGCGCGACGAGCCATTCGTCGCCGCCACCGACATCCGTTCCAATCGCGACGTTCACCCCGAACCCGGTCGTGCGCCGCCACGGCATGGTGCCGGAGCCAAGGAACGCCTGCGAGGTCGGGCAGTGCGCGATCGACGTGCCGGTGTCGGCGAGACGGGCGAGCTCCGAATTCTGGCAGTGCACGGCGTGGGCGAGGATGCTGCGGCGGCCAAGCAAGGACGAGCCGCCGCGGGCGGAGCCCGGCAGGAAGCATCCGTCGTAGGTGTCGAGGTAGGTTTTCGTGCCGAACACCGAGCGCACCGCGTCGATCTCTCCCGTGCCCGGCCGGTCGTTCTCGTTGAGGTGACTGTGAAAGTACACGCCTCGCCCGCGCACCGAGTCGTAGAGCTCGCCGAGGCCTGCGAGGGTTGTCGGCGTCACCGACAGACTGAACCGGGGCACGATCGCGACCTGCAGCAGCGCGGTCTGGGCGTCACCCGTGTCGACGGCGTGCCAGCGGTCGATCTCGGCCGCCGTGAGCGCGATCGCGGCCTGCTCGCTCGTGACCAGCGCCTTCGCGGAGTCGGTGCCGACGGTCTGGATGCCGCGCCCGCTCACCAGGCGAAGGCCGGCCTTCTGCGTTTCTTCGAACAGGGCGTCCTGCGCCGGCGCAAACGCCGAGCCGAACACGAGGGCGCTGGTCGTACCGACGGATGCCCGCCGCCGCGTGAAATCGCGCGCCACCTGCCGGGCAAACCCCGGGTCTTCCAGCCGCGACTCGGCCGGGAAGACGCACTCGTCGAGCCATTCGAGCAGCTGGCCGCCACCGTAGGCATCCGTTGTGTAGGTCTGCGGAAAATGAATGTGAGTGTCGACGAAACCCGGCAAAATGAACCCGGTTCGGGTCACCGGCAGTGCAGTGAACGCGGCCGGCAGCTCGTTGAAGGGGCCGACCCAGGCGATCGTGCCGTCGTCGGCCGTGACGAGGGCCCCGTCGGGCACCGAAACGAGCTGCGAATGGGCCTGCGCAACTGTGGGAGCGCCGGCTATGTGAAAAATGTGGCCTCGAAAGACCGCGCTACCCGTTGATTCGTACATATCTACGGATATTATCGTGTTTCGGCGTCGAAATCGGTAATTTTGACCGTTTGCGGCGGTCGGTCGTATGGTGATCTCTGTAAGCTCGATCAGCGAGATGGTCGGCTCGCGTAGGTCGGCCGCCTGTCCGGTGGCCGAGACCGCCATCGACTGGCGCAAGCCGGTTTCGGGGCCGCGACCCGATGCGTTGGTCGAGCGCGTCGAGACCGCCATCGACCGGCGCGAGCTACCCTGCGCGAGCCGGGCGGCGCATCCGCTCAGCCGTGCAGCAGACGCCAGATACGGTCGCGGGACATGGGCAACTCGGTCGGACGGATGCCGATCGCGTCGCGTATCGCATTGGCCAGCGCCGGCGCGACCGGGTTGTAGGTTGACTCGCTCATCGACTTGGCACCGAAGGGCCCGAGCACGTCGTGGCTTTCGGCAAAGTACACCTCGGTGACCGGCAGATCCACGAGCTGGGGCACGTGGTAGTTGCGCAGCACTCGCGTCGTCACCGCTCCGGCGCCGTCGAGCACGATCTCTTCGAACAGGGCGGTGCCGAGCGCCTGCGCGACTCCGCCCTCGATCTGTCCGCGACACTGCTCGGGGTTCATCACGAAGCCGGCATCGGCGGCCTGGATCGACTGCAGAATGCGCACCTCGCCGGTGTCGGTGTTCACGGCCACTCGAAACGCGTGCACGTTGAAGGCGAGCGAGCGCAGCGCTCCGTCTTCGCGGCGCATCGCTGTGAGGTCGACGTCGTTGGCCGCGGCCCAGGCTGCGAGGTCGTCCAGGGTGACGACCGTACCCGTCGCACACAGCCCCTCCCGTTCAAGCTGCCAATCCACCTCACCGAGACCGCTGCACGATGCCGCTGCCCCAACCAGGGACTCGGCCAGCGCGGTCGCCGCGGCGAGCACGGCCTTGCCAGCGACGACGACCCCGGCCGAGCCGAACGCGCCGGAATCGTAACCGGCAGCATCCGTGTCGGAATGCACCAAATCGATGCGGTCGACAGACGTGTGCAGCGCCGTCGCCGCGATCTGCGCGTGCACGGTCGTAGTGCCGTTGCCGAACTCGGTCGTGCCGACCCGCACCAGATAGCGTCCGCCAGCGAGTAGCTGAACGGATACCTGCGAGCGGTGGCCGCGTGGCGGCGTGGTCGCGATCATTGACGACGCCATGCCGGAGCCGACTTTCCACTGGGCACCGACCGGAACGACGGACCGGTTGCCGCGCCCCAGCGCCGACTCGGCGAGGTCGAGGCACTGGTCGAGGCCATAGCTTCCAAAGACGAGGTCGGGCCCTTCCTCGTGCGTGACCACGAGCGGGTCGCCGGGCTGCACCGAATTGAGTCGGCGCAGTTCGAACGGGTCCATCTCGAGTTCCCGGGCCAGGTCGTCGAGCGCGCTTTCGATCGCGAAGATAATCTGGCCGAGGCCGTAGCCGCGGAAGGCGCCCGACGGCGGGTTGTTCGTGTAGACGCTCCGGGCATCCACTCTTTTGTTGGGCACGTTGTAGAGCGCGACGGACTCACTCGTGCCGTGGAACATCACGCCCGGGCCGTGGTTGCCATAGGCGCCGGTGTCGGCGAGCACGCCCAGTTTCAGGGCGGTGAGGCGGCCATCGGCCGTGGCGCCGAGGGTCACGTCGATCGCAAACGGATGCCGCACCGGGGCGATCGTGAGCTCGTCGGTGCGGGTGAATTCGTACTGTACCGGCTGGCCGGTACTGAGCACCGCGAGGGTGACGAGGTCTTCGGTGAGCAGCTCCTGCTTGCCGCCGAAACCGCCGCCGACCCGGGCCGTGAACACCCGCACTCCGGCCGGGTCGAGGTCGAACAGCCGGCAGATCTCCTTCTGCACCAAAAACGGAACCTGCGAGCTCGTGCGCAGCACCAGCCGGTCGCCGTCGATCCAGCCGATCGTGCCGTGGGTTTCGAGGTGGGTGTGCGAAATGCGTTGGGTCTGCCAGCTGCCCGAGACAACGGTGGTCGCCTCGGCGAGTCCGGCCGCAACGTCACCGAATTCGCCGTGCAGTTCGGCGACGAGGTTGCGCCCCGGGTCGGCCAGTCGCGACATGACCGGGTCCTTGTCGCCGTGCACCAGCGGGGCACCCGGCAGAGCAGCCAGCCAAGGGTCGAATACGGCATCGAGCACCTCGTACTCGACGTCGATCAGTCGGCAGGCGGCCTCGGCGATCGCGACCGAGTCGGCGACGACCGCTGCCACGCGCTGCCCGCGAAAACGCAGGGTCTGGTCGAAGACCAGGGTGTCGTCGGGGTCGTCGAACCGGCTCTCGTGCCGCGCGGTTGAAAACAGAGTCGTGGGGGAGTCGGCATGGGTGAGCACGCGGTGCACCCCGGGCAGCCTGGCCGCTTTCGACGCATCAAGAGAGCGGATGCGCGCGTGCGCGTGCGGACTCCCGAGCACCGCGAGGTGCAGCAGTCCGGCAACGGAAACGTCGAGGGTGTACGGCTCGAGCCCGCTCACGACACGCTCCCCGGCGATCGCGCCGGCGGAGGTGCCAACCGGGCCGACCATGCGGCTCGTGGCGGAGTGGCCCGTCATGGACTCGCTCGTCGCGACCCGTCCGGTTGAGGCCAATCCGGTCGAACCCGCACCAGCCGAAGCCGGTTCGGGAGTGGCCTGGCCGGTCGTGCGCACCGGTCCGAGGCTGGACGTTTCGGCGTGCTCGCGCTCCGGGACGACGTGGCAGGAGCCCGCCGGCGGGGTGTGCTGACCGCGAATGGCGTCATTGATCGAACGGTAACCGGTGCAGCGGCAGAGGTTTCCCTTGAGCAGGCGGGGAAGTTCGTCGGGGTCGGTGCTGAAGCTGGCATCGACGCCGTTTGCACGGGTGGTGTCGGCATCCGCTTCGATGGCGGCGGCGGTGACGACCATGCCGGGTGTGCAGAAGCCGCACTGAAACCCGGCGGCGTCGACGAAGCGCTGCTGCACCGGCGCGAGGTTGCCGGGCTGGCCGAGGCCGGCCGCGGTCGTGATCTGCTTGCCGGCTACCCGGTAGGCCGGGTAGATGCAGGAGTGCACGGGCGTGCCGTCGACCTGAACCGTGCAGGCGCCGCAGTCGCCGGTGTCGCAGCCCTTCTTCACCTCGAAGTGTTCGTGGTCGCGCAGCAGGGTGCGCAGGCACTGGCCGGGTTGGGGCGTCGCCTCGACCGGGCTGCCGTTGACCTCAAAAATGACCGTGCCAACCGTTGCGACCCGTTCCAGCGTCATGCGAGACCTCCAACAAGTTCAGCGCGAATTTCTTCGCCGAGCAGCAGTCCCATCGCGCGTCGCCAGTCGGCGGCGCCGTGGGCATCCGTGAACCAGCAGTCGATCGCGGCAATATCGCCGGCCAGCACCTCGGCGGCGGGTAGCTCCGGGTACCGCAATTGCACCGGATGCAGCGTCGCCGCCGTGACCGTGAGCACGAACAGACCGTCGGCATCGAGCCGCCCGGCGAGCACCGCGCCCGAGCGTCCGAGCGGCGACAGGGCGATCTTGCGATATGCCGTCTGCGACTGCAACGCGGCGAGCGGAACGTGAATAGAGCGCAACACATCACCGGGTGCGAGCACGTTGGTCATGTTTCCCGTGACAAACAAACGGGCCGGCACGACCTCATCGCGCCCACCAGCACGCCAGACCAGAACCTCCGCGTCGAGCGCGACGGCCAGGGTGATCATGGGCCCGGCCGGAAGCGCGGTGGCCAGGTTGCCGCCGACCGTGGCAACATTCCAGACCTTGAACGAGCCGAACAGGGCCGTGCAGCACTGATAGAACAGCGGATGCGCCGCCCAGCCCTCCCGCATCGGCAGCTGGGAGAGTTCGGTGAAGGTGCAGGTCGCGGCAATCTCGAGGCCGTCGTCCGTGATGGTCAGCGCGCGCCACCCGAAGGTGTGCAGGTCGACCAGACCCCTGAGGTGGGCTCGCGGGTCGGCGAACAGCTCGGATCCGCCGGCCAGCGGTACGACTGTCGGACCGAGCGCGGCGAGGTCGCTCCGCTGTCGAGCGGAGGTGACGTGTGTCACAGTGCTGAGGTCCATGGGTCTCCGTCGCGGGCCAAGTCGAGCCGTGCGTGCGGCCTTGAGCACACGGTAATAGCGGGTTCACAAAGTAGGCTACCGCACACTCTGCCCACCAAACTGAACCCACCATGATGAGGAGATTTCGTGTAGAAACGGGGTGTCGGCACCGGTTGATTCCCAGCCGACACTGTCAGGATTTAGGCACCTTTCGACGGTGGGAGACCGAGATGACTGCGACCCCAATCTTCGCGCACACGAAGTCAGCCGCCAACCCGGCTCCCGATTCACGCGTGCTCGGGCGCGACCATTTCGACGTCGTCGTGATCGGTGCCGGCCCGGCCGGAGCCGCTGCAGCCCTGCGCGCCGCCGAGCTTGGAGCATCCGTCGCCATCTGTGAGGCTGATCGCCTGGGGGGCACGTGCGTGAACACCGGATGCGTGCCGACTCGCGTACTCGCCAAAACCGCAAGACTCATGCGAGAGATCCGAACGGCCGACGCGTTTGGCATCTCCGTGACTGAACGTCCCATCGACTGGCCCGCCACGGTCGCCCGAGTACGGGAGACCGTGGACCGGGTTCGCTCCATGAAGGGTGAGGCCACCCGATTTGCCGATGCCGGCGTTCATCTCATCCTGGAGGGGCGCGCCCGCTTTGCGGATGCCTTCACGCTCAAGCTCGACACCGGGCGCACAATTTCGGCCGACACTGTCGTGGTGTGCGTGGGAGGTCATTCTCGCCGTCTGCCGGTGCCGGGAGCTGAACTGGCGGTAGTGCCCGAACACGTGCTCGACCTGCCTCGAGTTCCCGATCGGCTGGCGGTTATCGGCGGCGGCAACACCGGCGCACAACTGGTCACCGTGTTCAATTCTTTCGGTTCAACAGTGACGCTGCTCGACGTGGCCGACCGGGTACTCGCCACCTCCGATGAGTCCGTCTCGCAGGCCGTTGCGGAGGCCTTCGTCGAACAGGGGGTCGCCGTCCACCTCGGCATTGACGGTGTCGCCGGGCTCGATCGTGCCACGGACGGCTCGATCACGCTGACCTGGCGCGAGCACGGGCACGACGTGTCAGGCAGCTTCGACGCCGTGATCATGGCAACCGGCTGGCCAGCGGATGTCGACGACCTGGGACTGGAAGCAGCCGGTGTCGTTACGAGCCGATCGTCTATCCCTGTCGATGCGTATTTTCGCAGTTCGGTGCCGCACATCTTCGCCGTCGGCGATGCCAACGGCCGGGACATGCTGGTGCAAGCTGCACAGTCCGAGGGAGAGGCAGCAGCCGAGAACGCCGTTTTGGATGCCAACCGGCGAACCGCGCACCATTTGCTTCCGGCGGGTGGGTTCACGGATCCCGATTACGCTGGCGTTGGCCTGTCCGAGGTGGAGGCCCGGAGTCGCGACGAGCTGTGTGTGGTGGCGGTGGTACCGTTCTCGCGGCTGGATCGTGCTGTGATCGACGATCGCCAACGTGGATTTCTCAAACTCATCACCGATCGTCGGCGTGAGCTCATTCTGGGTGCTCACGCGGTCGGTGAGAACGCCGTGGAGGTCATTCAGTCGGTCACCACGGCGATGGCCGCCGGAATCGACGTGGCCACGCTGGCCAAAGTGCGCTTCGCTTACCCCACCTACAGCGCCGTGATCGGTATCGCTGCCCGAGATCTGTTGGCCGAGAACGCCGATGGGTCAGCTCGTCGTCGAGGTCACACGTCGATCGCGTAGACGAGTTCTTCCTGCAGCATGCCGAGCCAGTCATAAAGTTCGCGCAAAAACGGTGCGTCTTCACCCTCGAGGTGGACGACTCCGTCGGCGGAGACCTGCAACCGGTCGGCGAGCGTCAGCCGTAGGTCGGTGAGGCTGCGCAACCAGGCCTGCACGGCATTGGGGTCGAGGCTGATGGTGACCGGTTGGTGTTCCTCGTCGTCCGTTTCGGTCTCGTCCCGTTCCGTTCCGAGGGTGTCCAACACAATCTGGGCGTTGTGCTCCTTGCGTTCGAGTAGGCCGGGCGCTGTGAAGCGACGAAATTCTGCCGCAGCCTCATCGTCGTCACGGTAAGCGTCGGGCAGCAGGCGGCCGAAGACACCGTCGCTGCGGGCGAGCACGGGGTCGGCGGCTCCGGCATCGAGCATATCGACCAGTTGGCTGGTGGCCAGACGCAGCAGATCGACCTCGATCGCCTCGAATCGTGCGAACAGGAAACCGGAGACGTGCGGGGTGAACCGCCTCAGGCCGCTCATTCGTCAGCCTTGGCCAGGGTCGCCCAGAGCCCGTAGCCGTGCATGGCTTCGACGTGGCGCTCCATCGATTCGCGATTGCCGGTGGCCACGACGGCCCGACCGGTGTTGTGGACCTGCAGCATGAGACGTTCGGCCTGCTTCGGGGTGACGCCGAAGTAGCTACGAAAAACGTAGGCGACGTACGACATGAGATTGACCGGGTCGTCCCAGATCAGCGTCACCCACGGTCGGTCGAGTAACACGTGCTCGCGTAGCTCCGTGTGTTCGGCAGTCTGGGTCACCCCTTAAGCCTCACACGCCGCCGCAGAGTTTTCCACCGCACACGCAGACTTCCCGTGCAGATGTGCCCGCGCGGTGCCCGGGTTCAGGGAGAGGCAATATCCTTGATGTATGACGTCTTTTGCACCATCGTCCGCCGCTACACCACCCGGAACTCCCGCAGCTGGTTCCCAGCACCCCGAGTTGGCTCCACTGACCAACATTGACGTTGAACGCATTCGCAACGACTTTCCGGTGCTGCATCAGACGGTGAACGGGCATCCGCTCACCTATCTCGACTCCGGGGCAACCTCGCAGAACCCGATCAGCGTGATGGAAGCCGAGCAGGAGTACTACGAGCAGCGTAACGCCGCCGTGCACCGCGGTGCCCACACGCTCGCCGTCGAAGCGACCGAGGGGTTCGAAGCCGCCCGCGAGAAAGTCGCTGCGTTCGTCGGCGCCCAAACCGACGAAATCGTCTGGACCTCCAACGCCACCGAAGCCATCAACCTTCTGGCTTACAGCTTCTCGAACGCCTCGCTCGGCCTCGGCGGCCCGGCCGCCCGCCGGTTCAGCCTCGGCGCCGGCGACGAGATCGTTGTCACTGAGATGGAGCACCACGCCAACCTCATTCCCTGGCAGCAACTCGCGCTGCGCACCGGCGCCACGCTGCGCTTCATCCCGGTGCGGGATGACGGCACCCTCGACCTGCTCGCCGCAGCGAACATTGTCGGCCCCCACACGAGGCTCCTTGCCTTCACGCACGGCTCGAACGTCACCGGAACCCTGAACCCGGTCGCCGAACTCGTCGCCCTCGCCCGCAAAGTCGGTGCCCTCGTCGTGCTCGACGCCTGCCAGACCGTGCCGCACCTGCCGGTCGACGTTGCGGCGCTCGATGTGGACTTCGCAATGTTCTCGGGTCACAAGATGCTCGGCCCCACGGGCATTGGGGTGCTCTACGGCAAGACCGACCTGCTCGCCGATATGCCGCCGTTCCTCACCGGTGGGTCGATGATCACCACCGTGAACATGCAGACCGCCGAGTTCTTGGCGCCGCCGCAGCGTTTTGAGGCCGGCACTCAGCGCATCTCGCAGGCGATCGCGTTGGCCGCGGCCGTTGACTACCTGCGGGAGACCGGCATGGATCGGATCGCAGCGTGGGAGGCGCAGCTCGGTCAGCGCCTCGTGGCGGGGCTGGCCGAAATTCCCGGAGTGCGCCTGCTCGGCCCCGGGCTCGGCGTGGAACGGCTCGGACTGGCCGCCGTGGATGTCGCCGGCGTGCACGCCCACGACGTTGGCCAGTTTCTCGACGACGCCGGCATCGCCGTGCGGGTCGGCCACCACTGTGCCCAGCCGCTGCACCGTCGACTCGGCGTAACCGCCTCGACCCGGGCGAGCACCTACCTCTACAACACCACTGATGAGGTCGACCTGTTTCTGGCTACCCTCGCTGAGGTCGCGCCCTTCTTCGGGGTCAGCACGGGAGTGCGCCGATGAGCGACCTGCAGCAGCTCTACCAGACCATCATTCTGGAGCACTCCAAGGCCAGGAACGGAGCCGTCGACCTCACGCCGCTGGCCGAGGCTGTCGCGCTCGGCGCGGCTAGCGGCCTGCGCGTGGCCGAATCGCACCAGATCAACACGACCTGCGGTGACGAGGTGACGCTGCGCGTGTCGCTCGGCGCGGAGGCTTCTGCCGAAACGGATGGCGCTGACTCGGCCGGTGGCGCGGAAACAGCTGCGAATGCCATCGTGGCCGACCTGGTCTGGGCCGGGGAGGGCTGCTCGATCTCGCAGGCATCCGCTTCGATTCTGACGGACACACTGCGCGGCCTCAGTGTGACCGAGTCCCGGGCCCTGCTCGACAACTTTCGCGAGATGCTGCGCTCGCGCGGCAAGATCGAACCCGACGAAGAGATTCTCGGCGATGCGGCCGCGTTCGGGGGAGTCTCGCGCTATCCAGCCCGGGTCAAGTGCGCGATGCTGCCGTGGGTAGCGTTCGAGGCTGCGCTGATCGAGGCCGAGTCGCGCTAGCTGACAGCGCTACCCGCGAGGTGCCATCTTTGGCCCCATGAATGGGCGTCCTCGCGCAGAAAGCTGGACGCGCGGAGGAATCAGGCGGCGAGAGCCCCGAGCTCGGCGCGCAGCGGCCACTCCTGGCCGTCGAGAATGACCTGGGCGCAGATGCCGGTCAGCGCGTTGACCACGATTGGAGCCATGAGGTTCACCGTCGTCGCCTCCTCGCCGGGGTTGACCACGACGAGCACGATCGCATCGGCCGCCTCCGTGATTGACAGCGCATCGGACTGCTCGCTCGAGATCACCGGGGAGTAGTCGGGCAGGTAGACTCCGGCGTCGAGCACGAACATGCGCGTCTCGGCCTCGGCCTCGGCCTGCAGGGAGTACAGCCCCGCAGCTCCGTCGATCTCGCTGAGACGAAAGTCCGTGTGCGGATCGAGCCCGGGCGGCGGAGTGACGAAGCTCAGCAGGGGGCTGACCAGAAGCGAAGAGGAGCTCATCGGAGAAAGTCCATCAGTGTGGGCTGCAGCACCTTGGCGGTGACAGCGAGGGCGGATTGGTAGGAAACCTGTTGCAATTGCAGTTCGAGCACGATCTGGGTGAGGTCGACGTCTTCGAGTCCAACGCGTTGGGTCTCGAGCGCCCCGGTCTTGCTCAGCAGGTTCTCCTGCGCGCGTTCGACTTGCACCTGGCGGGCACCGATGGTGGCCCACTCGCTCGTCATCGTGCCCATTCGGGTGTCGATATTTGTGAGGTGGCTGCTGACCGTAGCGTCCGTGGTCGAGGTGCCGCGCAGGCTCGCGATGACACCGTCGAGTAGATCGAAAACGGATTCCCCGGCGCTCCCACCGAAAATCGCCGCACCATCGCCATCCACTCGAACCGTCGTGTCGGCGCTGATGCGCCGTTCCACGGGGCTGTTGGGTACGCCGCTTCCGCTGACGCCGGTGTAGGACAAGATCCCGGTATCAGGATCAGCAACGAAGGCTGCCTTAGCGTCGGAATTGCCCGCGAACACGCTGCGGCTGAGGTAGGTGGTGTTCGCCTGCGTGAGCAGCTCGGCCTTCAGGCCCTCGAGCTCGACGGCGATGGCTTCCTTGGCGGTGGCGCTGACGGCGCCGTTGGCGCCCTGCACCGTGAGGTCCCGCACCCGAATCATAATGTCGCTCGTGGCCGACATGGCGGAGTCGATGGTGGTGAGCCAGTTGTCGCCGTCGTTGGCGTTGCGGTTGTACTGGCCGGTCGCGGCCTGCTCGGCCCGCACGGCGAGAGCGGATGCCGCGGCCGTCGGGTCGTCGGACGACCGGTTGATGCCCTTGAGCGTGCTGGCCTGTTCCTGCAGCTTGGACAGCTGTGCCATGTTGTCCTGCAGGTTGCGCTGGGCCGCGCGCATCTGGGTCTGGCCGGTGACACGAGTGATCATGATTTACCTTCCTACCAGTCCGGTGCGGTTGATCAGAGTATCGAGCATCTCGTCCACGGCCGTCAACACGCGGGCGGCGCCCTGGTACGCGGTCTGGAACATGAGCAGGTTCACGTTCTCCTCATCAAGGTCGACGGAGGAGTTGGCAAGCTGCTGGCTGGAGGCGTAGGTGGCCGTGGTGCTGGCCAGGTTAGCCTGCTGCAGCTCGGACTGGGTCGCGACAGCGATCTTGGAGACGAAGTCTGACCAGGTCGTATTGGGGGAGATGACAGGGTTTCCATCGACGTCGACAGCCTTGCCTGCGCCGAGCTGGGCGATGGCATCCGCTATGGAACCGTCGTAGGCGCCACCGTTTTCGATGTCGCCAGCGACGATTTCTGAACCCTTCGTGGGAACGACATAGAGGCCGAGGGCGGCAGGTTTACTCGCGTCGGACAAGAAGAACTCGCTCGACAGCGCTCCCGTTGACGACTTGCCAGTCATATAGATGTCGTTGACCTTCGTCCTGAGTTCCGTCGCGAACTCGTTGTAGCCGGTTGCTGCGGTGACCAAGTCACCGGTCGGAGCCAACAACGTCAACGCCCCCGCAATCTCTCCGCCGTCAATCGTCACAGCAGACGTACGCGCGGAATCGGCCCAGGCGAGGGTGACCGCGCTGCCGCCCATGGCGTCGTCGAGCGTTGAAGCCCCAGACACCGTCAGCGCACTGGCCGTCCCGCCACTCACGAGCGCGTTGCCGCCAATCAGCACGTTGACCGTGCCGTCACTCTGCGCGACAACGGATGCCCCGGTGAGCGCCGAAATCGTCGTCGTCAGCAGTTCGCGCTGGTCGAGCAGCTCATTGGCGCTGCCGCCGGTGGCGAGCGTCGTGCGAATTTGCACGTTGAGGGCGGCCACCTGGCTCGCCGCGGTGTTGAGCTCGGACACCATGCTGCCGAGGTCGCCGCGTACCGAGGAGTACTCGGTGCTAACCGCCTGGTAGCCCTGGGCAATCATGGTGGTCAGTTCGCCGGTAGTAGAGAGGAGCAGCGCGGCGGGAGTGGCCGAGTCTGATCCGTTGGAGAGTTCCTGCCAGCCCGCCCAGAATTCGTCGAGCTTGGCCGAGATGCCGTTCTCGCCGGGCTCGTTGAGCGAGGTCTCAATGCTGCTCAGGGAGTTCGCGCGCACCGCGGTGTAGCCGGCGGCCGCTGCGGAGTTACGCACGTGGGCATCCAACTGGGCATTGCCGAGGCGGGCGATACCGTCGACCGAGACACCCTCGCCCACGCGCAAGCCGCCCGTGAGCTGGCCGGTTTCGGCCAGGCTGCCGACCGCCGAGGTAGTCACCCGCTGGCGGGTGTACCCGACCGTGTTGGCGTTGGAGATGTTCTGCCCGACGACGTCGAGACCTTTTCTGGCCGCGACGAGTCCCGAGTAGGCCGTGTTCAGACCGCTGAAGGTACTCATCGCGACTTCCTCACAGGTTTCGGTCGAAGATTCGGGCGTTCGTCACCGGGGCGCCGGTCGCTCCGCTCGCGTTGTAGGTCTTGGCACCGACGTTCGCGCTGGCCATGGTCTCCTGCGTCGACCGAGCGGCGTTACGAATGAAGCGTTCGTTGGAGTCGCGCAGCTCTTTGATCTGCGCGGTGAGATCGCCCATGGCCTTGAGGTGGGCAGCGAAGATTTCGCCCCACGGACCGGTCGGCGCATTGGCGACGAGCTCGCGCAGGGTCGAATCGTCCTGCGTTCCCCACTGGGTAGCGAGGGCGGCGACTTCGACCGAGCGACCGAGGCCGGCCTCGCGCACCAGGTTCAAGACCTGTTCGACCTCGCGGGTGGCGTGCTGGAGCCAGCGTGACTTGCCGCCCTGCAACAGCAGTTGTTCCTCTTCGAGCTTGAACACCAGCAGTTCCAGGAGTTCCCGTTCGCGCCAGAGCAACGCTGAGAGTTCATTGGCGCCCATGAGTCCTCCAACCACCTTTATCGGTCTAGTTCGGCACCTACCCACGTAGATGCAACGATTCCGTCAATCTCACTTTCGGCCGGTCACCCGAAAGCGTTAGAAAAAAAGCTCGCAATTCACGAAAACTCCAACAGTTTGCCGCCGTGATGTTGCCTAAATGCCGGACCACAGCTCCCGGAACGTGCTAATCCCCACTTCGAGGGACAGCAAATTAGCCAAATGGGTAAAGAAGTGCTACCCATTTACCCTTTTCTGGGGTAGATTGAGCCTGTCAGGCCATGGGTCTATCGCGTGTGTCGCCTGAGCGGGCACGATTTGACAGGTAGTGAAATATTTCTGGGGGCCGGCTTGTGAATAGAACTGATCGGAACGCCCTCGTCGTCGAGAACCTTCCGCTCGTTGGATACCTGGTATCCGAGGTCTGGGCCAAGGCTCGTCACCTGTCTCGCGATGATCTGGCCTCGGCTGGCTCCGTCGCCCTTATTACTTCAGCGGATGCCTTCAATCCCGATCTAGGGGTTCCCTTTGGCGCCTTCGCTCGCCGTCGCATCATCGGTGCTTTCGCCGACGAGATGCGTTCCAACGACTGGGCCACCCGCACCGCGCGTCGCCGCATCAAGGAAACCCTCTCCGTGCAGGACACGCTGTCCGCAGCTCTCGGTCGCACGCCCAACGTCGAAGAAGTTGCCGCCGCGCTCGGTGTCGATCGCGATACCGCCGCTGCCGGCCTCTCCGATGCTGCCCGCACGTTGTCCACTCTCGACGACACCACCGCCGAATTTCTCGTGGCCGACACGGCCCTGCCCGAAGCTTCGTTGCTCTCCGATGAGCGACTGGTCTACCTGCGCGCTGCTATCGCGGCTCTGCCGGAGAAAATGCGCGAGATCGTCGAGCAGGTCTACTTCGACGCCCGATCGGTCAAAGAGATTGCAGCCGACCTGGGTACCACCCACTCGGCCGTGTCTCAGACCCGAGCCGAGGCCATCCGCTTGTTGCGTGATGGACTGGGCACCCACTACGCCGATGACACCGAGGCTGAGTATCAGCCGGAGTCGCGCATCGCACCAGCCCGTCGCAGCGCCTACCTCGCTCGACTGGCCGACCTGGCAGCCGTGGGCATGACCCGCGCGGTGCGAGGCCCACTCCCAGGGGTTGCCCTACCCGAGGTCGCGGGCATCGCGTCCTGACCCCCGCATTACCAATTCACTGCCTAGTTTCACCTCACTAAACAGCACCGGCCCACGGACGGGCCGGCGTGACAATCACCTCTCACGGAAGAAAAAATTATGAGCATTCAGGTCAACACTTCGAACTCCGCGTCGGCTGCCCTGCGCAACCTGGCAGCGTCGCAAAGCAGTCTCGCTCAGCCAACCGTCGCCCTCTCGGGCGGAATTCGAGACCGTGTCGTTACCGACACCGTCGAATTCGACGGCAAGCTCTCCCAGGTCGCGACTGAGAACAAGATCGCCGCAAGCACTCCGCTGCGCGACAGCGAAATGGCCGCCGAGATGAGCAAGCACACGCAGGAGAATATCCTCGCGCAGCCGGGCGTTGCCATGTCCGCCCAGGCCAACCAGTCGAACTCCGACGTGCTGCAGCTGCTCCAGCCAGCCCGTAAGTAGTCGTCGCGGCCGCTCCAGCGGCTGCGGTGTGTTCCTGCCACTACCCCGTCGACTTCGGTCGGCGGGGTTTTGGTGTTCTTGGGCCTGGTATTTCTGCGTGCTCCCGATCACTGTCGTCTACGCTGAATGACATGGCCGACTTGTCGAAATACCTGCCGCTCAGTCAGCGACGTATCGGTGACGAATCCGGTGCGAACTCGAACTGGCGCGACTATCTCGTGTCCACTCTCACGGCAACCGCCGACCTGCTTGCGGAGCTTTCCGACGAGCAATGGGAGACACCGAGCCTCTGTGCGGGCTGGCGGGTTCGGGATGTCGCCGGCCACGTCGTCTGGCGAGTTGGCAGCTCGAACCGGCAGCTGGTTAGCACCGCGGCCCGTGCTTATCTTGGGCACTTCATCAATCCCAACCGAGCGATCGACGTACTCAGCCGCGCCGCGGCAGAAGCGCCCCCGGCCGACCTTGTCGCTCAGATCAGGCAGATCGCCGCGGACAAGGCTGCCGGCCACGGGCGCCACGGCATTACCGAACTCACCGAGGCCGTCGTGCACGGCCTTGACCTGGCGCATCCGCTCGGCCTCAAGCTGCCAGTGGCGCCGCCGGTATCCGGCGCGGTGGCACTGCGCCAGAGCCTGATCGCCCCGACCGAGATCAAGGCCATACTGCGCGCTCGCACGCTGGTAGCGACGGATGCGAACTGGCGCGTCGGTCGCGGCCCCGAGCTTCTCGGAACGGCAGAGGCGCACCTGCTGTTCCTGTTCGGCCGCCCCGGCGGTTCACTCGCAACGCCGCTCTAGAATTTCACACAAGAGCTGGCGACGCGCCAGGAAGCAGCGAGAGAATCACGGATGGTCGCGGCGGGACTCCGAGGTCAGGGTCTCACGCTGGCTGACGTCGGTGCCGTTCTTGCGGTAGCCCTGCAGCGCATGACTGCGGTTGAGGCCTCCGGCCGGCGCGCGTGTCTGCAGGCCAAGGCTGGACGCCTTGGTGGCGTGGCACGTGTTTGGGCTCGCGGCACGTGATCGAACCAGTGCCGGCTTCCCAAACACGTGCCGCGACTCTTCTCCTGGAGTCGAGGCGTCCCGACTTCGTTTTGCCTGAACGGATGCTGCCGCAACCTCTTCGACGAGTCCGTCTGACGTCGGTACCGGGCTAGACAAGACGTAACCCCGAGTGGGGCGCGACCGAAACCGCGTAAAACCGGGGATGTGGCGTGTTGCTACAGTGTGCGCGGATGATTCTCGAATATTGGGGTAGACAGTGAGTACCCCAGAGTGGGGGCACGCGAATTTACTCATGAATGATCATGCGGCGTGTCGTTTTATTCATCGTAGATTTCTAGCCTCATCTGGCCTTTTATGAGGGGCACCCATTCGGGGTAGGCCTCGTCAACCACCAGCGCGATGGGGGAGTCGACGTGTCCCGCAAGCGGGGGTGGGCTGTTTTCAGGGCCGAAGGCCTGGGGAAGGCGGGGCATTACGACCAATGTGAGCGGCAACATCCGCATAAAAACGGGGTTAAATCGGGGGTGGACAGGCAAATGTGCCGCCAAGACCTCCCGACGAATGCACTCGTATATAGAGGGAATACCGGCGAAATTAAGTTAATGAGTTTTAATCGCCGCACTGCTTACCCCCATGGGGGGGCGGCCGATAGGTGTAGGTACCGGCCCATGGATGGGCCAGTGTAACAACACCCACTCACGGAGGAATCATCATGGGCATGCAGGTCAACACAAACATCGCGGCAAACAATGCTTACCGCAACCTCGCAACAACGCAGAACGACCTGTCGAAGTCGCTGGAGAAACTTTCCAGTGGCCTGCGCATCAACCGTGCCGCGGATGACGCAGCTGGTCTCGCAATCTCCGAAGGACTGAAATCTCAGGTCGGTGGCCTCACGGTTGCCGCTCGTAACGCTCAGGACGGCATCTCGGTCATCCAGACCGCTGAAGGTTCGCTCAACGAAGTCACCTCGATCCTCCAGCGCATGCGCGACCTGGCCGTTCAAGCCGGTAACGACTCGAACAACACGGCATCTCGCGGTGCGATCAGCACTGAGGTGAGCTCCCTGCGCCAAGAGCTCACGCGTATCTCAGACGCCACTAACTTCAACGGCACGAAGTTGCTCAGTGGCGACGTCGATTCGGTTGCGGCCGGCAATCAGACGTCGTTGTCCTTTCAGGTCGGTGCAAACGGCGATGCCAGCAGCAAGATCTCGGTCGACCTCGCAGGCGCGAACGTAAAGTCCGTTGTATCCGCTCTCAATTTCGGGACCACGGCTGTGAAGTCGGCTTCAGCAGCGACAGTGACGTATGCCCAGGGTTTTGAGATCACTCAGGGCAGCACGGTAGTGACCATCGCTTCACCCGGGACCGCTCCTACCAGCAACGCGGGAGTTGCCACCAACCTCAACGCCGATGCCGGGTTTGCTCAGAACTTCACCGCATCGACCGATGAGGCCGGCAAGCTGGTCGTGACGTCCAAGTCGGGCAGCGCGTCTGCCATCACCATCGACCAAAACACCTCGGGCGCACCCACCGTCTTCGCGACGGCGGTAACGGTCGTTGCCGGATCGACCACCCTGGGATTTGACTCGTCTGCGGCTGCTCAGGCATCCATCACGGCGATCGACGCGCAGATTCAGAACGTTTCAACGGCTCGCGCTGAACTCGGTGCAAACCAGAACCGCTTCGAGAGCGTCATCAAGAACCTGGCCGTCTCGAAGGAAAACCTCACCGCTGCCGGATCGCGTATTCGCGACACCGACATGGCCGAGGAAATGGTCAAGTACACCCGTGCGAACATCCTGTCGCAGGCCGGCACCGCCATGCTCGCGCAGGCGAACCAGAGCAACTCGGGGGTGCTGCAGCTGCTCCAGTAACACCTGAAGTAGGCGTCACCAGCGAGATCGACCGCTGATCTAAGCCAGGTGGCATCCGCTCATGAATGCAAATTCGTGAAGCGGATGCCGCCGGGCTTATTTGTCGTGCCACAAAGTTTTTCGTGATTTCTTCTAACCCCTTCGTCTACCCCCGCCGATAGCTTCGGGTGCCGGGCCATGGATGGGCCGGTGAAGTTAGACCCAATCACGGAGGATTCATCATGGGCATGCAAGTAAACACAAATATTGCGGCGAACAACGCATACCGCAACCTCGCAACAACGCAGAACGACCTGTCCAAGTCGCTGGAAAAGCTCTCCAGCGGCCTGCGCATCAACCGCGCCGCGGATGACGCAGCTGGTCTCGCAATTTCCGAAGGCCTGAAGTCGCAGGTCGGTGGCCTCACGGTCGCCAGCCGCAATGCTCAGGACGCAGTGAGCGTACTGCAGACCGCTGAGGGCTCGCTCAATGAGGTTACCTCGATCTTGCAGCGCATGCGTGACTTGGCTGTTCAGGCCGGTAACGACTCGAACAATGACAAGTCTCGTGAAGCGATCACTGTCGAGGTGGACGCTCTGACCGCGGAGCTCTCCCGCATCGGCACGTCGAGCAACTTCAATGGCAAGCAGTTGCTGGATGGCACTGCGAACTTGAACTTTCAAATCGGCGCCAACACAGGCGACTCGATCAACGTCGACCTGCGCACCGCTGACATTGATCTCCTGGCCACGCAACTCGGCACAGGAACGGCTGGTATCAGTTTCGGCCCTTCAGCTTCGGCTGGAACGGCAGATTTGAAGTTCACTGCGGGCGACAACACTGTCCAAACGGGCGTAAGGGTAGCTGCAACGGACAGCGCAGACGAGATCGCAGCCGCGCTGAACGGTGACGTCGACTTCGTCGGTGGGTCCCTAAAAGCCACGGTCGTTGACGGAGACGTCGTCGTTCGTTCGACTGCCGGCCAGACCGTAGTTATGACGGCAGACTCTGGCATCACGGCTGGCCCGAACATTGCCGCTGGCGGGTTGGACTTCATGAGCTCCGGAACGGCAGCCGATGCTATCGATACGATCGACGGTTTCATTTCCAGTGTGTCTGAGACCCGCGCGCTGATCGGTGCAAACCAGAACCGCTTCGAGAGCGTCATCAAGAACCTGGCCGTCTCCAAGGAGAACCTCACCGCTGCCGGTTCGCGTATTCGCGACACCGACATGGCCGAGGAAATGGTCAAGTACACCCGTGCGAACATCCTGTCGCAGGCTGGCACCGCCATGCTCGCGCAGGCGAACCAGAGCAACTCGGGGGTGTTGCAGCTTCTCCAGTAACACCAGAACAACCGAACAAACAGGTCGATTCTGACCTGAGTCTGGCCGCAGTCAGAGAGCGAATTGGACGTCGCACTTCAGCTGCGGCCAGGCTATTTTCGTGTTCTCGTTGATTAGAACAATCGTTAGTGTCGGTCAATTGCTATCGGAAATAGCTCTAAACCGGGATTGAAACGAGGCTGGCCGGACTTGGCTCTGAGGCAGTCTCCTCGTGGCCCTGCGGACTAATCGACTAATAGGAAGTTTGCACTGAGTCTCCGTAGAAGCGGGGGCGTGAGGCCGGTTTCCTGCGCAAACGGCTCCCCGGGGCTGGTAGGCAGCGCAGCCACGGATCTGTCGACTAATGGATCTTCATATCGTGAATCGGCCGAGTCTATTGACGCTGGTAGGCTTCTGGTGAATCAATGGGGTAGTGGTTCAAGGGGTCGTGTTTGATGAATATGCGCGTCTATTCGCGTACTTATTCGCTAAGAACAGCCGCGATTGCGGATGCTCAATTCCCCTTGCTGAATTCTCTATGGGGACATTGGGCGCATGAGCGCCGGGCGCCGGTATCGCAGCCCGCGTCGACCCGGCCACCGGAGACGGCTCGCTTTGGTCGATGCAGATCTCGGCAAGCTCGATCAACGGCGGGGTCGGGTCTTGCGGACGGGGCACGGCTTGCGAGGCCAGCATGAGACTGGTGCGAGTCGCTGTCGGAGTCGTGCCCGTCCCGTCGGACGAGCCCTTGTCGTGGGTCGAGCTTGTCTAGACCAACATCGTCTGGCGTGAGCCGGTCTCAGGGACGCGCCCATCCCGTCGGTCGAGCTTGCCGAGACCAGCATTGACTGGCGTGAGCGGTCTCGGGAAGCCAGCCATTTGGCATCCGCTGTGAAGGCAGGCCTGTGGATAACTTTTTATGAGCCGGCCGGCACAGTGCCACTCTGGTGGCCATGCCCTATACGTACATGGTGAAGTGCTTCGACGGGACGTTCTATATCGGCAGCACGTGGAGCCTGGAGCGTCGAATCTGGCAGCACAATCATGGAAAGCAAGAGGGCGGTGCCAGTTACACGGCTGCTCGGCGCCCGGTCGTGCTCGTCTACTTCGAGGAGTATGAGCTCATGATCGATGCCTACGGTCGTGAGAAGCAGCTGCAGAACTGGGGCCGCAAGAAGCGGGTCGCGCTCATGGAGGGGCGGATCGCCGATCTGGTGAAGCGGATGCCGCCGGACGGTCCGGACGGATCAGTCGACCCGGCTGCCTGATACGGCTCGCGTTGGTCGATGGAGATCTCGGCAAGCTCGATCAGCGGTGGGTGCGAATGCGCGTTAGGTCGCGTCGGTCGATGGGGATCTCGGCGAGATCGATCAGCGGTGTGGGCGGGTTCGCAGGGCGGGCGGCCGAGCCCAGTGGGGGACTCACTCGAGCCGGTCTCGGGGACGCCCCCATTTCCGAGACCAGCGTGGACTGACGCTGGCGGTCTCGGGATGCCAGCCATGCTGCATCCGTTGGTCTGCCGTGCTCGCGGGACACTTTTACGAGCTAGCCAGCAGTGTGTCGAAACGATGAGCGGCAGGCGCGGAAGATGGCTGGACGAGGGCCAGTGTGCGCGGACTGGCCCCTTTCGGACGACCGGCGTCACTTTGATCACTAAAGTGTCCATTCTCACACTAAAGTGTCTATTGTGACACTTTAGTGTCAGCTGGGTAGAGAACGGAAGGGCAACCATCGTGAACCTGAGTCAGCCATTGAGCGTAATACTGCCGGGTCTTGACGGGCCGATTCTACGCACGCTGAGTAAAACCACACTTCCGTTGACCGGATCGCGAATCGCTGAACTCGTCGAAAACTCCAAGACCGGCGTGAGAAAGGCCCTCAATCGTTTCGTGAATCAGGGCACTGTCTTGGTCCACAGGGCGGGGCCTTCCCTGCTCTATCAAGCGAACCGGGAACATCTCGCTTGGCCGGCCATTGAGGCCGCCGTGCACGCAGCAGATTCGTTCTTGGTCGAGCTCGAAGCGCGAATAGTCGCGGAGCTCGGGGCGCACCTCAATCCGGTCGACGCCGTGCGGTGTACGGTTGCCCTATTTGGCTCAGTCGCACGGGGAACCAGCACACTGCACAGTGATATCGATCTGCTTCTTCTCTTTCCTGATTCCGTCCACGCCGACGCAGCGGAACTACTTGTCGACTCGCTTGCACAGCACGTCCCGAAATGGACAGGCAATGCCTGCAACGTTTTGGAGCTTGACCACCTGAGATTGCTGGCAATGAAAAACGCCAATGACCCGATGATAAGTTCCTTGCTCTCGGACGCTCGCACCATTTTTGGTCCGAACCTACAACGCATGATGGCGGAGTTGTAACCCGTGGCACGTACCAAGAAGTTGACGCAGTCCGATGTTCGGCAACGCGCGGGTACAGCGCGCGAGCACCTGCAGGTTGCTCTTGAGCGGAAGGAATACATTGACGGGCAGATCGGGCCGTCGGCAGAAGCGCAAGTGTGTGCGTCGAACGCAATTTCAGCTGGTATCGCAGCAGCGGACGCCATCTGTGGCGCTGTATTGGGAGAACGTGCCAACGACCAGGACCATACTGCAGCAGCGGATTTGCTGGCGGCAGTCCAGCCCAACGGCCCTGCTCTCGCGAAACTTCTGCGCCGCTTGCTGACGGATAAATCCCAGTTGCAATACGGCGGCTACTGCACTGCAGCTGTTGCCAGAAAGATGACAGGTCATGCTGAAGTATTGGTAGGCGCGATGAAAGGGTTTGGAATAAGAAGTTGACGCTGACGCGCAGCTGGCCGTGAGACTGGCGCTAGCGGCCTCGGGAAGCTCGCCACTTTGCATCCGCTGGTACGGCGTGCGGACCGACCGGGCACGATTTAACTTCGGGGGACTCCCCTGCAGTTAGGCGAATCGCGTCTGCACGTGGCCGCGCCCAAAACGGGTAGCCGCTACGCCGGTTACCGTAGCGCGTACCGATATCGGGGGTGCACAGCGGGCGCGCACACGGCGCGCTGTCTCGGCCCCGACTCGCGCTGACGGTTTACGAACCTGAGGGCGGTGCACGCACAGATTCTCGCCGGGTTTTCTAACCGGGAGGCCCGCGCGGTCGATAGCTTATGGTACTGGCCCATGGATGGGCCGGTGCAGCATCATTTGTTCATGGAGGACTCATCATTAGCGCGCACAGAGACACACATAGTGCTTGCCGCCAGGGCGTACGGCATTCGCCGAACCTTGGCCGAGGTGAACTCCTGATCAAAACGGATGCCGCCCCCGCGTTCACGACGCCGCATCCATCCCATCCGGTTTATCACCAGGGCTGACCCTCAATCTTGTATGGCGGAAGCGAACCGGCGAACTGGACCTCGCCCAACACCGCCGCCATACAGACCCCGTAATAAATGATTGACTGAGCATCAGGAGAGGCACCCCATGTCGATGGCAGTCGATGGGCTCATCAGCGGTCTGGACACGACGTCCCTCATCAACTCCCTCATGACCCTCGAGGCTGGTCCCCAGAACCAGCTCAAGGCCAAGGTCACGAGCACGAACACGCTCATGACCGCCCTGCAGGGGCTGAATAGTCAGATCGCTTCCCTCGCGACCCTCGCCGCGAAGGCAACGGCGACCAATGCCCTCGACCTGTACTCGGCGAAGAGTAGCTCGACCGGCGTATCGGTGACGGCCGGCGCATCCGCTACGGCCGGCTCGATCGACATTGTGGTCGACCAGCTGGCCAAGGCGCAGGTGTCGGTTTCTGACGCCGTGTCGGTGTGGCCCGGATCGAATTTTTCAATCCTGGATGCGTCGGGCGTGGCGACGGCAATTGTCGCCGACTCGGCCAGTCTCGACGATGTCGTCACGGCCGTAAATGCGGCGGATGCCGGAGTGAAAGCCGTAAAGGTTGCTGCCGGGACCGATGGCAGCGGAAATGCGCTGTATCGTGTGCAATTCACCGCGACCTCGACCGGTGCGTCGAGCGCCTTTTCGTTTGAATATGACGCGGCCATCACGCCGCCTGGCATGACGCAGATTACGGCCGCTCAGGACGCCAAAGTTCGGCTCTGGTCCGGAACCGGTGCCGAACAGACCATCACCAGCTCGACCAACACCTTCAGTGACCTGCTTCCGGGAGTGTCGGTGACGGCATCCGCTGTAGCAACCGAAGCCGTGACCGTGAGCGTGTCGCGCAACGATGCAGCGGTAAGCACGATCGCCTCCGACCTGGTGACCGCCCTCAACGGGGTGTTCGCGCTGATCTCGACCAAGAGCGCCGTGGTGAACAGCACCGACTCGAGCGGCAAGGCCATTTTGTCGGCCGGCGTGTTCAGCGGCGATAGCACCGTGCGCGACGTGAAGCAGCAGATTCTGAACGCTGCCAGCCAGCCGATCAACGGGCGTTCCCCTTCGGAGATCGGTATCAGCATCACCAAGAGCGGCACGATGGAATTCGATTCGGCCAAGTTCGCCACGGCCATGGCCGCCGACCCGGACTACGTGAAGGGCGTGCTCGCCACGATCGCCTCCCGGGTCGAGGCTGTCGCCGAGAACGCGTCGGACAAGTACGACGGCATGATCACGTCGAGAATCACCGGGCAGGAATCGCTCGTGAAGAGCCTCGGCACGCAGATCGACAGCTGGGATGTGAGGCTGGCCTCGCGGCGGTCGACCCTCGAGCGCACCTACTCGGCCATGGAAGTACAGCTCAGCAATATGAACGCACAATCCGCGTGGCTCACCGCCCAGGTGAGCGCACTGACCAGCTCGACGACGAAGTGATACCGATGACGATGACTGCAGCAACCCAGGCCCAGCGCTCGCGCTACAACCGCGACGCGGTGCTTTCGGCGACGCCGGTGCGCCTGCTCACCATGCTGTATGACCGCCTGCTGCTCGACCTGAACCGGGCCGAGGCCGCGCAGCTGCGCCAAGACTGGCAGATCGCGTCGGACAACCTGCTGCACGCTCAGGCCATCGTGTCTGAGCTGAGCACCTCGCTCAACGTTGAGGCGTGGGACGGCGGCGAGGGGTTGTTCTCGCTATATACGTATGCGTCGACGGCCATGATGAGCGCGAACACGAGCCGCAACGCGGAGCGCACCCGTGAGTGCATCGCCCTGCTCGAGCCGCTGCGGCAGACCTGGCACGAAGCGGCCGGGATGCTGCCGGCCGCGCCGGACCCCGCGGCTCGCGTCGGCGGAATACTCGGCATTGGGTAACCTGTCGGCTTGGGAGGCGGTGCTCGAAGACCTCGAGCTGCGAGTGGATGCTGCGGCTCGGTCGATCATGGGCGTCACCGACGGCGGGCGGTCGGGTTCCGGCGTGGCCGGGTCGAGCGCGTCGGCTGGTTCTCTGGCGGTCTCGGCAAGCTCGACCAGCGAGTTTTTGGGTGCGAATGTTTTGGCAGCGGCAGACTCCGCCGCGAACTGGGCGCCACCGCGGGGGCTCGGAGCTATTCCGGCGGAACTCGCGGAGCGCGTACGGGACCTGCTGCACAACCAGCACAAGCTCATTGGCGAGCTGGAGACGGCGCGTAATCTGACCGCGAAGCACCTCGCCGCGGTGCGGGCGGTGCCGCCGAAGCGCGACGCGCGGGCATCCGTTTATCTCGACGTTGCCGGCTGACGACCTCGACGCAGCGCGCCCCGCGCCGGCTAGAAAGCTGTATCGCAACAATTTCTGAATTCTTTCAGCAAAACTCCTAACGCAGCATCTCCCCCAGCCGATAGGTCCTATCGAGCACGGATTGCTCACCATCGGGCCAGGGATTGGCCGTTTATGTCTTTCGTCGACGAAACGGGTAGTTGTGCTTGATTCCGTGACCTCTGTGGCCCTCACCAGCGCACTGGATGGCCTCGCGCTTCGCCAGCGCACCATCGCGAACAATATCGCCAACATCAATACGCCGAACTATCACGCCAAGGTCGTCTCGTTCGAGAATGCCCTGGCCCAGTCGGTGCAGGCCGGCGAAGGCAAAGTCACCGCGGCCACGACGCGTTCCACCGAGGCGACGAACCTCAACGGCAACAACGTGAACCTCGATACCGAGACCCTCGCCAACATCGACGCCCTGCTGCGCTACCAGTTCGCGGCGAAGGCCGTTGACGGCCCGGCGACGGCGATGCGCACCGCGCTGCGGACCAGCTGATGACCGACGCGATCAGCATCTCCGGCAGCGGAATGACGATGCACCGCAAATGGCTCGACGCCATCGCCGACAACCTGGCCAACGCCAACACGGTCAAGGCCACCAACGGTCCAGCCTTCCAGGAGCGCTTCATTGTGGCTCAAGAGGGTCAGGGCACCTCCGGGGTTGGGGCATCTGCCGCTTTCGGAGACGCGGCCGGCACTCTCGTCTATGAGCCGACGCATCCGCTCGCCGATGAAGCTGGCTATGTGCGTTACCCCGACATTGACATGGCCGAGCAGATGGCACACCTCATCATGGCTCAGCGCGGATACCAGGCCAACGCGGCCGTGGTTGACCGGGCCAAGACCGCTTACGAAGCAGCACTACAGATCGGACGTGGCTGATGCCTATTGGCGCAATCGGCTTTCCCCCCGCCATCATCGGCGCCAGCACCACTGGCGGCGTCATGGGCTCTTCGAGCACCACCGCGACCGGTGGGGCCGGTTTCGGGAACGCGCTGTCCGGCGCCGTCGACAACCTGCAGGGTCTGTCGTCCGCATCCAACGAACTTTCCATCCAGGCCGTCAACGGCAGCCTCGATGACATTCACACCGCCACCATTGCCAGTACCCGTGCACAGCTCACGATGGAGCTCGTCGCCGCCGTTCGTAACAAGGGCGTCGACGCGTTCAACGAGATCATGAGGATGCAGGCATAATGCCCCGTCAGGTAAGTTCCATCTTTCGCCGCTTCGGCAATGCCGTTCGCGAATTCACCGTCGCCCAGCGCACGGTGGCCATCATCGGCATCGCCGTGCTCGTGCTCGGCGCATCCGCGCTCGGTATGTTCCTCACCAAGCCCGCCTACACCCCCCTGTTCACCGGCCTCAGCGGCACGGACGCCAGCAGCATCGTCGACCAGCTCACCGCCGACGGCGTCAGCTATGAACTCGCCGACGGCGGCGCCAGCATCCTGGTTCCCGAAGCGGATGTTTACAGCCAGCGCATCAAGGCTTCCGCGGCGGGCCTGCCCTCCTCGAGCACCGGGGGATACTCCCTGCTCGACACGATGGGTGTCACGTCGAGCGAGTTCCAGCAGTCGGTCACCTACAAGCGTGCGCTCGAGGGCGAACTTGCCCAGACCATCGGAGCGATGAACGGCGTGCAGAGCGCGTCGGTGCAGCTGGCGATCCCGGAAGACACCGTCTTTGTGTCCGAGAAGAACGCGCCGACGGCATCCGTTTTCGTGCAGGCCCGCAACGGCGTCACCCTCTCGAGCGACCAGGTTCAGGCGATTGTGCACCTGACCAGCGCCTCCATCGACGGTATGAAGGCCTCGGATGTGGCTGTCATCGACTCGACCGGCACCGTTCTCTCGGCCGTCGGCATCGGCGCCACCGGCTCCGCCGACAAGCAGGCCTCCGACTATGAATCCGGCGTGCAAAGCGCCGTGCAGGCCATGCTCGACAAGGTCGTCGGTGTCGGCAACGCCACCGTTGTCGTCGCCGCTGACCTGAGCACCGAATCAGCCTCCCGCGTCGAAGAGTCCTTCACCTCCCCGACCGAGGCGCTCACCCTGAGCGACTCGGTCGACACCGAGACCTACACCGGCACCGGCGGCGCCGCGGCCGGGGTGCTCGGCACCGATACGGCGGCCACGACAGAAGGCACCGACGGTACCTTCAGTTCCGAATCCACCACCCGCAACAACGCCGTCAACAAGGTCACCGAAAACCGCACCATTCCGGCCGGATCGATCACCCGTCAGACGGTATCCGTCGCCCTCAACGCCGACGCCGCCGCGGGCATCAACGTTGCAGACGTCACTTCGCTGGTCACCTCGGCGGCCGGTATTGACGCCGTGCGCGGCGACGCCGTGACCGTTGAGGTCATGGCCTTCAGCACCGCCGGCGCAACCGCAGCGGCCGACGCGCTCAAGGCGTCGACGGATGCTGCCTCCGCAGCGGCCACCGCCGAGATCATTCGCATCGCCGTCATCGTGCTCGGCATCGTCGCCGCCATCGTCATCAGCCTCGTGTTCTACGCTCGCCGGTCCCGCCGTCAGCGTCGCGAGTCGGTCGAGATCGGCGAACTCAGCGAGACTCGGGGCATGCTCGGCGGCGTCGGCGGTGTCGGCGCTCTCACCGGCCCCGGCGCCAACCCCTCGAACTCGGCCATCGCCGGCCCCGGTTCGCTGTTCTTCAACCCGACCGACCTGCCGACCCAGGTCATTCGTACGGTTCACTTTGAACCGACCGAAGCAGACATTCGTCGTGGTGAAATCGACGCACTGGCCCAGAACGACCCCCGCGGCATGGCTGAGCAGCTGCGCGGCCTGATGGACGACCGGCAGAGCGTATGACCGAGACCGTAGCGATCCCCACGGTCGCCCGAACGGATGTTCCCCTCACCGGCACCCAAAAAGTGGCCGTCGTGCTCATGAACATGGATCGCCAGCGCGCGACCGAGGTGATGAAGGAATTCACCGAGGTCGAGGCCGAGGACATCGTCTCCGAGATCGTTCAGCTGCGCAAGGTCGACTCCAGCATCGCCGAGGCGATCCTGACCGAGTTCCACGAAATGACCCAGCGCGGCGGACGTCACGCCCGCGGCGGCCATGACTTCGCGATGGGCCTGCTCGAGGCCTCCTTCGGCGCTGAGCGCTCGGCCGGCATGATGACTCGCGTGGCGACATCGATGGCCAGCAAGGCGTTCGAATTTCTCGACTCCTCTGAACCCACCGATGTGCTCAACCTGCTCGACGGCGAAATGCCCCAGACCATCGCCCTCGTGCTCGCCCACCTGCGCCGCGACCAGGCCTCCGGTGTGCTCACCGGCATGGACCCGAGCCTGCGCACCGACGTCGCCCGCTGCATCGCCACGATGGGCAGCGCCACCCCCGAATCCATCCGCGTCGTGACCGAATCGCTCAAGCAGCGGGCGGGTTCCCTCGCCTCCCGCGAGGTCACCGAGGTCGTCGGCGGAATTCAGCCGCTCGTCGATATTCTCAATCAAGCGGATGCCGCCACCGAGCGCGCCCTGCTGGAGGGCCTCGAAGAGAGCGACCCGGATCTGGCCGAAGAAGTTCGCTCGCGCATGCTGACCTTCAACGACATCGTCAAGCTGGAAAGCCGCGACGTGCAGCAGGTTCTGCGTGGAATCGACACCACGGTTCTCGCGATGGCGATGAAGAGCACCACCTCCGCGGTTTCCGAAGTCATTCGCGCGAACCTGTCCGAGCGCAACCGCGATGTGCTCGACGACGAGATCCGCAGCCTGGGCCCGGTTCGCATGAGCCAGGTCGAGGATGCCCGTGCCAGTGTTGTGCGCGCCATTCGCGACATGGAAGCCCAGGGAATCATCACCGTGCAGCGCGGATCGGACGACGAATATGTCAGCTGACACAGTTTTCGGCCGAATCTCTTTTCCCCGCCTGCACGACGATGAGCGCATCCGCGCCGACGAAACCGCGCGGGCCCAGGGGCATGCCGCCGGTTACGCCGAAGGCCTGCGCGCGGCGACGGTGGAGATCGATCGCATCAAGCTCGACCTGCAAGCCGAACGTGAGCAGGGCGAGCGTCTCGTTGCGGCGAAAATGGATCGCGGCGTGCGCGTGCTCAATGCCGCAGCCACAGCCCTCGACCAGCGCCGCCTGCCGGTGCTGGTCGACGCCGAAAACACCCTCCTGGCCTGCGCGGTGCAACTGGCCGAAGCCATTATCGGCAACGAACTCAGCCGCACCGAGCCATCCGCTCGTCGGGCCCTCGACCGCGCCATGCGCTCGGTTGATGACGGCGACCGCACGTCGGCCCACAACATACGCATGAATCCCGAAGATCTGCCGCTGCTCGACGCGACGACCGTGCGCCTCAGCGGCGTGACCTTCATCTCCGACGCACAGATCAAGCGCGGGGATGCCATCGCCGAATTCAACGACGGAATTCTCGACGCCCGCATCGAGACCGCCCTGGCCCGAGCGAAAGAGATTTTGCTCGCCGATGCCGCGGGCCAGACCCCATGACCACGACGACCGCGTGGCGCCCGCACGCCGACGCCTTCGCCTCGGCGCTGCGGGTCGCGCGCCCCGAGCGGATCGGCGTCGTGTCGTCGATCGTCGGCCTCGGCGTCGAAGTACGGGGCTTGCGCTCCGCCATCGGTGACCTCGTCGTTCTCGGCGGTGAAACGGATGCGCCGGGCATCGACGCCGAAGTCGTCGCGACCACCCGCGACAGCATCCGCTGCATGCCGCTCGGCCGCATGACCGGACTCCGCGCCGGAGCCCCAGCGCGCGCCGCGCACAGCCCCCTGCTCGTTCCCACCGGTTCCGGCCTGTTCGGCCGCGTCATCGACGGCCTCGGCCGCCCGATCGACGGCAAGGGCCCGCTGGTCTCCGACGGCGCCGTGGCGCTCGAAAACGACAGCCCTTCGGCCATGCACCGCGCCCGCATCACCACTCCGCTGCACCTGGGAGTGCGCGTGCTCGACACCCTCACTACGGTCGGTCGCGGCCAGCGACTGGGCCTGTTCGCCGGCAGCGGCGTCGGCAAGTCCTCGCTGCTGTCGATGATCGCCCGCGGAACGGATGCCGAAGTATCGGTCATTGCCCTGGTCGGGGAGCGCGGCCGTGAGGTGCGCGAATTCCTCGAAGACGACCTCGGAGCCGAAGGCCTGGCCCGCTCCATCGTCGTGGTGTCGACGTCTGATGAACCCGCCATGATGCGACTCCGCGCCGCCTTCACCGCCACCCGCATCGCCGAATCCTTTCGCGCGTGCGGCGCCGACGTCATGCTCATGATGGATTCGCTCACCCGCGTGGCCATGGCCCAGCGCGAAATCGGCCTGTCGGTCGGCGAACCGCCGGCCACCCGCGGTTACCCGCCCTCGACCTTCTCCGTGCTGGCCCGCCTGCTCGAACGCGCCGGTACCGACGAGGTCGGCTCGATCACGGGCATGTACACCGTGCTCGTCGACGGTGACGACCACAACGAACCCATCGCTGACGCTGCCAGGTCGATTCTTGACGGCCATGTCGTTCTCGACCGCAAACTCGCCATCACCGGCCATTTTCCCTCCGTCGACGTGCTCGGCTCGATCTCGCGCGTGGCATCGCGGGTGAACTCGCCCGAGCGCAACGCCATAGCGACGACCCTGCGCACGGTGCTTGCCGCGCGGTCGGCCGCCCAGGACCTGCTCGACGTCGGCGCCTACCGCGCCGGGACCAACCCGCTGGTTGACGCTGCCGTTGCGCACGATGCTGCCATCAAGTCCTTTCTGCAACAGCGGATGGACGACCAGACTCCCTCAGACGCGGCCTGGCAGCAGCTCGCCGGGCTCACCCGCAAGCTGGGTAGCGTCTAATGGGCCGGCTCTTTCCGCTGGCCGGTCTGCTTCGCCTGCGCCACCTGCAGCAGGACCAGGCGGCGAGTGACCTGGCCGAAGCGAATGCGCGAGTGGCCGCGAATGAAGCGCGACGCGGCCGGGCACGGTCGGCCCTCAGCGCTACGTCGATCACGCCGGACACCGTCGCAGCCATGAACGCCATGGCCGCCGCACGGTCGTCGTCCCGCAGTATGCTCGCCGACCTCGATGCCCTCGGCCGCAACAACGCCGCGTCGCTTGGAGAGGCGCAGGCGGTCTTCGATGCGGCCCGCGCCGAAGCGCTCGCCCTGGAAAAGCTCGAGGTACGCCACCACGAAACCGTCGCGGCCGAAGACCTGCGCGCCGAACAGATCGTGCTCGATGAAATCGCCTCAACCCGGTGGCACCAAGACCCCACCGGCACTCCAACTTCGCCCGAGAAAGGTGATTCAGAATGACCATGATCGCCGCAATGGGACGCATCGAGCAGATCCAGTCGATGATGCAGCAGCTTGCCTCCGGACCGCGCGCTGCGACGACCACCGTCGCCGCAGCCACGGCGACCGCCGCGACAGCCTCGGCCGAGAGCTTCGCCGCGTCCATGGCCTCCGCGCTGGGCACGGCCGGCGGGGCATCCGCTGCCGGGGCATCCGCTGTCGGAGCGACCGGCGGAGCGACCGGAACCAACGTCGTCGACGCCGCCAAGAAGTACATCGGCGTTCCCTACGTCTTCGGCGGTGAGGACTCGAGCGGAATGGACTGCTCCGGCCTCGTGCAAAAGGTATATTCCGATGTTGGAATAGATATGCCGCGTCTGGTTTCCGGCCAGATGAAGATGGGCACCGAGGTGGCATCGCTGGCCGAAGCCCAGCCCGGCGACCTCATCGTCACCGGCGGCGGCGACCACATTCTCATCTACGCCGGCGACAACAAAATCATCCACGCGCCATACGCCGGGCGCGACGTCTGCCTGCGTGACGTCTATATGTCAGATTCGGAGATCACGACCATTCGTCGCATTATTCCCACCGCTGCGGCGGGAACCAGGGGCGCCGCCAGCGCAGACATGTTGAGCGCCGCCTTCGCGGCCATCGCCAAGGGCGGCGCGGCATGAGCCTCGCACTGAACCAGTTCCGTTCCGGCGAAGCAGCCGGCCTGACCGGCGCCCCCCGCACGGGCGCTGCCACCGGCACCCCCTCGGCCAGAGCCCCCTCGGCCAGTGCCAACGGTTTCGCCTCGGCCATGGCCGATTCCGTCGCCGATTTTCAGACCGCTCACCGCTCTGCCACAGCGGATGCCGACCGCTCCCGTTCCGCCCAGGAGGCTCGCGCCGACGACCACGCGCGCGCCGCCGACCAGGCCGCAGCCTACCGGGAACGCCGTTCGATGTCGGGCGACCGCCCGGCCGCGCTGCAGGATCGTGCCGATCGTGCTGCGGATCGTTCGGCCGATCGTTGGGCCGATCGTGTTACCGACAGTGCTGCCGCTCGCACCGCCGACCGTGCTGCGGACAGCGCTGCTACCCGTGCCGCGGATCGTGCGAGCGATTCGTCGTCAGCAGGCTCGACCACGTCGTTGGCCAACGCTTCGTCGGCCAACGCTTCAACGGCCACCGACTCGGTAGCTGCCGACTCCGCTGCTGACCGTGCCGGTGCCCGAACCGGAAACGGCGAACAGTCGTCGACCGGGCAGGATGCGAGCTCGACCGAGCCGACAGCAGCTGCACAGTCCGCCGACTCCGCGGTCGCTGGCGCAACCCCGCCGCACCTCGGTACTGTCGCTTCGAACGCGTCGGGCCTGGAAACAGGCGAGCCCGCCGCCGGCGCGCCCGGCGCTGCCCTCACCTTCGGTGTGTCGCCGGACACCGCAGAACCCGCCGCAGAAGCCGCTGCCGGTACCGCGGACGCTGACGTTCTTGACGCCGACACCGCTTCGATGGGCACGACCACCGGTTCCGCCGCCGTCATGGCCGCTACGAGCCTGGCCGGTGCAGTGGCCGCACCGGCGGCCTCCGCCGCCTCGACCGGAGCCACCGCCCGCACGGCCGCGACCCCGGCACCGGCGTCCGGCGTCGGCACCGGCGCCACGGCATGCTCGGGCAGCGCCGCCGCCGCCGTCATCGCGCCGACCGCATCGGGCGCGCCCGCAGGGGCGGCCGGAGCGCAGGCACCGAACGCTGCCGCCGCTGCGGCAGCCACGTTCCTGACAGCCGTAGCAAACGAAGCCGGTCGCGGCCCGAAGCTCGGCGCCGTGCGCATCGTCACAACGGATGCCGCAGCTCCGTCCCCGACGCCCGGCCTCGCCGCGCCGACCGTACCCGCGGCCGGCCTGACGCCGGTCGCGGCACCCGCGCCCGTCGCATCCGCTGTGCCGGTGTCTTTGGCCGCGCAGATCGCCAAGCCACTGTTCTCGCTGGCTAATGTGGCACCCGGCCAGCACACGCTGACCATCACCGTGAACCCCGACAACCTCGGCCCGGTCACCGTGCGTGCTCACGTATCGCCCGACAATATTCGGGTGGAGCTGTTCGCTCCCACCGATCTGGCCCGCGAAGCACTGCGCGCCATCATGCCCGACCTGCGCCGCGACCTGGCCGGCGGGGGACTGAGTGCGCAACTCGATCTCTCGTCGCAGAACCAGGCGGGGGATCTGGCCGGAGATTCGCCGGGCACCAAGCAGCCCCGGCCCGAGCAATCGCCCAGAAACCTGCTGGCGCGCGAGCCCGACATTCCTAACGGCGAGCAACCGCTTCTCCCCTTCACATTCGGATCCGCGTCGACCATCGACGTAATGGCTTAGAAAGAGAGACCAACCATGCCAGTAGACGCAGTAGCAGCCACAACCGCCGGGTTGTATTCCGGCGCGAGCACCCGTACTCCGAGCCAGTCGATGGACTCGGAGGTGTTCATGAATCTGCTGGTCACCCAGCTGCAGAACCAGGACCCCTCCTCGCCGATGGACACCAACCAGATGATCGCCCAGACCACCCAGCTGGCGATGATGGAGAAAATCACCGAGATGGCCACAGCCAGCCAGGAGAGCTTCTCGCTGCAGATGCGCTCATCCGCCGCCGCGCTCGTCGGCCAAACCGTCACCTACACGATGTATGACGGCACCGAGGCTACCGGAATCGCTTCCTCTGTCTCGTTCAAGGACGCGGTTCCGCAGGTCACGATCGGCGGCAAGTCGATCGCCCTTGACGCTGTCTCCGGGGTCACCACGGCCGCTTCCTCCTCCTAGCTTCGCTCCACCCCCACTTTTTTATCCTCGTTCGCTTTCTTGAAAGGCACATTCTCATGCTTCGTTCTCTCTACTCCGGCATCTCTGGTCTTCGTTCGCACCAGGCCATGCTCGACGTCACCGGCAACAACATCGCCAACGTCAACACCACCGGTTTCAAGGCCTCGGCCGCTCAGTTTCAGGACACGCTCTCGCAGCTGACTTCCGGCGCCGGCGCTCCGCAGGGCGAGGTCGGTGGCACCAACCCGGCCCAGATCGGGCTCGGCGTGCAGGTTGCGGGCATCTCCACGAACTTCTCCCAGGGTTCCTCGCAGGCCACCGGCAAGTCCACCGACCTGCTGATCTCCGGCGACGGACTGTTCATCACCAAGATGGGCGGCGAAACCCTCTACACCCGCGCCGGCTCGTTCGACTTCGACTCCGCCGGCCGCTTGGTCACGCCCGACGGTTCCATCGTGCAGGGCTGGGGCGCGAACAACGGCGTTGTCGCCGACGGCGGCCCGACGAGCAATATCACGCTGCCGGTCGGTGCGATCATCGGTGCGACCCCCACGACCACTGCGGCATTCGGCGGTAACCTGCCCTCCGATGCTGAAGACGGCACGGTCCTGACGCGCGACTTCACGGTCTACGACGAGCTTGGTGCTACTAGCACCGTGACGCTTACGTTCACGCGTTCACTTGGGGCCGCATCTGATCCGACGGACGGCTGGAAAGTTTCTGATGGAGCCGACTACTCGGCAACCCTAACGTCGTCCACCACCGAAGCTGGCACGTTTGACGTCACGGGGGGCACCATGAAGATCGGCGACGTCGCCATCGACTTGAGCAACATCGCGGGCTACGCCGGCATCACCAGCGTTGCCGGTGCTGCGGACGACGGCAACGCCGCCGGAACGCTCAACTCCTACACGCTGAGTGCCGACGGAACACTGGTCGGGCTGTTCAGCAACGGTGAGCAGCTCGCCATCGGTCGTATCGCCCTCGCCAACTTCGTCAACCCGGGCGGACTGGAGAAGGCCGGCGGCTCGGCCTACCGCGCCACGTTCAACTCGGGAGACCCGACCATCGGTACCGCCGGCACCGTTGGACTCGGCTCGCTCTCGAGCGGCGCCCTCGAAATGTCGAACGTCGACCTGTCGCAGGAGTTCACGAACCTCATCGTCGCGCAGCGTGGCTTCCAGGCCAATGCCCGCATCATCACCACCTCCGACGAGGTCCTGCAGGAGCTCACCAACCTGAAGCGCTAACCCCGCCTCCGGCGGCCCAAAAAGGGGGGGGGGCACCCTCCCAATTCCGACGGGTGCCCCCCTTTTTTTCCCTGCCCTCAGTCTCAGTGGACAACTTCGTGGGGTCCTGGCCCGCTCGCACCCCACAATCTTGTCCACTCAACTGTGGGCCCTGGGACCTGGGGCTGCCCAGGCTGTCGCCGCCGCGTCCTCAGCGGACAACTGCGGGCGGTCCCGGACCGCCCGCACCCCACAAAGTTGTCCACTCAGCCCAAGCCTGTGCATAACCTCAACGGGCGAGCACGGGATGCGTCATCCTCTTGTCGTGACCGAACGCCGCAACCTCCCGCCACACCTGCAAACCCACTCCTTTACCGTGGCTCGCGGCACGGAAAACGGGCTCTCCACCGGGCGCATGCGCGCCAGCGACCTGGCCCGCCCATTCTGGGGCGTGCGCACACCGGCATCCGTTTCGCTGAGCGTGCGCACCCGGTGCTCCGCCCTCGCCACACGTATGCCGGTGGGCAGCTTCTTCAGTCACGACACGGCAGCCCTGCTGCTGGGTGCACCGCTCCCGCTCCATCGCTCCGGCGTTTCCACCACCCTGCACGTGGGTGTTCCGCTGCCCGGCCGCGCCCTGCGACTGAACGGCGTCACCGGACACTCCTTGGCAGTGCACGACACCGACCTGATCGACTGGTTCGGCCTCAGCATCACGAGCCCGGCACGCACTTGGTGCGATCTCGCTGACACCCTGAACCTGCGCCAGCTGGTCGCGGTGGGCGACTTTCTGATCCACTGGGAATCGCCCCTGGCCACCTTCGACGAACTCGCCCGCGCCGTCGACGGCCATCGGCGCGGAAAGCTGCTCCTGCACAAGGCTCTCCTGCTGCTGAGCGACCGCGCCGAATCCTCGCCGGAGTCTGAGCTGCGGGTCGTCGTGGTGACGAACGGTCTGCCGCGCCCACTGGTCAACGAGAACGTCTTCTCCGCCTCCGGACGGTTCCTGGCGCGCGCGGACCTGTACTTCAAGGACTACGGCGAGCTCCTCGAGTATGAGGGCGACCAGCATCGAACCGACCAGCTGCAGTGGCGCCGAGATCTCACCCGCACCGCCGACCTGGAGTCCGAGGGGTTTCACGTGACGCGAGTCAATGCCGAGGACCTGCGACACGAGGCTGCGCTCGTGGCGCGGATCGCCCGCAACCTGCACCGTCGCGGGTGGCTCGGGTCTCCCCGAGCCGTTCAGTAGACGACTTCGGTGGGTGATCGGGGGCGCGCACCCACCGAAGATGTCCGCTGAACGGATGCTGCGGGACACGGCACCTAAGCAATCTAACGCCAGCAGCGCAATGACCGACAGTAGCCGTTGACACCTCGTCTGGGGGGTGTCAGAAACCAGGGAAGAGCTCATGATCGTACTCACGCGGCTGAATGAGAGCCACTTTGCGATCAATCCCGACCTGATCGAACGTATCCACGCCAACCCGGACACGACGCTCGTCATGGTCGATGGCGCCAACTTCATCGTGACCGAGTCCATGGACGAAGTCATCGAAAAGATCGCGAGCTATCGGGCTCACGTCATCGCCCTCGCCTATGACCCGACGGCCAGTGACCTGCCGCGGGGACCACGGGCCATCTAGTGGATCCCGCAACAATCATCGGCATTGTGGTCGCCTTCGGCGCCCTGTACGCCATGCTCACCATCGAGGGCGCCTATGTGTCGTCCCTTCTGCTTCCGGCGCCGATGATCCTCGTGTTCGGAGCGACCATTGCCGTGGGGATCGCCGGCGGAACTGTGCGCGACACCATCACAGCGTTCAAGGCGCTCCCCGGAGCGTTTCGCGGCAAGACCACACCGCCAGTGCAGGTCATCGACCAGGTCGTCGGCATCGCCGAGACCGCGCGCAAATCCGGCCTGTTGGCGCTCGAGCAGGAAGCCGACAACGTTTCCGACCCGTTCCTGCGTGGCGCCCTGCAGAACATCGCCGACGGTACAGACGGCGACGAACTGCGCATGCTGCTCGAGGACGAAATCGCCACCAAGGCCAGATCGGGTCGGAGCGCCTCGAAGTTCTTCACGAGCCTCGGCGGCTACGCCCCGACCGTCGGCATCATCGGCACCGTCGTATCGTTGACCCACGTGCTGGAGAACCTGGACACACCGGAGACGCTCGGTCCGATGATCGCCGCAGCGTTCGTCGCCACCCTGTGGGGACTGCTCTCGGCCAACTTTCTCTGGCTTCCTATCGGTGCGCGGTTGCGCCGCCTGTCCGACATCGAAATCGACCGACTCACGCTCCTGATGGAGGGTGTCCTCGCCGTGCAGGCCGGCAGTCAGCCGCGTCTGCTCGGCGAACGCCTGCGTGCCATGGTTCCGCTCGAAGACCTGCCCAAGGGTGAGGCGAAAGCGAAAGCGGCCGGCGTCGCGGGTGAGGCGCCCACCGGCAAGGTCAAAACGAAGTCCAAGGGCAAGAAGGCCACGGCTGAAGACACCGCCGAAGCAGCATGAGTGCACGCGGACGTAAGCGCAAGGGGCGTCAAGACGACGAGCCGGAGCACTTCGACGAACGCTGGATGGCCTCGTATATGGACATGGTCACCGTGCTGATGTGTATGTTCATCGTGCTGTTCTCCATGTCAACGGTCGACCAGAGCAAGTACGAAAAACTGGCTAATTCCCTGGCCACGGGTTTCGGTACCGTCGAGGTCGGCAGCATCGACACCGCTGAAGGCGTCGTCGTCCCCGCCGAAATGGTCGACGACGTGGCCGAGGGGTTCATCGACGAGACCCTCACCGATACCGAACAGGCCGTGGCTGAAGTGGTCAAACTGAACGCGATTGAAGAGAGCATCAATGCCAACCTGTCGGCCGCCGGTATGGCCGAGCGGGTGGAATTCTTCATCGACGAGCGTGGGCTGACCATGGGGTTGGTCGGAACTGACTCCTTCTTCGCCCCGGACAGCACCGCGCTCAGCGCCGTTGCCGTAGCCGTGCTGGATGCTGCCGCACCGGCCATCGTCCACTCCGCGCTGCAGATATCCGTCGAAGGCCATGCTGACAAGCACGGACAATCGGCGACCTTCGCCACCGACTGGGAGCTCTCCTCCGGGCGGGCAACCCAGGTGCTGCGGCGCCTGGTGGAGCAGGGTGGCGTCAATCCCACCCTCATCGGCGCCGTCGGCTACGGGTCGGCCCGGCCGGTGTCCGAGGGAAGCAGCCTGTCGGAGATGGCCCAGAACCGGCGCGTCGATATTGTGCTGCTTTCCACCCTGCCCGATAGCGTGCGAGACCTAATTCCCGCGGCCGTCGATGGCACGTTGTCGCAGGAGACCAGCGAAACCTCGACGGATGCCGGCGAAACGGAAGACAACGCTCCCGCCACATCAGGGCATTAGGCATCCGTTAAGCGATTTTTGCTCAACTTCTAACATTTTGGCCCGCACGGCCGATAGTGCAAACGTGACGGTCCAGGAACAGATTCAAACAGGTGCGCCCATTAAGGCGGTGAAGTCGGTGGAGTTGTATGACTTCCGCCGGCCGACGACATTGGCGCGCGATCATGCCCGCGTCCTTGAACTCGCCTTCGAGACATTTGCCCGCCAGTGGGGCACTCAGATCACCGCGCGGGTTCGTGCGCTCTGCACGATCACCTGTGATCAGGTGCTGATGCAGACCTACGACGAATATGCCGGATCGCTGCCGCCCAAGACGGCCATGGTGCTCTGCACGATCTCCGCTCTGGAGGCCAAGTCGGTCATACAGCTGCCGACGGTGACCGGACTGACCTGGGTGAACCACATGCTCGGCGGCAACGGTTCTCAGGTGATTCCGGCCGGGCGCAACTTCACCCCGATCGAACTCGCACTCATGCGCCAGATGATGACCGAGGCGCTCGAAGATCTGCGCTACTCGTTCGGCCCGCTGCTGGTCAATGACTTCACCGTCGATGGCATCCAGTACAACTCGCAGTTCGCTCAGGCTGCGGCCCCGGCTGACCTGATGATCGTCGCGACCTTTTCGATTCGCATCGAACGCAACACGACGACCGCGACACTGGCCATCCCCGCCGCGGCACTCATGCCGCAGCTTGGAGAGGCCAACCCCATGCGCATCACCACGAACTCGGCCGAATACCTGCAGGCACAGCTCGCTGCCGTTCCGGTCGATGTTGCACTGCGGCTGACCCCGGCCCGAGTGTTGCCCAGCAGAATTCTCTCCCTCATGGTCGGCGACGTGCTCCCCATCCCGCACCCCAAGCATCGCCCGCTTGATCTCGCCGTCGGAGACCAGGCCCTGGCCCGGGCTGCCGTCGGAGCCAACGGCTCCCGCCTCGCCTGCATCGTCATCGACACCGAAGAAAGCACCCCATGATCTCCAACCAGTCAGTCTCCGAAGCCGCCGTCGACGCACTCCTGCGCGTTCTTCCCACGGCCGTGCCCCTGCACGCCACCGCGCACAGTGGCAGCGCAGCACTGACCGCCCGGTTCGGCTCCAGCGTGGTTGCTTCCTTCGTCGGGTCCAGCTCCGCCGATTTGGCCGTCGTGCTCATGGATGCGTCCTCGCTCGACGCCGCGTCCGGCGCAGCCCCGTCACTCGTCTCCAGCCAGGACGTGCTGCGGCCCGCTCTGGAAAATGCGGCGAGCGTGCTCGGCATCGGTGTGCTCGGCGATTCCCGCGTCGAAGACGCCTCTACCCTCTTTCTCGCCGACGACACCCAGGTGTTCGAGCTCAGCGCCGGCGGCGTCGTGACCGGCTGGTTCGCGATTCGTCTGCGCTCCAACGGCACCATCAGCGGGGGATCGGCCACGATCAATAAGGCCGTTCTCGGCAACCTCGGTCGCATTAACAACGTCGAAATGACCCTGACCGTGGAGATCGGCCGCACTCGCATGGCCGTTCGCGACGTGCTCTCGCTCGAACCCGGCGCCGTCATCGAACTCGACCGTTCCGCCGGCGCCCCCGCCGACATTATGCTCAATGGCCGTCTCATCGCCCACGGCGAAATCGTCGTTGTCGACCAGGACTACGCCGTACGCATCACCCAGATTCTCGACGTCGTCGAAGGCCTCTAGTACATGGATACCCTCATCGTCGCCCTGCGGGTCGTCCTCTCGCTCGGCGTGGTGTTCGGGTTGCTCTGGTACCTGCAGCGCCGCCTGGTCCAGGGTGGTCGGGCCAAGCTCTCAGCAAACTTCGTCACCGTGGTCGGCCGCGCCAACGTCGGCCAGAAGGCATCCGTTGTCGTCGTCGACGTTGACGGCCAGCGACTCATTCTCGGCGTCACCGAGCACGCCGTCAGCGTGCTGCACGGCAGCCCGGCCTCCATCGACGATGCCGGTGAAGCGGATGCCGTCGCCACACTCACCGACACCACCACCGTCCCAGCCCAGTCATCAGCCCAAGCCTCCGCCGCCATTTTCGCCCGATCCCTCGACTCGGCCGCGTCGGACGACACCCTCGCGCCGACCCTCGCATTCCGCCCGCGCCGCAAGGGCACGCCGGCACCGAAAACCACACCGCCCTCCCGCCTGGCCGGCTCGATCCTGTCCCCGGCCACCTGGACCCAGACCGCCGCCGCCCTTCGGAACGGCCGGTGAGCACCGTACTCCCGCGGTCGACCAACCCTGGCAACGTCGCGCGCGTCGGCATCCTGATTCTCTTCGTGATCGTGCTCACGGCCGTCTTCCTCTGGCTGGGCGCTCACGCCTCCCACGCCGTGACGGTCGACCCGACCGATCCGACCGAGCCCACCGACCCGACCAACCCCAACGACAGCGGCGGTGGCGGCCTGAGCGTCGACATCAACGGTCCCAACGGCGCGCCGTCCTCGGCCATCGTCACGCTGCTCGGAATCACGTTGCTCTCGGTGGCCCCGGCGTTGCTGCTCATGATGACGAGTTTCACCAAGATATTCGTCGTGCTCGCGATGACCCGCAACGCGCTGGCCCTGCCGTCGATTCCGCCGAACCAGGTGCTCGCCGGACTGGCCCTGTTCCTGTCGCTGTTCATCATGTCGCCGGTGCTCACCGACATTAACAGTGTCGCTCTTCAGCCCTACCTCGACGGCACCATGACCTTCACCGACGCCCTCAACCTCGGCTCCGAGCCGCTGCGTCAATTCATGATGGCCAACACCCGCGGTGAAGACCTCGCGCTGATGACCCGGGCAGCCGACCAGCCGAATCCGGACAGCCCCGACGATGTGACGCTGTTGACGCTCATCCCGGCGTTCATGATCTCCGAGCTGCGCGCCGCCTTCATTATCGGCTTCGTCATCTTCATCCCGTTCCTGGTCATCGACATCGTGGTCTCGGCCGCTCTCATGTCCATGGGCATGATGATGCTCCCGCCGGTCATGATCTCGCTGCCCTTCAAAATTTTGCTGTTCATTCTCGTCGACGGTTGGGGACTCATCATCACCTCGCTCATCGGCAGTTACCAGATGGTCATATGAATACCAACGCGGTTCTCGACATCGGCCTGCAGGCCCTCATTCTCGCCGCCAAGCTCTCGGCGCCGATGCTCATCACGGCCCTCGTCGTCGGCTTTGCCATCTCGCTGCTGCAGTCGATCACCCAGATTCAGGAAGTCACGCTATCCTTCGTGCCCAAGGCCATTGCGGTCGCCTTCGCGCTGCTGATCTGCGGGCACTGGATGATTTCCGAGTCCGTGGCCTTCACCAATCAGATGTTCGAGAAGATCCCCTCCCTCCTCGGCGGTGGCTGAGTGGAATTCGTTCTCAACTACGCCTGGATCGAAGCGGTCATGCTGTCCGGTGTGCGCATGGTGGCGTTCATCGTCATCGCGCCGCCGTTCTCCTACAACGCCATTCCGCTCCGTATTAAAGGCATGCTCGCGGTCGCGTTCGCCCTGGCCATGTCGCCGCGCGTCGCCGATGGCTACGTGTCGCAAAATACGGCGGGCTTCATGGGCGCCCTCGTGCTCGAAATCGTGGTCGGCGCGCTGCTCGGCTTTCTGGTCTACCTCGTCTTCGCTGCCGTGCAGTCCGCCGGAGGCCTGATCGACATGTTCAGTGGATTCCAGATGGCCCAGGGCTTCGACCCACAGTCCATGGTCAACGGCGCCCAGTTCACCCGGCTGTTCCAGATGACCGCCCTCGCCCTCATGTTCGCCTCCGGCGCCTACCAGCTCATTATCGGCGGCCTCGCCCGCAGCTTCACCGCCATTCCGCTCGGCGGCGGCATCGACTTCGCTGACCCCGCGCAGGCGCTCATTGCCGCCGTCACCCAAATGTTCCTCGCGTCCGTGCAGATCGCCGGCCCGCTGCTCGTCGTGCTTTTTCTAGCGGATGCAGGCCTCGGCTTGCTCACTCGCGTCGCCCCGGCCCTCAACGCCTTCGCCCTCGGTTTTCCCCTCAAGATTCTCATCACCCTCACCCTCGCGGCGACCGTATTCGTCGCCCTCCCGCAGATCGTGTCCTCCCTCACCGGCGAGGCGCTCGATGCACTCATGGGGGTGCAATAAATGGCTGAGGATTCCGGCGAAAAGACCGAACTAGCCACCCCGAAGCGCATGAAGGAGGTGCGTGAGAAGGGTCAGCTCTCCAAATCCCAGGACATCACGGCCTGGCTCGGCGTCGGCGCGGCAGCCCTCATGCTGCCCACCACGATCGAGCGGGGCGCGGCCGCGGGCACCGACCAGATGTTCATGATCGGTACCCTCACCGCCAGCCCGGACACCGATGTTGCGGTGGAGGCGCTCGGTAACGGGCTGGTCTCGATGGCCGAGGTGCTGACCCCGTTCCTCGTGGTGGTCCTGGTGGTAGTGCTCGGCGGAGCGGCGCTGCAGGGCGGCATCCACTTTAAGAAGTTCACGGGAAAATACGAGCAGTTCAACGTCATCACCGGCATGAAGCGGGTTTTCGGCGGCCAGGCACTATGGGAAGGCGTTAAGGTTCTGGCCAAGACCGCCGTCGTTGGCTTCGTGCTGTACATGGTCATTCAGGGTCTCATGCCGGTGCTGATGACTGCGGGCGGACTCCCTGTGTCGGAGCTTATGATCGCGGCGACGGGCGGCGCGGCAGCACTCCTGCAGGCCGCCGTCGTGGCCGGTCTCGTGCTCGCCGCCGCCGACGTCTTCGTGGTCATGCGGCGCAACCGCAAGAAAACCCGCATGTCCAAGAAAGAGGTCAAGGATGAGAACAAAGCCGCCGAGGGTGACCCGCTGATCAAATCCCAGCGCCGGTCTCGTCAGATCATGATGAGCCGCAACCGCATGATTTCTGCGGTAGCGGATGCCGATGTCGTGTTGGTCAATCCGACTCACGTCGCCGTCGCGCTCAAGTACGAACCGGGCCGGTCAGCGCCGCGGGTCATCGCCAAGGGACTCGGCCACGTGGCCGCCCGCATTCGTGAGCAGGCCGACACCGACCGGGTGCCGATCGTGCAGGACATCCCCCTGGCCCGAGCCCTGCACGCGGCCTGCGAGATCGGCGAGGAGATTCCCGCCGATATGTACAACGCCGTGGCCCGGGTCCTCGCCTTCGTGATGGCCCTGAAAGCCCGCGGCAGTACCGGGGCCGGCGTGCACACCATGTCCTCGCCGTTCGGCGGCGCCCGCCCGATGCCCTCAAGCCAAACCCAGACCACCCAAACCCAGACCACCCAGACCACCCAGAACCAGACCACCCAGAACCAGACCACCCAGAACCAGACCACCCAGAACCAGACAGCCGGAGGCCGTTGACGTGAATAAGAACCTCGCAAAGCTCGCCGTTCCGGTCGGCGTGGTCGGCATCATTTTGCTGCTGGTCGTCCCCATTCCGGCGATCATGCTCGACATACTCATCATCGTCAATATCATGCTGGGCCTGGTCACCCTGCTTACGACCATGTTCGTCAAGAAGCCCCTGGAATTCTCCGTCTTCCCATCGCTGTTGCTGGTGGCGACCCTGTTTCGACTCGGTCTCAACGTCGCATCCACTCGTCTGGTGCTCGGCGACGGCTACGCCGGGCAGGTTATCGAGGCCTTCGGTCACGTCGCCGTCGGCGGCTCGATCATCATCGGCTCGGTCATCTTTCTCATCCTCGTGGTCATCCAGTTCGTCGTGGTTACCAAGGGTGCCGAGCGCGTGGCCGAGGTGGGCGCCCGATTCACCCTCGATGCCATGCCCGGCAAGCAGATGGCGATCGACGCCGACCTCAGTGCCGGCCTGATCACCGACGCCGAGGCCAAGGCCCGCCGCGCCGAGGTCTCCGCCGAAGCCGATTTCTACGGCGCCATGGACGGTGCGTCGAAGTTCGTCAAGGGTGACGCCATCGCCGGCCTCATCATCATCATCATCAACCTGGTCGGTGGCATCGCCATCGGCATGTTGCAGCGCGGCATGGAAATCGGCGACGCGTTGAACACCTACGCGTTGCTCACCATCGGTGACGGCCTGGTCACCCAGATTCCCGCACTCCTGATGGCCGTCTCCACCGGTATGATCGTGACCCGGTCCAATGCGGAGACCGACATCGGGTCGACGGCATCCGCTCAGCTGACGCAGTCGCGCGTGGCCCTGGTCATCGCCGGCGGCGCTGCCATTCTGATGGCGATCATTCCTGGCATGCCGGTGCTGCCGTTCCTGATCGTCGGTGGAACCCTCATCGTGGTGGCGCAACGGCTGAAGGTTCGTGAGGCGAGTAACGTCGCCACCGCCGCCGCGAGTGAAGCGGCGGAGAAGAGCGTGGCCAAGACCGACACGACCGAGGACCTGATCGAGCAGATGCGGGTGCACGCGTTGGAGATCATGCTCGCCCCCGACCTCGTCGATATTGTCTCGGGCGCCTCGGACGACCTGCTCGCCCGGGTGCGCGGACTGCGGCGCAAAATCGCCATGGATCTCGGTGTCGTCGTGCCGCCGGTGCGCACCAGGGACAGCGTCGACCTGCCGTCGTCGACCTATGTCATTCGCATCGCCGGCGTCGAATACGGCCGCGGAATCGCCCCGGCCGGCAAGGTACTCGCGCTCGGTGACTTTCTCGACACCCTGCCCGGCACAGAAACCGTGGAGCCTGTCTTTGGACTGGCCGGCAAATGGGTGCCGAGCGAGATGCGGCACAGCGCCGAGATGACCGGCGCCACCGTGATCGACCGGGTGTCCGTCGTGGTGACCCATCTGTCCTCGATCATCACGATCAACGCGGCCCGGCTACTCACCCGCGAAGATGTGCGGGTACTCACCGACGGCGTCAAGCAGGTCAACCCCTCATCGGTCGACGATCTGATTCCCGGCCTGCTGTCCCTCGCCGAGGTGCAGCGGGTACTCCAGGGACTGCTGATCGAGCAGATCCCGATCAACGACCTGCCCCGCATCTACGAGGCCCTGTCCCTGCGCGCAAAAACTTCGAATGACCCGGAAGGTTTGATCGAGGCGGCGCGCATGGCTCTCGGACCGGCGCTGACCGCGCAGTACCTCGATGGCTCCGTACTGCGTGTGATCATGATCGAGCCGGCCCTGGAGCAGAGCATGCTCGAGGGGATGCGTCCCTCCGATCAGGGAACCCAGATTCTGATGGACCCGGCCCGAATCGAAGCGGTGCTCTCCTCGGTGCGAGCGTCGGTCGCCACGGTCGAAGCGAGTGGACTGTCGGCCGTGCTGGTCTGTGCTCCGGCACTGCGCCCGGCCATCCGCCGGCTGGTCTCGACCCAGACCGGCGGACTTCCGGTGCTGTCCTACCAGGAAGTCACCTCCGCGAACGTCACCATTGAGACGGTAGGTGTGGTTCGTGGAACCGACTCGATTTCTGCTTAAGGGACCGACCCTGCGCGAGGTGCAGGAGCGGGTCCTGCTCGTGCACGGTCGGCACGCGGTCATTATCGCTGCCGAACGGGTCACCGTCGGCGGCATCCGCGGCTTCTTCGCACGCCAACACTATGAAGTCACCGTCGAGGTGCCCGCGCCGGAGTCGCAACGACGCGCGGCCCATTCCGGGCTCGACCTGAACAAACGCCTCGGAATCGCCGCGCTGCTGGACGACGCCGACGATGCCGAATACGAAATTGCCCGCACCGCTCCGCAGCTGTCAACGGCTTCGGACGGCTTCGCGGCCCTCATGGACGAGCTGACGTTTGCGACGACGCTACCTTCAGGGCTGCCGGCCGGCGCCGGGTACGAGGGCGGCGGGGCCCCGTCAACGTCCGGCCCCAGCCGGGTCAGCACCCTCGCGGTTCCCGCGCCGCTCACCCGGCCGGGAGACCTCGTACTGATTCTTGGTCTTGGCGAGGACCCGGTCACCATTGCGCGACTGATGCAGCGGCTCGCCGGGGGTGGTGACGTGTTCACCAGCGGTACCGTCGTCGGTGCCGATCGAGTGGATGACCGGCGCAGCGCCCGCGCGGCCCGTGCCCGCGGGGTCGAAACGGGCTGCAGCGCCTTTATCGCCTTCGGCATCGACCCGGCCTCCGACGCGGAGGCCCGTGCGGCCGACCTCGAGGCGATCGGCGCCGACCAGATCTGGGTTGTCGTGGATGCCGGGCGCAAGAGCGAGGACAGCACGCGCTGGGTGAACATGGTCAACGCGGTCGTTCCGATCGACGCGGTCGCGGCCATCGGCCGACACTTCACGACCTCACCGACCTCCGTTGAATCGTTCGGGCTTCCGGTGGAATGGATGGACGGCCGCGTAGCCGCGCCGCCGAGTGGGCGACGGGCGGCACGTCCGGGGCAGGCCTAAAGGATAGGCTGGAACAATGCTGGTCCTGACACGCAAACCCGGGGAGAAAATCCTCATCGGTGACGACATCGTCGTCACCGTGCTCGACGCGCGCGGAGACAGCGTGCGCATCGGAATCGACGCCCCGCGCGGGGTGAAGATTCAGCGTGACGAGGTGCTGCGTGCGGTCATCGAGGCCAACATGGCGGCGAGCCACGTCGACGAGAACGCCGAAGACCGCATTAAACGGTCGCTCGGCATGCTCGCTGCGCTGCAATCGGCGCAGTCACATCAGTCCCAGGCCGAGGCGCGGCCCAAGCCGCCGCAATCCCCGGCCGTGCCAGCAGCGGCCGCAGTACCCGTGGCAGCCCAGCCGCCCGCGCAGCCATAGCCGTCGCCCCTGCGGGTCACTCGGTGATGTGCCCGCGCAGCTCGTCGATTTCCCGGCGCTCGCGCTTGGTCGGCCGCCCGGCGCCGCGATCTCGCATCGGCACCAGCGCGACCTCCTCGCGCGGCGGCGGTGGGGGAGTGTGGTCGACGTAACACTCGGCGGCGAGCGAGGCCCCGACCCGCTTGACCACGAGGCGCGACACGATCAGCACCCGGTCGAATCCGGCCGTGCGAACGCGTACCTCGTCGCCGATATGCAGCGCCTGCGCGGCCTTGGCCTTGTCACCGTTGACCTTGACGTGCCCAGCGCGGCAGGCGGTCGTGGCCATGGACCGCGTCTTGAACAGGCGAACGCCCCAGCTCCAGCTGTCGACCCGGGCAGAAGTAAGCTCCATCACACGACTCTAGCTGGCCTCGGCCTGCGTCACGCGGCCAGACGGATGGAGTAGAGCAGCAGCAGGGTCACGAGAAATCCGCTCAGAAAATTGAGCCGGAGAAAGCGCTTCCAGCCTCGGTTTGCGCGGCCCGACTCGGCATCGCTGACCGTCCAAAAGGGCCGAACCGCGAGAATATACGGCACGACGAGCAGAGCGGCCAGCGGCCCGGGCCACGGTGTGAACATCATGAGCAGGCCGGCCAGGGCCCAGAAGGTGATCGCGAGGCGCACCGTCGGCCAGGCGCCGAGCGCCGTCGCGATCGACGCGATTCCGGCGTGGCGATCGGGTTCAACGTCCTGCACGGCGCCGAAGGCATGGCTGGCCATGCCCCATAGAAAAAACGCCGCGAGCAGGGCCAGCAGTCCAGGGGTGATCGTGGCGCCGGCCACGACGAGGCCGTAGACGGCCGGGCTGACGAAGTGCGTGCTCGAGGTGATCGAGTCCAGAATGGGACGTTCCTTGAACCGCAGTCCGCGCACCGAGTAGGCGACGACGGCGAACAGGCTCCCGGCCAGGACGACCCATGACAACGGATGCTCCGCCCCCGCCAGCACCAGCATCGCCGCCCCCACAAGCCCCACGTTCACGACGCCGGCGCCGATCACCAGGTGGTGCAGAGCGGGATGCAGCAGAGCCCCCTCCGCGCCGCCCTTCCGAGGATTGCGCAGATCGGACTCGTAGTCGAAGACATCGTTGATGCCGTACATCAGCAGGTTGTACGGAATGAGAAAGAACAGGGTGCCAACGATCAGCAGTGCATCGATGCGTCCGGTGGTCACGACATAGGCCGCGGCGAAGGGAAAAGCCGTATTGATCCAGCTGAGGGGCCGGGACGACAGCACCACCTGGCGGGTCTTCCATGACACCGTGCCGAGCTGCTCAGTCATCCGTTCGTCCTATCTTGGTACGGCCCAGGAGAACCCACAGTGCGGGCAGCAGAATCGCCGCGGCGAGTGGGTAGGCAAAATCTTCGATCGGAGCGAGACCGACGAACAGACCCGAAATATGCGCCGGGTCGTAGCTGAACAGTCCAGCCCCGATCATCAGGTTATCGAAAACGGCCGTGAGTAGCAGGGTCAAGGCGAGGGCCAGCGTGACGGACACCACGAATCGGCGGGAAATCAACTGGCGCGCGAGCGCCATCGTGGCAATCGTGGCGGCCACGGCCAGAAAGATCGTATTCAGGATGAGATAGGTCATGCTCGGGTTTGCCGGTGCAGCACGAGCTGGGCCCCCCGTACCAGGATCATGGTGAGATAGCAGAGAAAGGTGAGAAAGACGAGCTCCTCGAGCGGTAGCTCCGGCGCCAGCTGCAGCCCGGTCATCAGGGTGGTTTCCCCGCGGTAGAAGATGCCCAGGCCGATTCCGAACAGGTCCCAGGTCAGAAAGAACAGCACGCCGATGCCGACCACGAGCGCGGCTCGAACCGGCGAGTGCCAGAAGAACAGACCAAAGCGCCAGTCCAGAACGACCATGCCGCCGAGCGAGACCAGCAGGGTGAGCAGGTACAGCAGGGTCACGATTGCTGCGGCGCAGACTTCACCGGGTCTCCGGCAGCCCCGTTCAAGTGAGTCGGACGTGCGGGCAACGGTTCGGCGAGCGGTCCCGTGGTCGTGTCGTGGCGCATCCGCTTAAGCAAAATCTCGGCGCTGATCAGGCACATAGGCAGCCCAATACCGGGAATGGTTGTACCGCCGGCGTAGTACAGTCCCGAGATTTTCTTCGACATGTTCGAACCGCGCAGAAAGGCGCTCTGCCGCAGGGTGTGCGCGGGGCCGAGGGCGCCGCCCTTCCAACTGTTCAGGTCAGCGGCGAAGTCGGCCGGACCGACGGTGCGGCGCACCACGATCCGGTCGGCCAAGTCGGGGATACCGGCCCAGCGGGAGACCTGCTCGATGGCGGCATCCGCGATCAGCTCGATCGTCCGCGAGCCGGCACCGTTGACACCACCGTGGCCAAGGGTCACGTCGGGCGGCACCGGCACCAGCACGAACAGGTTGCTGCTTCCAGCCGGCGCCACCGACTTATCCGTGGCGCTCGGCATGCAGACGTAGAGCGAGGCCGGTGACGGCACCGAGGGGCGCTTGCCGAAAATCTGCCCAAAGTTCTTACCCCAGTCCGTGGTGAAGAACAGTGAGTGGTGCTGCAGCTGGGAGATTTCCCCGGTCACGCCGAGCATGACCAGCACGGCCCCGGGGCCCGAGACGCGCTTGTCCCACCAGCGCTGGGGATAGGTTTGCAGTTCGGCCGGCACCAGCTCGGTCTCCGTGTGGTGCAGGTCCGCCGACGACACGACCGTGTCGGCGTGCAGATACTGCAGCTGGTCTTCGGCGTCCAGGTAGCTCACCCCGGCGATGGCCTTCTGATCGCTGACCCGAATCGCGGTGACCCGTGCGCCGGTGACAAGCTGCACACCCTCGGCGCGAGCGAGGGCGGAGATGCTGTCGATCAGGGTTCCGAAACCGCCCTGCGGGTAAAGCACGCCGTCGGCCAGATCGAGATGGCTCATGAGGTGGTACATCGACGGCGTCAGGTTCGGCGCCGACCCGAGAAAGACCGCCGGGTAGCCGAGGATCTGCCGCAGTCGGGGGTCGCTGACAAAGCCGGCCACGAACTTGTCCAGTGGTTGCAGCAGCAGACGGGCCAGCCGTCCGAGCCGCCGCAGCACGTCGGGCACTAAAAACGGGCGAAACGATTCGTAGCTGGAGTACAGAAAACGCTGCACGGCCAGGTCGTAGGTCTCGGCGGCCGAGTCGAGATAACGGCGAAGCGCCGCCCCGGCCCCCGGCTGCAGCTGCTCAAATAAGCGGATGTTGGCGGCCCGGTCAGCGAGAATATCCACCGGGGCCTTGTCCCCTTCAAAGTGCACCCGATAGCCCGGGTCCAGCTTGACGAGGTCGAGTTGTTCGGCTGCGGAGGTGCCGAGCAGGCGGTAGAAGTGCTCGAATACCTCGGGCATGAGATACCACGATGGGCCGGTGTCGAAGCGAAAGCCGCCGGTGTTCCACACGCCGGCCCGCCCGCCGAGCTCGGAACGGGCCTCGAGCAGGGTCACCTCATGGCCCTCGCGGGCGAGCAGGGCTGCACTCGCGAGGCCGGCGATACCGCCGCCGATCACGATCGTGCGGATACGTCCGGTGCCGGTGGTTCCTGGGCCGGTCATCGCTTCCACGCGCCGGGTCCGAAGGTAGCGGTCAGAGCAATCACGAATTTTTCTCCATCCGGCACCCGAACGCGGGAGCGCAGTAATCGATCGGCCGGTGTCGACCGTAGTCGATTCGACAGGCGGGTGAACAGGCCCTGCGCTGCGGCCACGGCCCGGCGGCAGCTGGCGGGCAGCAGGGGCAGCACGGCGCTGGCGATCTCGAGGTCGGCATCAATGTCTTCGAGGATCGCATTTTTCTGCGGGTCGCTGAGGTTCAGCGGGTCGATTCCCGGAAAGTAGTTGCGGCCGAGCACCTCACGATCGCAGGACAGGTCGCGCAGAAAATTGATCTTCTGAAAGGCCGCGCCCAGGTGGCGGGCACCGTCTTCGAGCACACTGACTTCGGCGGCCGTGCGGGGTGAGTGCTGCAGAAAGCAGCGTAGGCACATGAGCCCGATCACCTCGGCCGAGCCGTAAATATATTCGGCGACGCCCTCGGCGGTGAATGGTTCCGGGTCGAGGTCCCGGCGCATCGACGCAAAGAATGGGGCGATCAGACTGGAGTCGATGCCCGTCTGGCGGGCCGTTGCAGCAAAGGCGTGCACTACCAGGTTCGTACTGTAGCCGCGTACGATCGCCCGCTCGGTCTCGAGTTCGAGCTCGTCGAGCAGGTGCCGCTGTTCCTCGATGGAGACACCGGCCTCGGCGGCGGCGCCGTCCACGATCTCGTCGGCGATGCGCACGAGGGCATAGATGGTGCGCACCGGCGTGCGCACCTGGGCGTCGAGCAGCCGGGTGGCCAGTCCGAACGAGGTGGAATAGTGCCCGATGACGGTCGTCGAGCTCGCCCGGGCCGTCTCGGCGTACTTGTTCAGGTTGGTGGTCGTGCTGCCGGTTTGAACCGCGGCCCGAAACGGGCCCATCAGCGTGACCGATTCACGGCGGCTTCGGCGAGTTCAATCAGGCTGGCGCGCAGTTCCGCCGGAATGATCGCCGGGTCGAGGGCCTCCACCGCCAGTCGGGAGTGGTCGTAGGCCAGGCCTTCGGCCGCTTCCTTCGCTCCGCACGCGCGCAGGTATTCCCTGGCACGTTCCGCTTCGTCGTCATTCAGGTCGACCTTGCCGAGATAGGGAGCGATCAGCGACCAGCTGGCGGTGCTGCCGGCGTGGGCGATCAGGGCGGTCTGCTTTCCCTCGCGCAGGTCGGCCGTCACGCTCTTGCCGGTTTTCAGTGGATCGCCGAAGACGCCGAGCAGGTCATCGGTCAGTTGGAACGCCACTCCAACGAGCCGTCCGTAGCGGCCGAGAACGCTAATCGCATCGGCCCCGGCCCCGGCCAGTACCGCTCCGGCCTGCAATGGGGCTTCGAAGGAATACACGGCGGTCTTATTCTCGAGGGTGGTGATGACCTCGGCCACCGTGAGCGGATGCCGCGCCGAACTGTTGGTGACGTCGGCCAGCTCCCCGGCTGCCGAGACGAAAACCGCCCGGTCGAGCAGGTCGAGCAGGCGCAGCCGGGTGGGCACATCGACCGGTAGTTTCGCCAGCGCGCGGTGTGCCTCACTCAGGGCGAGATCGCCCGCGAGAATTGCCGCCGCCGCAGCCCAAACCCCGGCCTGGTCGGCTGCTGCACCGTGGGCGAGCGCGCGGTCACTGAAGCGACCGGCAATGTTGGCCACTCCGCGGCGGGTCAGATCGCGGTCGATGACGTCGTCATGGATGAGGAAGGCCGTGTGCAGCAGCTCGAAGCTCACTGCGACCGGAGCGACGAGGCCCTGATCGCGCCCGCCGAAACCGGCATACGCCGCCAGGACCAGGGCGGGGCGCACGCGCTTGCCGCCACTGCTGGCCTGGGCCAGGGAATCCCAGAGGGCGACGTAGTGCTCGCCGTAGTCGCTCGCCCGCAGCCGTGCGGCAGCGAAGAATCGAGCCAGCTCGATTTCTACTCCGGCCGGAACCGTGTCAAGCATGAACACGGTCCACGTGCTGTACTTGTGCCGGCAGTGTTGGCGGCGACCCGTTGGGCTGGGGTGCTGCTCCGTCGTGCGTGTGATCATCAACCAGCAGAATTTCGTGTTCATACAGCGCGTTGGCGGTGTGCACGTAATCTCCTTTTTAGGTCAACCCGATCAGTACACGAATAACTAACCAGGTTAGCGACTCCTCACGTTAGCATGGTCATATGATCCAAGATGAGCGTAACCCCCTGCAACAGGGGGCGTACTGGTATGACCCTGAGAAACATGGTGTTTCTTTCGCCATCGAGGTCTTGCGTGCCGTGCGTCGCTTTCGCGTAGCCGATGCCGCCATGCGTCATCGTGCGCAGGCCGAGATGAACGTCAACGAGACCGATCTGATGGCGCTGCGTCATCTCATCGCCTGCGAGCGGCAGGACCGGGTCGCCAGCCCGAAGGATCTCAGCGAATTCTTGAACATCTCCTCGGCGGCCACGGCAAAACTTCTCGCGAGATTGTCGGCATCCGGTCATATTCGCCGCGAGGTTAACCCGGCAGACGGGCGCGCGCAGCGGCTGTTCGCCACGCAGTCGTCGCACGACGAGATGCGCGACTCGCTTGCTGCCACTCACGAGCAGATGATGCGGGTCGTCCTCGAGCTCACCGGCGACCAGCAGATCGCTGTCGTGCATTTTCTTGATTCGATGTGCGCGATAGCTACGGTGCCGCACGCTCCGAAGGTACCGGCCGATGAGCTGGCTCCGGAGCGCTCGGAATCCTGACCCTGGCCATTCTTCCCGCATACGGTTGCGGGCAACGCAGCTTAAGATGAATCAGTGACTCAACTCTCTGCTCCCACTTCGCCGTCCTCCGCCGCCAGCCACGTCGAAGCACTTCTGGCCTCCTACCCCGATTTTCCCCAGCCCGGCATCGTGTTCCGCGATCTGAACCCGGTCTTCGCCGATGCCCTCGCCTTCCGCGCGATCGTCGATGACCTGGCCGACCAGCACCGCGGCCAGTTCGATGCCGTGGCCGGCATCGAGGCGCGCGGCTTTCTGCTGGCGGCCGCCGTCGGGTACGCAGCGCAGGCATCCGTTCTGGCCGTGCGCAAGGGCGGCAAACTGCCCGGCACTGTGCTGACCGAAGAATATGACCTTGAGTACGGCTCGGCACGCCTGGAACTCGAGGTCGGCCAGCTGCCCGCAGGTACCCGCGTCTTGATTCTCGACGACGTGTTGGCAACGGGTGGCACCATCGCTGCCACGAGCCGGCTGATCGAACGGGCCGGCTACACCGTCTCCGGTGTCGGCGTCGTGCTCGAACTGACCGATCTGCACGGTCGCGAACGTCTGGGCACAGCCCCGATGCACGCCATCATGTCGATCTAGGGACCGAGAATCCACCGATAGCGGCAATTCGCCGGCCGCCTGAATTCTTTTTGGGGTCGCAGACGGGCATGCTTAGAGCATGACTGACGGTTCTAGCGTGTCTGGTGCGGCTGCGGCCGGTGTGCCTCGTCCTGGCGTGGATCGAGATAGCGGCGACGCCTGGGTTTACAGTCCGGACGGCCGCAAATATTGGGGCCGATTCGGGGCGGCCGGTCTGCTCGTGCATCATCCCGACCGTGGGGTGTTGCTGCAGCATCGCGCGGTATGGAGCCATTTTGGTGATACCTGGGGACTACCCGGTGGCGCCCGTCACGAGAACGAAACCGCGTTCGACGCGGCGCTGCGCGAAGCGCGGGAAGAAGCGGGCGTCCCGGCCCACCTCGTGACTTTGAAATTCACGTCGCGATTCGAGCTGGGATTCTGGTCGTACACGACCGTCGTTGTCGAGGCCACCGAGGTGTTCGAGCCGGTCATCAGCGATCTGGAGAGCATTGCCCTGCGGTGGGTGCCCGCCGACGGGGTGGACCTGCTCGCGCTGCATCCCGGTTTCGCTGCCAGTTGGCCGGCGCTGCAGGCGCGACTGGGCTGACCGAACCGCCGGGCGTGGAGCGCATTGCCGTGCGGTTCCGGTCGGGCGCTCGATAGAATGCGTATGTGACAGGCCCAGTGAACGCCACGGTGAGCGATCGGGTATTCAACCTGCCCAACATGCTGAGTTTTCTGCGTCTCCTGCTCGTGCCGGTGTTCCTGGTGCTGCTGGCTCTGGGGGAGGATGCCTGGGCGCTCGTCGTGCTCAGCATCTCCAGTTTCACGGACTGGCTGGATGGCTTTCTGGCCCGCCGTTGGAACCAGATCACCCGCCTCGGTCAGTTATTGGATCCGGCCGCCGATCGCCTCTATATCTTCGCTGCGCTGATCGGCCTGGCCTGGCGCGACCTCGTACCGTGGTGGATCGTGCTCGTCGTGGTGGGGCGCGATTTGTTTCTGCTGGCTCTGGGAATCGTCCTCGCGAACTTCGGTTTCGGACCGCTCCCGGTGCACCAACTGGGCAAGGTCGCTACCTTCTGCCTGTTCTACGCCCTGCCGATGCTTATGCTGGGGCAGGCATTTCCGCAGCTGGAATGGTGGTCGCAGCCGGTGGGGTGGGCCTTCGGAATCTGGGGCGCTTTTCTATACTGGTGGGCCGGCATTATCTACGCCATTGAAGCGATGCGAGTGATTCGACTACCGAGGGTCTTCGAGGGTGTATCTTCCGATACGCTGGAGCGATAGGAGGTGCATGATGGTCGATCTTTCCGGTAGGAATAATTCCGAGGAGCAGAACGAGCACGTGCCCGCAGATCAGCCAGAGAACCCGACGACAGGCGAAGCAATGCCCAGCAAGGCGCAGTCCACCCCAGCATCGTCCAACGCGGTGTCGTCCAACGCGGTGTCGTCCAACGGCTCAGTGCCCAACGGCTCAGTGCCCATCGACGCCGTGTCCGGCGAAGCGACGACGGTGCACGACATGCTCAGCACCGATACGACCATGAACTTCAGCCAGGAGTTCGCCGTCCAGATCGCGTCGATCGACTCCAACGTGACCGCAGAGGAACAGGAGTCGATCGCAGCGTTGCCGTCGGGCTCTGCGCTCATGGTGGTGCGGCGTGGCCCCAATGCCGGCGCCCGCTTTCTGCTGGACGCCGATCTCACGAGTGTCGGCCGGCACCCCAACGCGGACATCTTTCTCGACGATGTCACCGTGTCCCGCCGTCACGCCGAATTTCTGCGCAACGGCACCGCGTTCACCGTCAAAGACCTCGGCTCGCTCAACGGCACGTACTACGAGGGGGAGCGCATCGAAACCGCGCGCCTCACCGACGGTACGGAGGTGCAGGTCGGTAAATTCCGCCTGACCTTCTACGCCTCCCGCCTTGACCTCGCCCGCGCGGCGAGCGAATAGTGGCGGCAAGCGCCGCTCAGGCCCGGCCCGTGTCGGCGGCGAAGGCCCAGTCCCCGGGCTCGGCGCCGTTGCTGAGCATCGGCCAGGTTCTGGCACGCCTCACGCCGGAATTCGCTGATCTCACCCCGTCCAAGCTGCGTTTTCTGGAGGAGCAGGGTCTGGTCTCGCCGGCTCGCACTGAATCGGGCTATCGCAAGTTCTGCACGGGCGACGTGGATCGGTTACGGCTGATTTTGTCGATGCAGCGCGATCACTACCTGCCGTTGAAAGTTATCCGTTCTTATTTGGACGATCTGGACGCCGGACTCTCTCCGGTGCTGCCGGGCGGAACGACCCCGGGGCCGTCGATGCTCGGCACCGTACGACGGCTCTCCCGGGAAGACCTCCTGCGCGAAGCGGGAGCATCGGCGACCCTGCTGCACGATGCCGTTTCGGCGTCGATCATCCTGCCCGCGGATTACTACGGCGATGGGGCACTGAACGTGCTGCGTGCCCTCGTGGAGCTGCAGCGCAGCGGCATCGAACCGCGCCACCTGCGTGGCTTCCGTGGGGCCGCTGAACGTGAGCTGGGTCTGATTGAGAGTGCCCTGGTGCCCCTGGCTCGGCGTAAAGACGCCTCGAGCCGGGCAAAGGCTGCCGAAATGGCGGTAGAAATCGCCGGTCAGCTCGAAGTGATTCGGGGCAGCCTGATTCGCTCAGCTCTGGGTCGACTGACCAAGTAGGTCGTAGACTGATTCAAGCACAAACCGTCGTGAAGTCGGGTGACGCCGTCGCAACGGGTGTCTTAGTCGGTGCCTGGCGCCGACACGCCAAACCGTTGGCGCGAATGTCAGGCACTTAGGCACCCGACCTCGGTACCGTAGCTAGATCGATCCACAGCAGGACGTCGTCGCATCACCAGCTGCAAGGCGCAAACCTTCAGCACTAGTTTTCTCATTAATCCTTTTGCACCACGTATCTTTTGCACCAGTTCCACACCACAGTGAATCAGGGCGCCACCGCCAGCTGAATCACCGCACCACGTAAACCCCCGAGAGGCAACCCATATGAGTGAGCTCAAGCCTGACGCTGACGCTTCGCGTTACTCGTTAGGACTGCTGTTCACCGATGGCATGCCCGAGCTCGATGAGAACTCCGGCTACCGCGGCGCTGTCGCTGCGCGTGCCGCTGGTATCAGCTATCGCCAGCTCGACTACTGGGCCCGCACCGGCTTGGTCGAGCCCACTGTGCGTGGGGCGGCCGGATCCGGCTCCCAGCGCCTCTACGGCTTTCGAGACATCCTCGTGCTCAAACTCGTCAAACGCCTGCTCGACACCGGAATCTCACTGCAGCAGATTCGCACCGCGGTCAACCAGCTGCGCGAATCGGGAATCAGCGATCTCGCCCAGACCACTCTCATGAGCGATGGCGCGAGTGTCTACCTCTGCACCTCCAACGACGAGGTCATCGATCTGGTCAGCCGTGGCCAGGGCGTCTTCGGCATCGCCGTTGGCAAGGTGCTGCGTGAGGTCGAGACCAGCCTGGTCGAGCTCGACATGCAGCCCGTCGACCCCGCCGACGAGTTGGCAGCCCGTCGCACAACCCGCAAAATCTCCTAGCAGCGCCCTCCGCGAGCGCCCACCCACAAACCCGCAGACACGGTCGGGTCGGTCGATGGTGATTTCGAGCTCGATCAGCGGATGGGGACGAGCGCAGGCACTGACGGGTCGGTCAGGCCGGTAGGGCAAGCCTGCAGTCGAAGTACTTGGTCACGCTGCGAAGCAGCCGTGACCCGCGTCGGGCGCGCCCATCCCGAAGTCGATGCGGGGCGCGGTTGTCTGCGGGGTGCGAGTTTCGCCGTTTCGGATTCCACCGAAGCAACGGCGATGTCTGAGCCGATCAGCAGATGACTGCACCCGCATCGCCCACCCAAAATCTTGTAAATCCAAAAAGCCGCGGTTCGAACTCAGCGACCTCGCAGGAGCCGAGTTTCGAACTAGTGCGCGGAAACCTCGGCGTACTCGCCGATGCGCGCCGTGCGCAGCACCCGGTCGAGCAGCTGGTCGAAGTAGCCGGCCATTTCGAGGGCACTGTCACCCGGCCAGATGTGCAGCGGCTTCGCAGCCCCCTGCGCCTGCTGCAGCGAGGTGCGCTCGGGCAGCTGCGGGCTGAGCACGAGCGGCCCGAACATGTCGCGCAGCTCCTTGATCCGGAACTGGTGCTCGAGCGACGCCGTGCGGGCCCGGTTCACGATGATTCCGAGCGGCTGCAGCCGCGGACTCAGCCCACGGCGAATTTCTTCGATCGCGCGCAGCGCCCGGTCGGCCGCTGCGACCGAGAACAGGCCGGGCTCGGTCACAACCGCAACCCGGTCGCTCGCAGCCCACGCTGTGCGCGTGAGAGCGTTGAGCGAGGGCGCACAGTCGATGAGTACGAGCTCATAGTCCTTCTCGATCGTCGAGAGTGCTTCCTCGAGTTTCCAGATATCACGGATGCTCGGGTGCGGCCCGTCGAAATTGATGGCCGAGGGGCTGCCGATCATGATGTCAATCGTGCCTGGGCGATTCCGCGTCCAACCGCTGGGCGCAATGGCGGCCCGAACGGTTTTTTCCTTCGGCGAGCTGAGCACATCGGCGACATTGAGGTGACCGGCAACCTGAATGTCCATTCCGGTGGAAACATCGGACTGCGGATCGAGATCCACGACCAGTGTCCGCACGCCGCGGGCGAAGGCTGCAGAAGCCAGACCAAGGGTCACCGTGGTCTTTCCTACGCCTCCTTTGAGGGAGCTAACGCTGAGTACGTGCATGAGTAGCAAGGTTACCTTCACTAGTGTTAGAGAACCTAACCGTTAGCTGTGCGCCCGGCTGCCCTCGAAAGGCTTGCATGTTTGAGAAAATCCTTGTTGCCAACCGCGGAGAGATTGCGATCCGTGCCATGCGCGCGGCGTACGAGCTCGGAGCCAAGACCGTGGCTGTGTTTCCGTTTGAGGATCGGAATTCTTTGCACCGCTTAAAAGCGGATGAGGCGTATCAGATCGGCGAGGCCGGGCATCCGGTTCGCGCGTATCTCGACGTGAGTGAAATCATCCGCGTGGCGAAGGAATGCGGCGCCGACGCCATCTACCCCGGCTACGGTTTTCTGTCGGAGAACCCCGAGCTGGCCGATGCGGCCGCCGCTGCCGGCATTACGTTCATCGGCCCGGGCGCCGACGTGCTCGAAATGGCCGGCAACAAGGTCACCGCGAAGGAGCACGCCATAGCGGCCGGCGTTCCCGTGCTGAAGTCGACGCAGCCGTCGACCGATGTTGAGCTGCTGATCAGCCAGGCCGACGAGATCGGTTTTCCCATCTTCGCCAAGGCCGTCGCCGGTGGTGGCGGGCGTGGCATGCGTCGCGTTGCTAAGAAGAGCGAGCTGCGTGGAGCGCTCGAAGAGGCCATGCGTGAGGCCAACAGCGCTTTCGGCGACGCCACGATGTTCCTTGAAGCTGCGGTGCTTCGGCCCCGGCACATCGAGGTGCAGATTTTGGCGGATGCGTCCGGCGAGACGGTGCACCTGTTCGAACGCGACTGCTCGGTGCAGCGTCGGCACCAGAAGGTCATCGAGATCGCTCCGGCGCCGAACCTGAGCGATGAGATTCGGGTGCAGCTCTACGCCGACGCGATCAAGTTCGCCCGCTCGATCGGCTACGTCAACGCCGGCACGGTCGAGTTTCTGCTCGACACCGTCGGCGAACGCGCTGGGCAGCACGTGTTCATCGAGATGAACCCGCGCATCCAGGTGGAACACACCGTCACCGAGGAGGTCACCGATGTTGACCTGGTGCAGGCGCAGATCCGCATCGCGGCGGGGGAGACCCTCGAAGAGATCGGCCTGACCCAGGGCGAGATCCGTCTGCGCGGTGCCGCCCTGCAGTGCCGCATCACCACCGAAGACCCCGCCGCCGGGTTCCGACCCGACACCGGCAAGATCACCACCTATCGCTCTCCCGGTGGCGCCGGCATCCGCTTGGACGGTGGCACGATCAACCCGGGCGCCCAGATCAGCCCACACTTCGACTCGATGCTCGCCAAGCTCACCTGCCGCGGCCGCGACTACGCCGCCGCAGTCGTGCGGTCCAAGCGCGCGCTCGCGGAGTTCCGCATTCGGGGCGTCTCCACCAATATTTCGTTCCTGCAGGCCGTGCTCGACGACCCCGACTTCGCCGCCGGTGACCTGAGCACCTCGTTCATCGACGAGCGTCCGGAGCTGCTGCGCGGCCGGGAGTCCAAGGACCGCGGCACCAAGATTCTCAACTGGCTGGCCGACGTCACCGTCAATCAACCCAACGGCGCGCCGCCCACCACGGTGCACCCGCGCGACAAACTGCCACAGCTCGACATCACGCAGCCGGCCCCGGACGGCTCACGCCAGAAGCTGCAGCTGCTCGGCCCAACCAAGTTCGCCGCCGACCTGCGTGGCCAGACCGCACTCGCTGTCACCGACACGACGTTCCGGGATGCCCACCAGTCGCTGCTCGCGACGCGGGTGCGCACCAAGGACCTCGTCGCTGTCGCCCCGTATGTGGCCCGGCTGACGCCGCAGTTGCTGTCGGTCGAAGCGTGGGGCGGTGCCACCTACGACGTGGCACTGCGTTTTCTTGGCGAGGACCCGTGGGAACGCCTTGCGAGCCTGCGCGAAGCCCTGCCGAACATTAACCTGCAGATGCTTCTGCGCGGCCGCAACACCGTCGGCTACACCCCGTATCCGACGGAGGTGACCGACGCGTTCGTGCGGGAGGCCACCGCCACCGGTGTGGACATCTTCCGCATCTTCGACGCCCTCAACGACGTGTCGCAGATGCGTCCGGCGATCGACGCGGTGCTGAACACCGGTACCGCCCTGGCTGAGGTCGCCGTCTGCTACACCGGCGATCTGCTCGACCCGGCCGAGAATCTCTACACCCTCGACTACTACCTGCGCCTGGCCGAGCAGATCGTCGCCAGCGGCGCGCACGTGATCGGCATCAAGGACATGGCCGGGCTGCTCCGTCCGAGCGCCGCCGAGAAGCTCGTTAGCGCGTTCCGTGAACGGTTCGACCTGCCCGTGCACGTGCACACCCATGACACCCCGGGCGGCCAGCTCGCGACGCTGCTCGCCGCGGCGCGAGCCGGTGCGGACGCCGTGGACGTGGCATCCGCTCCGATGGCCGGCACGACCAGCCAGCCGTCGGCATCCTCTCTCGTCGCCGCCCTCGCCCATACCGAACGCGACACCGGCATTTCGCTCAAGGCCACGACCGACCTCGAGCCGTACTGGGAAGCCGTGCGCACCCTGTACCGCCCGTTCGAATCGGGCCTGTCCGCCCCGACCGGCCGGGTATACTCGCATGAAATTCCGGGCGGGCAGCTGTCGAACCTGCGCACCCAGGCCGTTGCCCTCGGCCTGGCCGACCACTTCGAACTGATCGAAGACATGTACACCGCCGCGAACACCATCCTCGGCCGGGTGCCCAAGGTCACCCCGTCGTCGAAGGTCGTCGGTGACCTCGCCCTCTACCTCGCCGCGGTGAAGGCCGACCCGGCCGACTTCGAGCAAAACCCGGACAAGTACGATGTGCCGGACTCCGTGATCGGATTCATGGCCGGCGAACTCGGCGAGCTGCCCGGCGGCTGGCCGGAGCCCTTCCGTACCAAGGTGCTCGCTGGACGCAACGTGCGCGTCGGCGTCACCGAGATCACCGCGGGGGAGCGCGCCGCGCTCGAAGCCACGAGCGCCGAACGTCGCTCGATGCTCAACCAACTGCTGTTCCCGGCGCCGACCCGCCAGTTCGAACAGGTCAAGGAGACCTACGGTGACCTCTCGGTCATCGACACGCTCGATTACCTCTACGGCCTGCATCAGGGCCAGGAACACGCCGTCGAGATTGAAAAGGGCGTTCGCCTCTACGTCGGCCTCGAAGCCATCGGTGAAGCCGACGAGAAGGGCATGCGCACCGTCATGACCATCCTCAACGGCCAGCTGCGCCCCGTCTTCGTGCGCGACACCAGCATTACGGTGCAGACTAAAATCGCTGAGAAAGCGGATGCCAACCAGCCCGGCCAGATCGCCGCGCCCTTCTCCGGCGTGGTCACCCTGCAGATCGAAGAAGGCGCCCAGGTCGAAGCCGGCCAGAGCGTCGCGTCGATCGAAGCCATGAAAATGGAAGCCGCGATCACCTCGCCGATCGCCGGAACCATCGAGCGGGTCGCCATCCCGCTCACCCAGCAGGTCGATGCCGGCGATCTGCTCGTGGTGGTGCGTCCACGCTAAGATTAGGGCCGTTATCGATCAGTTGAGGATGTGCCGTGCCAGACAAACGTACTGACGACCAGAGCGCGCCCGCGGGCCCCGTGTCGGCCACCGCCAAACGAACCCGGGACGAGCATCGCGGTACCGATGACCGCGGTGCGGAATACCACAGCGAGCTGCCACCGCACACGATCGACAACCTCGCAGCCTCCCTGCCCGAGAGTTTGAGCGTTCCCATCGACGTGCCCGCCGCTCCGCGGCGGGCCGTCGCCGCGGGGGGACTGAGCACCTCCGTCGAAAACACCCGCGCCCTGCCGACCCCGGCCACCCACACCGTCGAAATCAACACGCCGGCCCCGGCCAGGGCGGCTGGCGCCAGTTCCGCCATCGAATCGCTTTCCAGAACGGATGCCGCAGCGTCGGTTCGGCGCGATCGCATCCGCTCCGAAAACAGCTCAGCCCCCGAGTCGGCGGCCATGCTGACCTCGGATCGCCTGCTCACTGTGAACCGCAAGACCCGCAAGGCGCCGCAGGGCGCCTGGCCGGAATTCATCTACGCGCTCTCGCTGCACCTGGTCAATCTCGGCGACTCGCCCAAGGTGCGCGCCTACAAGGAGATGGATGAGCGCATTCGTCGCAAGTTCGAAGGCGGCACCCGGTTCGTGCCGATCCTCACCCGCAAGGGCGGCGTCGGCAAGACCACCGTCACGACGCTGCTCGGCATGGCGCTGGCCGACGCTCGAGACGACCGCATCATCGCGATCGACGCCAACCCCGACCGCGGAACGCTCTCCGAACGCGTGAGCAAGCAGACCCGCTCGACCGTGCGCGATGTCGTCTCGAAGGCCGCATCGATCGGCAACTTCACCGATTTCTCCACGCTCGTCTCGCGCGATGAAACCCGCCTCGACATTCTTGCTTCGGACACCGACCCGCTGCTCTCCGAAGCCTTCGATGAGAACGACTACAACGTCGTCGCCGACCTGGCCGCGCGTTACTACTCGATCGCCCTCACCGACTGCGGCACCGGCATTGTGCACTCGGTCATGCGCGCCACCCTACAGCGGGCCGACTCAATCGTCATCGTCTCTGGAGGAAGCGTCGACGAGGCGCGTTTGGCCTCCGAGACCCTGACCTGGCTCGAAGCGAACGGCTACGGCGACCTCGTACGCAACGCGATCGTCGCGCTCAACACGGCCACGCAGGGCACCAACCTGGTGCGCCTCGAAGAGATCGAGTCGCACTTCCGCTCACGGGTGCGAGAAATCGTGCGCATTCCCTACGACCCGCAGCTCGCCGCCGGCAGCGTCGTGTCCTACAAGGACCTCAGGCCGATCACTCGGCTGGCTGCGCGCACCCTGGCCGAGCTCGTCGTCGAGGGTCTCCCTGCCGACCGCAGCGCCTAACCCGACCCGCCCAGGGGATACGCTGAATCCGCTTGAACCAGTCGTGCCCTCCTGCTCAATCTGCCTCATCCGCTCACCCCGAGGAGTGTCCCCGTGCCCGAACGTCAGATCCGTCTCTTCGGGGATCCGGTGCTGAAGACCGTCTCCGACCCCATCGACGGAATCGACGACCGCGTTCGCGGCCTCGTGCGCGACCTGGTCGACAGCGTGCGCCTACCCGGCCGGGCGGGCGTCGCCGCCTCCCAGATCGGTGTCAACCTGCGCGCCTTCAGCTACAACGTCGACGGCGACATCGGCTACATCCTCAACCCCACCGTCGTCGAACTCTCCGGCGAACCCGACTTGGTGGACGAGGGCTGCCTGTCCGTTCCGGGCCTCTGGTACCCCACCAAGCGCTACCCCTTTGCCCGGGTGACCGGAATCGACCTCGACAATAACCCGGTCGAGCTCTCCGGCACCGGAATTATGGCCCAGGCGCTGCAGCACGAGACCGATCACCTCGATGGCTTTCTCTACATCGACCGTCTCGACAAGGAAAACCGGCGAGCCGCGATGAGGGAAATCCGCGAGTCCAGCTGGTTCTAGCCCCGCACCCCCGCGTACTGACCGGAGCGTGAACGCTCGGCGCTGACCCGGCATGGGCGAAGCCTCATGCCCCGTGACATGAGGGAACGGGGAAATGTTCGGCGGGGTTGCGAGTTCAAGGTTTGAGCGAGGAGCGGAGGGCTTTCCCGGGCTCGACCCGCCAGAAACCGCACTGAGCCCGACCCACGCGGACCGGGCCCAATCTCGCCCTACTCCCGCAGCGAGATCCCTTCAGTCACCGGCGCGTTCGAATACATCGTGTCGATCTCCTGAGCGAAGTCGCGCAGAATGATGTTGCGTTTGATGCTCATCTTCGGCGTCAGGTGCCCGCTGTCCTCGGTGAGCTCGACCGAAAGCAGCGTGAACTTGCGAATCGATTCCGCCCGCGACACACCCTCATTGGCATGGTCGACCGCGCGCTGAATTTCGGCGAGCACGGTTTTATTGACGGATGCCTGTTCCAGCGTCATTCCGGCATCCTCTTGATGGTTGTTCAGCCAGACCGGCAGCATGTCGGGGTCGAGGGTGATGAGCGCTCCGATGAAGGGCTTCTGGTCACCGACGACGATCACCTGTCCGACCAACGGGTTCGCCCGGATCGGGTCTTCGAGGGCGGCCGGAGCGACGTTCTTGCCGCCGGCCGTGACGATGATCTCCTTCTTGCGCCCGGTTATGGTGAGAAAGCCGTCAGCGTCGAAGTCGCCGATGTCGCCCGTTTTGAGCCAGCCGTCGTCGAAGGTGTCTGCCGTGGCCTGCGGGTTCTTCCAGTATTCCTTGAAGACGTTGACGCCCTTGACTTCGATCTCACCGTCGTCCATGACGCGCACTGAAACGCCGGGCAGTGGCGGTCCGACCGTGCCGATTTTGGCCTGAGTGGCCAGGCCAACGTTGGCGGGGGCGGTCGTTTCGGTCAGGCCGTAACCCTCGAGAATGACGATGCCGAGGCTCTTGAAGAAGTGGCCGAGGTGGGCGCCGAGCGGGGCCGAGCCGGAGACCGCCCAGACGACCTTTCCGCCCATGGCAGCGCGCAGCTTGCTGTAGACCAGCTTGTCGAACAGGGCGAACTTGATCTTCATGCCGAGCGGAATCGACGTTCCCGCCTGTACGAGCTTGGAATGCTCGACCGCGACGTGGGCTGCGGAATCGAAGATCTTGCCTTTGCCACCGGCCACGGCCTTCTGCTGGGCCGAGTTGTAGACCTTTTCAAACACCCGCGGCACGGCGAGCAGAAAGGTCGGTTGAAAGCTGCCCAGCGCCGCCAGGAGGGTTTTGGTGTCGGCCTGGTGCCCCACGCGCACCCCGGCGTGCACGCACAGCACCGAAATGAAGCGCGCGAAGACGTGGGCGGTCGTGATGAAGAGGAGGGTTGAGGCGCCCTCCGGGTGCACCAACACCTCTTTGAGTGCGACCGCTGCATTGCGGCTGGTCTCGAGGAAGTTCGCGTGGGTGAGCACGCAGCCCTTGGGCTTGCCGGTCGAGCCGGACGTGTAGATCAGGGTGGCCATGTCATCGCCGACAGCGAGGTTGCGGCGGCGTTCGATTTCGGCGTCGGTGATGTCAACGCCACCGGCTACGAGCTTGTCGAGGTCCCCGAGATCGATCTGCCACACGGAACCAATGGAGGCGAGTTCTGGATGAACTTCATCGAATCGGGCGAAATGATCGGCGGTCTCGACGATGACGGACGTGGCGCCCGAGTCGCTGAGGTTCCACTGCACCTGGCTGGGGGAGCTGGTCTCGTAGACCGGAACCAGAATCGCCCCGGCAAACCAGACCGCGAAGTCGATCAGGGTCCACTCGTAGCGCGTCTTGCAGATCAATCCAATCTTGTCACCTGGCTCAATGCCGGCGGCGACGAGGCCCTTGGCCAGCGCGACGACCTGGGCGTGGAATTCCTTCGTGGTGACGGGAAGCCACTGGCCGTTTCGCGGCAGAGAGAACAGAACGAGGTCTGGAGTCGCAGCGAGGCGGTCCATCAGGAGGTCGGTGATGTTGGCGCCAGGATCGGCGGGAACAACGGCGGGCATATCAAACTGTTTCACGGCAACTCCTTTGGTACCGGCTGAACGTGCCAACTGCCCAGCGCCTAAGAATTCTTAGGGTGAGCGGGTGTTTCGTCCAGCGGCAAACTGGTTTACTACACTCTAGAGGGTGTCCTGCACAGCCGCCCGGCTGACAGGCACCGCTTCCCGAATGCCCCAAACGAAAGGTGCCCCGTGCACGCCATAGGTATCGATATCGGGGGCACCAAGATCGCCGGAGCGCTCGTCGACGAAGCGGGCACGATCATCCGCTCTGAGCGCACGCCGACCACCCCCGGCAACCCGCGCGAAATTGAAGACGCCGTCGTGGCCATGATTCAGAGCCTGTCCGAGGGCGAGAACATCGTCGCTGCCGGTGTTGCAGCGGCCGGGTTCATCGATTCTGCCCAGTCGACCGTGTATTACGCGCCGAACATCAGTTGGCGTAACGAACCGTTCCGCGACAAGCTCGAGGCGCGCCTGGACCTGCCCATCATCATCGAGAACGACGCCAATGCCGCCGGCTGGGCCGAATTTCGCTTCGGCGCCGGACGCGCCTACACCGACATGGTCACCCTCACGATCGGCACAGGGGTGGGCGGTGCGATCGTGACCAACAACGCACTGTTTCGCGGTGGATTCGGCGCGGGCGCTGAACTCGGCCACCTGCGCGTCGTTCCCGACGGTTTGGCCTGCGGCTGTGGCGCTCACGGTTGCCTCGAGCAGTACGGCTCCGGCCGGGCACTGCTGCGCATCGCCAATGATTTTGCGGATGCCGGCGGCATCGGCCTCGGTTTGGCTGCTGCCCGCGAGCGGCGCGGCAAACTTACCGGCAAAGAGGTCGGACGGCTAATTCAGGACGGCGACGGTGGAGCCCTCGCTGCGCTGCGCCAGCTCGGCGGCGCGCTCGGGCAAGGCTGTGCGAGTCTGGGCGCTGTGCTCGACCCGCAGGTCTTCGTGTTCGGCGGGGGAGTCGCCGCCGCCGGCGAGCTGCTCCTCGAGCCGATCCGGGCGGCCTACCTCGAACACCTTCCGGCCCGCGGGTATCACCCGGAGGCCGAGTTCGCCATCGCCCAGCTCGTCAACGACGCCGGCGTCGTCGGTGCGGCAGACCTAGCCCGACTGCACGCCGTGCGCTGAGTGGGCGTCGAGCGGGCGCTCAGCAGGCCTGGCGCGCGGGTGTGGAAGACCGCGGCGGTGACCGGTCTGGTCTGGCCGCGCGCGGCATCCGCTTGGATAGCGCAGGCGGACTAAGCTTTCCCAGCAGGATGAAGGAGTGCGAATGTTCTATTGGATCATGAAGAACATCGTCATCGGCCCGCTGCTGCTCTCGCTGTTTCGCCCCTGGATCATCGGTCTGGACCACATTCCGAAGACCGGCCCGGTCATTCTGGCCAGCAACCACCTGTCGTTTATCGACTCGGTTTTTCTGCCGCTCGTCGTGCCGCGCCGCGTGGCTTTCCTGGCCAAAAGCGACTATTTCACCGGCAAGGGGCTCAAGGGCTGGGCAACGCGGCAGTTTTTGACCGCGGCCGGGCAGCTGCCGATTGACCGCTCCGGCGGCAAGGCCTCCGAAGATTCGCTCAATACCGGCTTGCGTGTCCTGCGGGATGGCCGAATTCTCGGCATCTACCCAGAGGGCACCCGCAGCCCGGACGCCCGCCTGTATCGGGGACGCACCGGTGTGGCACGCATGGTGCTCGAGTCGGGCGTCACGGTCATTCCGGTCGCCATGATCGACACCGAGAAGGCCATGCCCACCGGAACTCGTATTCCCCGGGTGCGCCGAATCGGAATCGTGATCGGCAAACCGCTCGATTTTTCCCGGTTCGAGGGCATGGAGGGCGACCGGTTCGTGCTGCGCAGCGTCACCGATGAGCTCATGTACGAGCTGCGGCAGCTGAGCACGCAGGAGTACGTGGACGTCTACGCATCCTCCGTCAAAGAGAAGCGGGCCAGTCTTTCGCGATAGGCTGCCAGAAGTGCTGTCTGCGCCGTGCGCGTTGCAGCACCTCATCCATTTCGTAGCCGGCGCGCGTTACCGGTCCAGCAGAGAAAACAGGAACTATCCCGTGGTAGACCCCACCGAGCCCATTGTTGCCGCAGAAGCCTCTGTCATCACGGGTCTCGACCACTGGCGCACCCTACCGATCAAGCAGCAGCCGACGTGGCCGGACGCCGACAAGGTGGCCGCGGCATCCGCCGAATTGGCGACCCAACCGCCGCTGGTCTTTGCCGGTGAGGTCGACATTTTGCGTGACCGGCTCGCGCAGGCCGCCGGCGGGCAGGGATTTTTGCTGCAGGGCGGCGACTGTGCCGAAACGTTCAGCGGCGCCACCGCCGACCAGATCCGGAATCGGGTGAAGACCGTGCTGCAGATGGCGGTCGTACTCACCTACGGCGCATCGATGCCCGTGATCAAGATGGGGCGGATGGCTGGCCAGTTCGCCAAGCCGCGCTCGAGCGACTTCGAAACCCGCGGTGACGTGACCCTGCCCGCCTACCGCGGTGACATCGTCAACGGCTACCCGTTCACCCCCGAATCGCGCGAAGCCGACCCCGACCGGCTCGTCAAGGCGTACCACACGGCAGCATCCACTCTCAATCTCATTCGCGCATTCACCCAGGGTGGCTTCGCCGATCTGCGGCAGGTGCACAGCTGGAACCAGGGCTTCGCCAAGAACCCGGCCAACCAGCGCTACGAGGGCCTGGCCAAGGACATCGACCGCGCAATTAAATTCATGATCGCCTGTGGCGCCGACTTCGAAGCCATGCGGCGCACCGAGTTCTACACCAGCCACGAAGGCCTGTTGATGGACTACGAGCGCCCGATGACGCGCATCGACTCCCGCACCGGCACGCCATACAACACCTCGGCCCACTTCATCTGGATCGGGGAACGCACCCGCGATCTCGACGGCGCCCACGTCGACTTCCTCTCCCGGGTGCGCAACCCGATCGGGGTCAAGCTCGGCCCGACCACGTCGGCCGACGACATGCTGCGCCTGGTCGACAAGCTCGACCCGAACCGGGAGCCTGGCCGCCTCACCTTCATCACTCGCATGGGGGCCGGCAAGGTGCGCGATGCCCTACCGCCGCTGCTTGAGGCGATCAAGGCGAGCGAGGCGACGCCGCTCTGGGTGACCGACCCGATGCACGGCAACGGTGTCACCACCCCGACCGGCTACAAGACGCGTCGGTTCGACGATGTCGTCGACGAGGTCAAGGGCTTCTTCGAGGCCCACCGCGCCGTCGGAACCCACCCCGGTGGAATCCACGTCGAACTCACCGGCGACGACGTCACCGAGTGCCTCGGCGGCTCCGAGCACATCGATGAGGCCGCTCTGGCGACCCGCTACGAGTCGCTCTGCGACCCGCGCCTGAACCACATGCAGTCGCTCGAGCTTGCCTTCCTGGTGGCCGAGGAGCTAGCCGCTCGCTAGCCTCTTCTTATCGACCGGGCCCGGGCCCGGAAAGCGGGCCCATGATCAATCGTGGGCCCGCTTTCACAAGGTGGGCCCAGGATTAGCCGAACGGGTTCGTCGGCTTGAGCGATATCGTGCTGCCCTTGGGCAATGACGTGCCAGCCGTTGGATCTGTCGACGCTACCTGAATAAGCGACGAGTAGAGCGGTGCATCCGCACCGGGGTTGTAGGCAAGTTTGAAGCCGAGGGCGGTCAGGGCACCTTTGCCGTCACTCCAGGACATACCCACGACGTTGGGCACGATGACCGGCTCGGGGCCGCGTGAGATTACGAGGGTGAGCGTGGCGCCCTCGCGAATCGTGCCCTCGGGAACCTGCGCGGTGATGACGTCGCCCTCGGCCACGGTGTCGCTGTAGGTCTGCTCGCCCGAGACGACGAGCAAGTTCTTTCCGACCAGAATATCGGTGGCCTCGGCCACGGTCTTGCCGTCGACGTTTGGAATCGCCCCGAGCGACACGACGAGGTTCACGGTCAGGCCTTCGAAATACTCGCCACCGGCCGAGACATCGGCACCGTCGGTTTCCTTGCTCGCGGCCACGACGGTGCTCTCGGGCACGTCACCGTTGAAGACCGGGTCGATGCTGCCGACCACGGCATTCAAATCGGTGATCAGAGCGGATGCCGCCTCCTGCGTAACTCCGGCCAGCGTGGGCAGCGTGATCGGTTGCAGGCCCTGGGAGACGATGACCGTGACCGGACTGTCCTGGGGCACCCGGCTGCCGGCATCCGGATCGGTGCCGATAACGATCCCCTCGGCAACCGTGGCGCTGAAGGCACCACCGAGCTGGGGCTGGAGGCCGAGTTCAATTAATTCAGCCGAGGCTGTTTCGGGGGAGGCCGACGCGAAATCGGGCAGCATCACGTCGGAGCCCGGGCCAGAGCCAAAGTACCAGCCGGTGCCGCCGAGAGCCGCAGCGAGGAGAACGACCAGGGCGAACAACCAGAATCCGCGGCGTTTGCGCTTGTCGGCCTTCTTGCCCAGCAGTTCGCCGCTGTCGGGCGGTCCCACCGGGCCGGTGCCGACCGGGTGAATGCCGAGCAGGGTCGCGGCGGGCGGTTTGGTGGGAGCGAGCTTGGGACCGAAAACCTGGGTTTCGGCATCCGCCAGAGCGTTGGCGCCGGTGCGCAGGCTCGCGGGCAGCACCATGGTCGATTGCAGGGCCAGCTCCTGGGTGCCGCCACGCACGAGTGCGCTGACATCGTGCAGTTGGTCGAGCATTACCCGGGCGTCGCGGGGACGATCTTCTGGATCGCGGGCGGTGGCCCAGAGCACGAGTTCATCGAGTTCGCGGGGAATTGAGTCGACCTTGGTGCTCGGCATCGGCACGGTGTCATTGGCGTGCTGATAGGCGATCTGCATCGGGGCTTCACCCACGTAGGGCTGCTCACCGGTCAGCATCTCGAATGTCATGATGCCGAGGGCGTAGATGTCGCTGCGGGCATCGGCGACGCCGCGGGTGACAAGTTCGGGGGAGAGGTAGGCGATGGTGCCGAGCAGGGCCTGACCGGTGGCCGTGTTGTTGTTGACGGCGCGAGCCAGGCCGAAGTCGCTGATCTTAATGCGACCGTCGTCGGCCAGCAAGACATTCTCGGGTTTGACGTCGCGGTGCACGATGCCGGCCTTGTGGGCGGCGGCGAGCCCGCTGAGCACGGCTTCGAGAATGTCGAGGGTTTGTTCGGGGGTGAGCCGGCCGTAATCCTTGAGCAGGTCGCGCAGGGTGATGCCGGGCAGGTATTCCATGACCAGGTAGGCCATATCGGCGTCCTGGCCCTGGTCGAAGACGTTCACGACGTTCGGGTGTGCGAGCCGGGCAGCCGAGCGGGCTTCCTGAATGAAGCGGATTTTGAAGGCGCTGTCGTCGGCCAGATGGCCGTGCATGATCTTGATCGCGACGCGACGTTCCAGCCGCAAATCGGTGGCCAGGTAGACCGTGGCCATGCCGCCGCGCGCGATTCGCGAGCGCACCTGATACCGGCCGTCGATAAGACGGCCAATCATCGGGTCGGTCGAGGGAACGCTCACTCCTTGATTCTAGGTAATAGGGTGGCGACCCCGGCGCGCGGCGCGCAGGGTTCGCCGGGGAAACACCCGGTCGGGGCGCTGAATTCGGTCAACCGATTTCGACGAGCCAGGCCTGCGCCGATGTTTCCCACTTCGCGTAGTAGTCGGGATAGGCTGAAATCTGCACTGCCTGGGCGGCCTGGGTGACGGTCATCGACTCCCAGCCGGGGATGTCGAGCAGACCGCGCGTGATGTCGGGGTTGGGGTTGGACGCGCCGCCGAAGAAGGCCAGGCTGGCCCGTACCGGGTCTATGACCTGTTCCGGGGTGCCCCAGCCGGCGCTCGGGCGCTGTTGGAACAGCCCGAGGGAATCCCGGTCGCCATAGTCGACATTGCGCAGCCCCGACTCCTGGGCGGCGGCGGCCAGCGCGATCACCAGACCGGCATTGTTCACGCCCGCGCCGCGCCCCGTCGCCACGATGGTTCGGGCGTTCTGGCGCATTTCGGCGGTCATCGGCGTGACGATGCCAGCGGTGGCGCGAGTGATGGAGGCCGCCGGGGCCACGGTCACGGGCAGGGTCAGAACCTGCCCGGGGTAGATGATGCTCGACCAGCCGAGTCCGTTGGCGTCGAGCACGGCCTGCACGCTCACCCCGGCCGCATCAGCGACCGCGGTGATGGTCTCGCCCGAGGCAATCGTGTGGGTGGCGGCGGCAACCGCAACCGCCGGCGCGACGTACACGACGGCCTCCACCGCGCCAGCAGCGGCCAGCAGCACGACCTGGCCGGGGTAGATCACGCTGCTGCCGTTGAGGCCGTTGGCTCCAAGCAGGTCGGCGGTCCTTAGCCCGTGTGTGGCTGCAATGCCGCTGATCGTGTCGCCGCTCTGCACGACATAATTCGTTGAGACCGGTGCAGCGGATGCGGCCGGCGCCGCCGCCTGAGTCAGGGTCAAGACCTGGCCTGGAAAGATCAGGGCCCGGGAATCGAGACCGTTCAGTGCCAGCACGGCCGCCGTCGACAGACCGAACCGGCCAGCGATACTACTGATGGTGTCGCCGTCTACGACGGAGTACTGCGCCGGTGCGATCTGCACGGTGGCAGCGACCGACGTGGGAACGGCGGCGAGAACCGGTGTGGACTGGGCGAGCTTGGCTTTCAGTGGCTTCTTGGCGAGCGCCTGGGCTTCGGCGGGGGCTGCGAGGTTGAGGCTGATGGCCAGGGTGCCGACCAGCACAATGGGCACAGTGAGCAGGGCCTGGCGGGACCGCAGGTCTGCGGCCTTCTTCACCCGACGCTTCGTTCCGCTGGCAACAGGAGTGCTGGCACGATCAACAGCGCTCACCTCAGCAGTGCTCAGTTCAATACCGGCGTGTGCAGCGCCAGTCTGCGGAACGGTGGCGCGCGGTGCGGCCGGCGCCGCGGCATCTGTCTTAGTTTGTGTTTTCACCCTAGTCGACATGGTGCTCCATTTCATTGTGTGCATCACGCTCGATGTGGACATCAAGTTCGCAGCAACGGCTGCTGTGCAGCAATCCCCACCCTGAGGTTTTCATAAATATGAGAAGGAGTCAATTGACACGGAGCCGCGAATTGGCACTGATCACGATAAAAAGCTCCACAAGGTTTTGTACCGGCCCCAAAATCATGGGAAGCTACCAACGTGAGTGATCTGTCTTCAGAGCCCGAGTGGCTTACTATTCCTGCCCTTGTCAACCTCCTCGGAATGAGCCAGAGCCGCGTGCGGCACCTCATCGACGACAAATACCTGCTGGCTATCCGTCGGGACAACGTCGTGTCGGTTCCCTCCCTGTTTCTGCGTGACGGAGCTCCCGTTCCGGAACTGCGCGGCACGCTGTTCGTGCTGGCCGATGACGGCTTCACCGACATGCAGGCCATGACTTGGCTGCTCGAGGTCGACGACAGCCTCGGCGTTGCTCCGATCGAAGCCCTCCGCGCCGGACGCAAGGCCGAGGTGCGCCGCGTCGCCCAGGCGCTCGCCTAAGCGCCTTCGGTCCGGCCCGCCAGCGACCGGCGTGCGGCGCAAAATGACCTCACGATAAAACGGATGCGCCGATCACGACGGCTGCGCCGGTCAGTATGCCCGACGCGTCACGCGATCGGTCAGATCGAGCAGGGTCTGCCGGGCCGTGGCGGTGATCGGTGCGGTTTCCAGTGAGTTCAGCGCTTCTGCGACCTGGGCAGCGATCAAAGTTTCGACCCGCTCGACCGCGCCGCTGGCCGTGATGAGCTCCTGAAGGGCGCGAATCTGCGCCTGATCGAGCGTCGGGTCGCCGAGCTGGGCATCCAGTGCCTGTCGATCCCGGTCGTTTAGCCGCTCCCGAGCCAGCGCGATCAGCACGGTGCGCTTGCCCTCGGTCAGGTCGTCCCCGCTTGGTTTTCCGGTCACCGCGGCATCGCCGAACACCCCGAGCAGGTCATCGCGCAACTGATAAGCCATTCCGAGCGGCAGGCCGAAGGCCCGCAGTGAGCTGAGCTGGTCGGCCGACGCTCCGGCAAGCGCGGCCCCGATCACGAGCGGAGCCTGCACGCTGTACTTGGCTGACTTGTAGACGATGACCCGCAGGGCACGGTCGAGCAGCTGCGATTCGGGCTGAGCCAGCCAGGCGCGTTCCTCGAGAATGTCGAGGTATTGCCCGGCCGTGACCTCGGTGCGCATGTGATTGAACTCAAGCCGAGCGCGCCGGGCCGACGGTCGGTCGGCGACCGCATCGAGTCCTTCGTCGAGCAGCTCGTCACTCCATCCGAGGAGCAGGTCGCCGAGCAGAATCGCCGATGCCCGTCCGAACGTGACCGGACCGCCGGACCAGCCCGCATTCTTGTGCAAACTTTCGAACAGTTTGTGGGCGCTCGGCGCCCCGCGTCGGGTGTCCGAGTTGTCAATAATGTCGTCGTGCACGAGCGCGGCGGCATGAAAAATTTCCAGGGCGCTGGCCGCCGAGACGACCGCCTCGAGCGGTACCGGGGCAGTGGATGCCGCGCCTCGCCGGCCGGCTGCGGCCGCCGGTGTTTTCGCCCCCGACTGGCCCGCATCTGGGCCCGTATCGGCCGCACGGACGCTCTGCGCGCCCCAGTAACAAAACTGGGCTCGAAACCGCTTTCCACCGCTGAGAAACTGCCGTGAGAAGTCTGTTAGAGGCGTCAGATCGGAGCTGATCAGAGTCACAATTGTTTCACGGGACATGAGGAACTCGTCGATGCGCGATTGAACCAAGTCGATCAGGCGTTTGCTTTCAGGCACTCGTATAGCCTAACCACCATGGCGGGGTTAGAATTGAGTAGTTCGACCTTACCCGGTTCGAATTTTGCAGTTCAAATTTTTCAACCCACCCGCTCGATCCCGTAACTGGAAGGGAATGAGATGCCGCTTTCGGAACAGGAGCAGCGACTCCTTGAAGAGATGGAGCGCAGCCTCTATCACAACGATGCCGACTTCGTCGCCAGCGTTGGTGCTTCGCGACTCCGCCCGAACTATCGTTCCATCGCCATCGGTGTACTCCTCGCCGTCGCGGGCATTGTCGCGCTCATTCTGGGCGTAGCCATTGCACAGCTCTGGCTCGGCATTCTCGGCTTCATTGTGATGTTCGGTGGCGTTCTCGTCGCCGTCTCGCCCGGCAAAGCCATCCGTGGTGTTCCCGGACCGTCCGCACCCGGTCGTCGACCGGCGCAGGCCAAGTCCAACCAGGGGCTGATGGATCGCCTGAACGACCGCTGGGACCGCCGTCAAGACGGTCAGTAGCGCGAATGGACCATAACGCGAACGGCCAATAGTCACCTGAGCTGATTCCTCCACCGGGTTTCCAGAACTCAAGAATTTGCAGCCCCAAAGGGCCGATCATCCGATCGGCCCTTTTTTTGTGCCCAAAAACCAGCAATAGACATCCATTTTCAATGAGTGTGCTCCCTTTTCCTCCACAGCAAGTTACTAATGAATTCGGGGCAGTTTGCTGATTAAGTTCGGAAACAGGTCAGAATTCTTCGACAAGTGGTTGAAGGTGGAGTAAAGTGGAGGCAGACCTGAATCTGGCCGGAAGAAAGGGGTACGCGTGTTCCTTGGCACGTACGCCCCCCGGCTCGACGAAAAAGGTCGAATCATTCTTCCCGCGAAATTTCGGGAGGAACTCTCCACCGGCGTGGTGATGACGCGCGGGCAGGAACACTGCATCTACGTGTTCAGCACCCGCGAATTCGAAACGCTCCACGACAAGATTCGCCAGGCCCCGGTCACGAGCAAGCAAGCTCGCGACTACCTCCGGGTGTTCCTGTCCGGAGCGAGTTCCGAAACGCCGGACAAACAAAACCGCGTCACCATCCCCGGCAATCTCCGCAGCTATGCGGGGCTCGACCGGGAACTGACCGTCATCGGCGCTGGCAGCCGAGTCGAGATTTGGGACAGCGAAGCGTGGGCCACATACCTCGCCGAGCAGGAAACCTCGTACGCCAACACGACGGAGGAGGTGATTCCGGGACTCTTCTAGCCCCTGGCGCCTGACTCCTCGCCGTTTTTGCCCTGACACACTTCCCCGGTGCCAGGACGAAATGGAGGGGAATCAGGCCTCACGGACTTTCCCGGCATTATGGCCAGCAACGACATTCCCAGCAACAAAATCCACACCCCGGTACTGCTCGAACGCTGCGTCGAGCTGCTTGCCCCCGCGCTCGAACAACCCGGAGCCGTGCTCGTCGACGCGACGCTGGGAATGGGCGGTCACGCCGAAGCGATCCTGTCCCGTTTTCCGGGGCTCACGCTCGTCGGCCTCGACCGCGACACCGAGGCCCTCGCCATCGCCGAGGAACGACTCAAGGGATTCGGCGACCGGGTCCACCTCGTGCACACCGTCTATGACGGCATCGGCGAAGCCCTCGACGGGCTCGGCATCACCGAGGTCGCCGGCGTCTTGTTCGACCTCGGCGTCTCCAGCCTGCAGATCGACCGGGTCGAACGCGGCTTTTCCTACTCGAAGGATGCCCCGCTCGATATGCGCATGGACGGCACCGCCGGCCTGACAGCCGCGAGCATCCTCGCCGATTACAGCGAACGCGACCTCAAGCGCATCTTTCAGGACTACGGCGAAGAGAAACTGTCCGCCCGCTACGCCAAGGCCATCGTCGAAGCTCGCGAAACGACTCCCTTCGTGCGGTCGGCACAGCTCGTCGACGTGATCACGAAGGCGACCCCGGTCGTCGTTCAGCGGCAGGGCCACCCGGCCAAACGAGTTTTCCAGGCGCTCCGCATCGAGGTCAACCAGGAGCTCGCCGTGCTCGAGCGGGCCATTCCCGCAGCGCTCGAGCGCGTGCAGGTCGGTGGGCGCATCGTCGTTATGGCGTACCAGTCGCTCGAAGACCGCATCGTCAAACGGGCCCTCGCCGCGGCATCCGGTTCAACCGCCCCCGCCGGCCTGCCGGTGGAACTCCCCGAACACAAACCGCTCTTCACCCTGCTGCTGCGCGGAGCCGAACTGGCATCCGACGAGGAGAAGGCCATCAACCCCCGCGCGACGCCGGTTCGGCTGCGCGCTGCTGAACGACTGAGAAGGGCCGCCGCATGAGCGACAACCTTGCACGCGTATCGTTTGCGGTCGAACGTGAAAAGTTCGAGACGCCGGAGCGTCGCCCCTTTCGCATCGTCTCGTCGAACCCGAGACGCCGGGCGCGCCCGCGCATCTTCTATGCCCTCACCGCGGTGGCCGGCATGGCTGCGATCATCGTCGCCCAGCTGCTCCTGAGCGTGGGCATCTCCCAGGGAGCCTACGAGATCTCCAGCCTTCAGTCGAGCCAGTCCGAACTCGGCCGCACGGCCGCGGGCGTCAGCGAAGACCTCGTGCGGGTATCCTCGCCGCAAAGCCTCGCCGCCAACGCCGAGGGACTCGGCATGGTCACCAACTCCAACCCCGTCTACCTGCGCCTGTCCGACGGCGCTGTTTTGGGCGCTCCGGCCTCGGCGTCGGGTTCGCAGGCCGGGGCGGCCAGCCTCGTTCCGAATGCCCTGCTGACCGGCAGCGCCCTGCTGTCGCAGCTGCCCGACGACGCCGCGGCGACAACGGGCGCTGTCGCGATCACGAGTGCTCCGGTAGTTCCTGCAGGACTCGCGGCGCCCACTACCCGATAGTTTCTCCGTGTCGACCATGATGGGCAGATGAGCGTGCGCAACAGCAGTGCCCGAACCAACCCGACCAACACCCGGTCCAGTCGTCGACGCACCTTTTTCACCATCGTCGTGCTGTTCGCCGTCATCGGTGTGTTCGTGGTGCGGCTCGTCGATATTCAGGTGGTGCAGGCCGATTCGCTCACCAAGGACTCCGTGGGAAACCGTTCGGTCGGCCAGGTGATCTATGGCTCGCGCGGCGAGATCGTCGACGGGAACGGTGTGGTGCTTGCCGGAACGGTCATGCGCTACAACATCACCATGTCGCCGGTCAACGCCACCCCCTTCAAACGCACGGTCGACGGAAAAAAGGTCGAGGTCTCGGTGGCCGAGGCGGCCGCCGAAATCGGTGCCGCCACCGGGCAGACCGGTGACGCCATTCTGCTGACCATTTCCACCGCCCTCGAGGCCAACGCCAAGGCGAATTTCGCCTACATCGCCCAGAAGGTCGACGTCGACGTGCTACGCGCAGTGCAGGAGCTGCACATTCCGTGGACGTACTCCGAGAACAGCCCGAGCCGGGTCTACCCGAACGGAGCCGTCGCCGGCAATCTGCTCGGCTTTCTGTCGGGGGAGGGAGTGCCGCAAGCCGGCCTCGAATCCGGGCAGGACGCCTGCCTGGCCTCCACCAACGGTTCGGAAACCTATGAAAAGGGAGCCGACGGCGTGCGCATCCCGGGTAGCAGCGTCACGAGCACCGAGGCCGTTGACGGCGGCGACGTCGTCACCACCATCGACTCTGACCTGCAATGGTTCGTGCAGCAGACCCTTGCCGCTCGGGCGCAAGAGACCGGAGCCGCCTGGGCGAACGCGGTCGTGCAGGACGCCAAGACCGGCAAACTTCTCGCCGTCGCCGACTACCCCTCGGTCGACCCGAACAATGTGGGCGGTACCGAAAACCCCGATGATCGCGGATCCCGGGCCTTTACCCAGTCTTTCGAACCGGGGTCGACCTTCAAAGCGCTCACCGCGGCATCCGTTCTCGATGCCGGCGTTGCCACACTCGATACCGGCGTCGTCTCGCCCTACCGCTACCTGCCCTCCAACGGCGCCAATATCAATGACAGCCACTCGCACCCCGACCAGAACATGACCCTCACCGGGGTGCTGATCGACTCGAGCAACACCGGCATGTCCAAGTTCGGCGAGATGCTCACCGATCAGCAGCGCTACGACTATATGAAGGCCTTCGGAGTGGGCACCGCCACGGAGACCGGATTCCCGCGCGAAGACGGCGGCATTCTGCACCCCGCCGACGAATGGGACAACCAAACCAGCTACGCGACCATGTTCGGGCAGGGCCTGACCACGAGCGCCCTCCAGATCGCCAGCATCTACCAGACCATCGCCAACGACGGCGTGCGCATGCCGGTGCAACTGGTGGAGGGCTGCCGGCAGGCCGACGGCACGCTGACCAATGTGCCCGATGCCGCCGGCACCCGGGTGCTCTCCGAAAGCGCGGCGAACGACACGAGCGACGTGCTCGAGATGGTATATCAGAAGAGCTGGGTGAACAGTAAGTGGAACATTCCGGGCTATCGCGTCGCCGCTAAGACCGGCACCGCCCAGATGCCCGACGGGCACGGTGGGTACTCTAACGGGTACCTCGTTTCGGTTTCCGGGTTCGCCCCGGCCGACGATCCACAGTACGTAGTCTCGGTCAGCCTCGCCGATCCTGTTAAACTGAACACATCTGCCGCACCGGCTCCGGTCTTCCAGGAGATCATGAGCCAGGTTTTGAAAAAGTACCGGGCGGTTCCCTCCGGCGCGAGTGCGCCCGATCTTCCGTCCACCTGGTAAGAAAGCGAGCCCTGCGTGTCTGAATTGGCGCCGTCGGCTCTCCGTCCCGAGCATCCCGTTCCGCGGTCGTTGTCGGGATTGGTTGCCGAATTTGATCTAGAACTACGTGGAGACATCGACGGTCTTGAAGTCACCGGGGTGAGTCTGAGCTCCCGCACGGTGCAGCCCGGTGACCTTTACGTCGGCGTACCCGGAGCGCACCTGCACGGAGCCACCTTCGCCGCCGCCGCGGCAGAGGCCGGTGCCGTGGCTATCCTGACCGACCAGGCCGGGGCGCTGCTGGCCGCGGGCAGCGGGCTCCCCGTGCTCGTCACCCCGGACGCCCGCGCAGCGCTCGGCGCCGTCTCCGGGTGGATCTACCGCACCGCCGACAACCCGGCGACCCTGTTCGCGGTGACCGGCACGAACGGCAAGACCAGCGTGGTCTACCTGCTCTTCGGCATCCTGAACCAGCTCGGCATCGTCTCCGGGCTGACCTCCACCGCCGAGCGCCGCATCGGTGACCTCGCCGTGACCAGTGCGCTGACCACCCCGGAGGCGAGCGAACTGCACGCCCTGCTCGCCCGCATGAACGAGGCCGAGGTGCGCGCGGTCGGCATCGAGGTGTCGGCCCAGGCGCTCAGCCGCTACCGGGTCGACGGGCTGGTCTTCGACGTCGCCGCGTTCACCAACCTCAGCCACGACCACCTCGATGACTACGCGGCGATGGACGACTACTTTCAGGCCAAGCTCGAGCTGTTCCAGCCCGACCGCTCGCACCGCGGCGTCGTCACCGTTGACACCGACTGGGGCCGGCGCATCGCCGACGAATGCCGCATCCCGGTCACGACGATCACTAACCATACGGACATTGACGCCGACTGGCGCATGACCGTGGTCGGTGAAACCGCCAGCCACACCGATTTCGTGCTCGACGGGCCGGACGGCCGGCGCCTGCGCACCCGGGTTCCCCTGCTCGGCTGGTACATGGCTGCGAACGCCGCCCTCGCCATCGTCATGCTGGTCGAATCTGGCTTCGACCTCGAGGCGATTCAGCACACCCTCGACCGCGACGGCGGCATCGTCGCTTACATTCCCGGCCGGGCCGAGCGCATCTCCGGCGACCGGGGCCCGCTCGTCTACATCGACTACGGGCACAGTCCGGACGCCTTCCTCAATACCCTCGCGGCCCTGCGCAAATTCACCCCCGGCAAGCTGATCATGCTGTTCGGCGCTGACGGTGACCGTGACACCACGAAACGCGCCGATATGGGCGCGATCGCTGCCCGGGGCAGCGATATCGTGGTCGTGACCGACTTCCACCCGCGCTACGAAGACGCCGCGAGCATCCGTGCTGTCTTGCTTGACGCAGCGCGCGCGGCCGTTCCCGACGGCGAGTTCTACGAGGTGGCCAACCCTCGTGCGGCATTCCGCACGGCGTTGTCACTGGCACACGAAGGAGACACCATTCTGTATGCCGGCCCAGGCCATGAGGACTACCACGAGGTACAAGGCAAGAAACTGCCCTACTCCGCCCGAGAGGATGCTCGCGAAGCGCTGCGTTCGGCAGGGTGGCTGTAAATGATTGCCCTCTCCCTGACCGAGATCACCGAGGCCGTCAACGGTGCGCTGCACTTGGCCGGTCCGGCCGAAGCCGCTGACCAGATCAACGGCTCGGTCCAGACCGACTCCCGCCTGATCGAGCCAGGCTCCATCTTCGTTGCCAAGCCCGGCGCGGTGACCGACGGCCACCTGTTCGCGCCGGTCGCCGCCGAGCGCGGTGCCGCCCTATTGATCGTCGAGCGAACGCTCGACCTGCCGGTCACCCAGATCGTCGTCGCTGATGCCGTGGCCGCGCTCGGCGCCCTCGCCGCGGCCGTGGTCGCCCGGGTACGCGCGGCCGGAACGCTCAAGGTTGTCGCCGTCACCGGCTCGAACGGCAAGACCACCACCAAGAACCTGCTGCGCAGCATGCTCGAACGGGTCGGCCCGACCGTCGCCCCGCGTGGATCCTTCAATAACCAGGTCGGCGCGCCGATGACCATGCTCGAGGTCACGGCCGAGACTCGTTTTCTCGTGATCGAGATGGGCGCCAGCAGCGAAGGTGCGATCGCGCACCTGGTGCGCCTGGCCCGGCCCGACGTGGGGATCGTGCTTTCCGTCGGCCTCGCCCACGCCGGCGAGTTCGGCGATCTTGATGCCACCGTTCGCGCCAAATCCGAGATGGTCACCGACCTGCTCGAAACGGATGTCGCGGTGCTGAATGCAGACGATCCGCGCGTCGCGCAGATGGCCGCGCTCACCCCGGCCCGCATCGTGCGCTTCGGCGAGTACGGTCAGGTCGACGTGCGCGCGAGCGCCCTGCACGGAAGCCGCACCGGCACAACGTTCACCCTGCACCTCGCCGGCGGGCAGAGCGCTCCGGTCGTGTTCCGGGTGCTCGGCGAACACCACGTTATGAACGCCCTCGCCGCTGCCGCTGCCGCTGAAGTACTCGGGGTCTCGCTGCCCGACATCGTCGCCGCGCTCGAGGCCACGACCCGGGCCGAACGCTGGCGCATGGAGGTTCTCGGCGGCAAGGACGATGTCACCGTCATCAACGACGCCTACAACGCAAGCCCCGACTCGATGAGCGCCGCGCTCAAGACTCTCGCCCAGATCGGTACCCCCGGAAAGCGCACCATCGCCGTGCTCGGCGAAATGGCCGAACTGGGCGAACTGGCCGGTGAGGAGCACGATCGTATCGGCCTGCTCGCCGTGCGCCTCAATATCTCGCAGGTGATCGTGGTCGGGCGAGGTGCCCGCCGCATGCATATCAGCACCATCAACGAGGGGTCCTGGGACGGTGAGTCTGCCTATGTCGACACGCCGGATGAGGCCTTCGAACTGGTGCGCAGCTCAGTGAATCCGGGCGATACCGTGCTCGTCAAGTCATCCAACTCCGCGGGTCTGCGGTTCCTCGGCGATCGACTGGGAGACTTGTTCTCGTGAGAGTCCTGCTACTTTCCGGCGCGTTTTCACTCGCCTTCACCCTGTTTCTGACGCCGCTGTTCATTCGGCTGTTCAAGAAGTTCGGCTGGGGCCAGTTCATTCGCGACGATGGGCCGAAGAGCCACCACGCCAAGCGCGGCACCGCCACCATGGGCGGAATCATCATCATCCTGGGTGTGTTGATCAGCTATTTCACCGCCATGCTGATCGAGCAACGACCGTTCACCCCCTCGCCGCTGCTCGTGCTGTTCATGATGGTCGGCCTCGGACTGGTCGGGTTTCTCGACGACTTTCTGAAGACCCGCAACCAGCGCAGTCTCGGCCTCGGCGGCTGGTCCAAGGTGCTCGGGCAGGTCATCGTCGCCGGTGCCTTCGGCGTGCTGTCGCTGCAATTCGTCGACCGCAACGGTCAGACCCCCGCCTCGACGAGCGTTTCCTTCATTCGGGACCTGCCGCTTGACTTTATGAAACTGGGCACGTTCATCGGCATCACCGTGTTCCTGCTCTGGATCTGCCTGATCGTGGCCGCGACCTCGAACGGAGTGAACGTCACCGACGGTCTCGATGGCCTCGCCACCGGAGCATCCATTTTCGCCATTGGATCCTTCGTCGTGATCGGGTTCTGGCAGTCCAACCAGAGCTGCTTCGGAGGAGCGGATGCCGCCGACCAGTACAAGTGCTACCTCGGCCCCGACTCCTTCGACCTCGCCATCGTCGCCGCAACCATCGTCGGCGGCCTGATCGGGTTTCTCTGGTGGAACACCTCACCGGCCAAGATCTTTCTCGGCGACACCGGCTCGCTCGCCCTCGGCGGGGCGCTGGCCGCCCTCGCCATTCTCAGCCGTACCGAACTGCTCCTCGTGCTCATCGGTGGCCTGTTCGTGATGGAAGCCGGCTCGGTCATCGTGCAACGCGCGTACTTCAAGATCACCCACGGTAAACGCATCTTCCTGATGAGTCCGGTCCATCATCACTTTGAGCTCAAGGACTGGGCCGAAGTCACGGTTGTCGTGCGGTTCTGGATCATCGGCGGCCTGCTCGTCGCCGCCGGTGTCGGCTCGTTCTACCTCGAATGGCTGTCGCAATAGTGAACTCTAAAACCCCCGCTGCCGGCGACCGCCTGAACGGGCTGGTCAGCTGGCACGCCGACTGGCGAGGCCTGCGCGTCGCCGTGCTCGGTCTCGGCGTGACCGGCTTTGCCGCCGCCGATACCCTCGCGGAACTGGGTGCAGACGTGCTCGTGCTCGCCTCGCCGGGCGCCGACGAACGCTTCGACCTGCTCGGGGTGCTCGGGGTGCCGTTCGTGCAGGCTGACCTGCGTCAGGTGCCGGCTGAGCTGGCGGCGCAGCTACCGGAATTGATCATCGTCTCGCCGGGATTTCACCCAGATCATCCCCTGCTGCTCTGGGCGGTGGAGCACAACGTGCCGGTCTGGGGCGACATCGAGTTGGCCTGGCGGCTTCGCGACAAGGTCGGCACTCCGGCCGAGTGGTTGCTCGTCACCGGCACCAACGGCAAGACCACCACGGTGCAGCTGACCGCCACGATGCTTGGCGCGCACGGCAGCCGGGTCGCCCCCTGCGGCAATATTGGCGTGCCCGTACTTGACGCCATTCGTGACCCGCAGGGCTGGGACGTGCTCGTCGTCGAACTGTCGAGCTACCAACTGCACCACCTGCCCGCAAACGGCCCGGGCGCCCTACGTCCCTGGGCCAGCCTCTGCCTCAACATCGCCGATGATCACCTTGACTGGCACGGCTCCGCTGCGGCCTACCGCGCGGCCAAGGCGAAGGTGTACCTGAACACGGCGGTGGCCTGCGTCTACAACACAGCGGATGCCGCGACCCTCGCGATGGTGCAGGACGCCGACGTGCAGGACGGCGCCCGCGCGATCGGTTTCGGTCTCGGCGTGCCAGGACCGAGCGAATTAGGGATCGTCGACGGCATCGTCTGCGACCGGGCCTTTCTCGAGGACCGCTTCGAACGGGCCCTGGAACTGACCACCGTGCCGCACCTCGTCGCGGCCGGGCTCGGCGCCCCGCACGTGATCATGGACGTGCTCGCCGCGAGCTCCCTGGCCCGGTCGTTCGGGGTCGAGCCGGCGACCATCCACCGCGCGCTCGAAACCTTCCACCTCGACGCACACCGCATCGAAACGGTCGCGATCGCCGACGATGTGGAGTGGATCGACGATTCCAAAGCCACCAACCCGCACGCCGCCGATGCCTCGCTGGCGGCCTATGAGTCAGTCGTGTGGGTGGTCGGCGGGCTGCTCAAGGGCGTCGACATCGCCGAGCTCGTGCAGAAGCACATCGGCCGACTCCGCGGCGCCGTCATCATCGGCGTCGACCGGGTGGCAGTCCGCGAAGCATTCGCGCGACACGCCCCCGACCTGACCGTGTTTGAGATTGACGCGAACGACACTGTATCCAACGGAGGCGAACCGGTGATGACGGCTGCGGTGCGGCTGGCAGCCTCGATCGCGCAGGCCGGCGACACCGTTCTGCTCGCACCGGCCGCCGCATCGATGGATCAGTTCGAGAGCTATGCCGAACGCGGCCGGCTTTTCAATCAGGCAGTACACGACTTCTTGGGCAGGTGACGCGGATGGTACAGGTGCCTCGCAACCCCGCCTCTCGCCCGGCCGGGCAGAACCCGGACAGCACGGGTGCCGCACCCGGAAAACGCCCCAATCCGGGGGCGCGCCCCGGGCGCCCGGCGCGGATTCCCGAACAGGCGGCGGCGGGCGGCGCACAGGTCCGAATCAATCTCGGTCGGGTGTTCAAGGCCGAGGGCGGCAACTACTTTCTGCTGCTCGGCACCACCCTGTTCCTGGTGGTTTTCGGTCTCATCATGGTGCTGTCGTCGTCGTCGGTCGATTCCTTTCTGGCCGATATGGGCTTCTTCGGCGGGATCCTGCGCCAGGGTATGTTCGCTCTGATCGGCATTCCGCTCATGCTCGTCGTGAGCCGGCTGCCGCTCGCTTTTTGGCGTCGCGTGGCCTGGCCGGCGATGCTGATCACCTGCTTCTTTCAGTTTCTGGTCGTGGCCACCGGCCTTGGCGTCGGCACCGGCGGCAACACCAACTGGCTGAACATCTTCGGCATTCAGTTTCAGCCGTCCGAGGGCATCAAGGTTGCCCTGGTCATCTGGCTCGGCGTGATCCTCTCAAAGAAGCAGCACCAGCTGCACGACTGGAAGCACGTGTTCATTCCAGTCTTCGGGGTCGGCGGCGGCGCAGCATTTCTCGTCATGCTCGGCGGTGACCTCGGAACCACGATGATCATGGCCGGCATTCTGTTCGGTGCGCTGTTCTTCGCCGGCGTCAAACTGCGCTTGCTCGCGGTACCGCTGCTGGTCGGCGTCGGCGCAGCGGTTGTGCTGGCCATCGCGAGCCCCAACCGGTTGACTCGCATCACGAGCTTTCTCAACGAGGGCTGCACGGAGCTGGTCGGGGAGATCTCCTCGAGTTGCTGGCAGCCGCTGCACGGCACCTGGGCCCTCGCTAACGGCGGAATCTTGGGCGTCGGGCTCGGAAACTCCAAGGCCAAATGGTCCTGGCTGCCGGCCGCCGACAACGACTACATCTTCGCCATCATCGGCGAAGAACTCGGCCTGATCGGCTGCATCGTCGTCCTCGGCATGTTCATTCTGCTGGCCTTCGCCTTTTTGCGCATTATGCGCGCGGCCACGACCGTGCAGGCCAAGGTCTCCACCGCCGCCGCCATGGTTTGGATCATTGGACAGGCCTTCGTCAATATCGGCGTGGTTCTCGGCGTGTTCCCCGTGTTGGGTGTACCGCTGCCGCTCATCTCGGCCGGAGGTACCGCCCTGCTCACCACCCTCGTCGCGATCGGCATCGTGCTCTCCTTCGCCCGCGGCGACCGCTCGAGCGACGCCGAGAGCGCCTTTCACGACCCCAACCTTATCGAGGCTGACCGAGCATGACTACCTACCTTCTGGCGGGCGGCGGCACCGCCGGCCACGTCAACCCCCTGCTCGCCGTCGCAGACCGCATTCGCGCCAGCGAAGCGGATGCCACGGTGTTGGTTCTCGGCACCGCCGAAGGTCTCGAGGCGCGCCTGGTTCCGGCCCGCGGCTACGAACTCATCGTCGTTCCCCGGGTGCCGTTTCCGCGCCGGCCGAACTGGGCGGCCCTGGCCTTTCTGCCACGCTTCAGCGCGGCCGTGCGCGGAGTGGCCGCGGTCATTCGCTCTCGCAAGGTCGACGTGGTCGTGGGCTTCGGCGGGTATGTCTCCACGCCGGCCTACCTCGCGGCCCGGCGTGCGGGGGTGCCGATTGTCATCCACGAGGCCAACGCCAAGCCGGGCCTGGCCAACAAACTCGGCGCCCGCCTGACCGAGTACGTCGGTGTCGCTTTCGCCGGCACCCCGATTCGGCACGCTCGCTTCGTCGGAATGCCGCTCCGGCCCGAAATCGAACAGCTCGACCGATCGGCCGTTCGCGCCGAGGCCCTCGCGTTCTTCTCGCTCGAGGCCGATCGTCCCGTGCTGCTGGTCACCGGGGGATCGCTCGGCGCGCGCAAGCTCAACGCGACCATTCTGGCCTCGGCGCCCGCGCTCGTGGCCGCCGGATGGCAGGTGCTGCACATCACCGGGTCCAATTCCGAGATCGTCGACCCCGGCGTGCCGAACTACCACCTGGTCGCCTACTGCGATCGCATGGACCTGGCCCTCGCCACAGCCGATTGCGCCGTGACCCGGGCGGGAGCGGCGACGGTCAGCGAACTCTGCGCGCTCGGCATTCCGGCCGTATACGTGCCGTATCCGGTCGGCAACGGCGAGCAGCGCTTTAATGCCGCGCCGGTGCTGGCCGTCGGCGGCGGTGTGCTGATCGATGACGCGGACTTCGTGCCGGCCTGGGTTCGCAGCGAGCTGGTGACCCTGTTGGGTGACCGGCCGCAGCTGGCGAAGATGGGGCGGGGGGCGGCATCCGTCGGTGTGCTGGACGGCACTGCCCGCATGCTCGACCTGGTGCACGGGGCGCTCACGACCTGAGTGTCGGGCGGCACGCGTAACGTAGTGCCCGCACCAACTGTTTTATTTGCTTCGATCGAGAAGAGCGCACCACCGTGATCAAACCAGACCTCACCCTGACCATTCCCGAGAACCTCGGACGTGTGCACTTCGTGGGCATCGGAGGCTCCGGAATGAGCGGAATCGCCCGCCTGTTCCTGAACCAGGGCTATACGGTCACCGGCTCCGACGCCAAGGATTCGCCCAACGTGCAGGCGCTGCGGGAACTCGGTGCGAACGTGTTCATCGGTCACGATGCGGCCAATGTCGGCGCGGCCGACACCCTCGTCGTCACCGGCGCGCTCTGGCAGGACAACCCAGAATACGTGCTCGCCAATGAGCGCGGCCTGCCGGTGCTGCACCGCGCGCAGGCCCTCGCCTGGCTCATTCGCGAGCACCGCCTCGTTTCCGTCGCGGGCGCCCATGGCAAGACCACCTCAACCGGAATGATCGTCACCGCGCTGCTCGGCCTCGGCCAGGACCCGAGCTTCGTCAACGGCGGCGTGATCGAATCCCTCGGGGTGAGTTCCGCCAGCGGAGCCGACGACCTGTTCGTGGTCGAAGCCGACGAATCCGACGGCTCCTTCCTGCTGTACCACACGGCGGTAGCCCTGATCACAAACGTCGACCCCGACCACCTCGACCACTACGGCTCGCTCGAAGCGTTCGAGGCCGCGTTCGTCCAGTTCAGCACCAAGGCCAGCGAGCTCGTCGTCATCTCCTCCGACGATGTCGGCGCCGTGCGGGTCACCGCAACGATCACCGCCGGCCGGACCGAAGCGGATGCCGCCGCGCGCGTGATCACGTTCGGCGAGCACCCCGAGTCCACCGTTCGCGTGCACTCCATCACCACGACCGGTCCGGTGAGCTTCAGCGTCGCCTGGCAGGGTCAGGATTACAGCGCCACCCTGCGCATTCCCGGCAAGCACAACGCCATCAACGCCGCCGGCGCCTTCGCCGTGCTGGTCGGGCTCGGCTTCGAACCTGCGGCGAGCCTCGACGCGATCGCCGGCTTCGGCGGCACTCAACGCCGGTTCGAACTGCACGGCACCGTCGGCGGCGTCAGCGTCTACGATGATTACGCCCACCACCCGACCGAGGTCGCCGCAGCCCTCGCGGCCGCGCGCACCGTCGTGGGGGAGGGCCGCATCATCGCGGTGCACCAACCGCACCTGTACAGTCGCACCCGCCTGTTCGCCCAGGAATTCGCCGACGTGCTCGAGAACTTTGCCGATCAGACCATCGTGCTCGCGGTGTACGGCGCCCGCGAAGACCCGGAGCCCGGCGTGACCGGAGCGCTCGTGTCCGAGCGGTTCCGCGAACCGTCGCACGTCGCTTACGTGCCGGACTGGCAGGATGCCGCTGATTACCTCGCCAGCATCGCCCGCGAGGGCGACTTCGTGGTCACCCTTGGCTGTGGTGACGTGAACCGCATCGTTCCCCAGATGCTCGCCGCACTCGTACAGGCACGCGGATGAGGTGGCGGTGAGGCGGCCGGCCGGCTTCGAGCGCCCGGCCAAGGCGACCCCGACCCCAGCGGCGAAACCGACTCGGGTTCAGTCGGACGCTCCGTCGACCGCTCAGCCCACTCCAGCGGCGAAACCGGCTCGCTCAAAGTCGTCGGCTCAGGCGACTCCAGCGGCGAAGCACTCGCGTGCCCGGCCGCAGACGGAGCCGAACCAGAAAGCCGACGGCCCGACCGGCGCCGCCGCGGGTTCGGTGACGGCCCCGAAGGCGTTCCCCCGTGGAGGCACCGGCGGGAAGAGCGGGTCGCATGACCCCTCGACGGTGTCGTCGACACCGTTCGTAAAGCCGTCCTCGAAGCCGCTGCTCCAGAAGTCCTCGACACCGTCCGCAAGGTCGTTCGATGGCTCCGACACGACGACGGAGCCGATAGCCATCCCGGGGGCCGGGGCATCCGGTTCACCGGTTTCAGCAGATCTGAGCGAGCCTGTCACCGCGGCAGACCTGGCCGCACTCACGACCCCCAGGTCAACGACGGGCGCAGCAACCTCGGCGATGCCCGTGACCCGGCGGACGTCGACGACGGCCGCGCCAGCCGGGCTGCCGAGCGGCGGAACCGCGGGGGTCCGCGCAGCACGGTCGGTCTTGCGGGCAGCTCAACGCGCCCGCAAACGCTTCGAACGCGCGGAGGTGCGTCGGTTCACCGGGCGTACCCGGCGCCGTCGTATCGCCTGGATTGTCGGGGGCGGCAGCGTCGCTCTCGCCTTTGGTCTCATCATCGGCGCCGCCTACTCGCCGCTCATGGCGCTGCGCACGATCGAGGTCGTCGGCACCAGCCGGATTCCCGCTGGCGACGTCGCGGCCGCCCTCGCCGACCAGCTCGGCACTCCGTTGCCGCTCCTCGACGCGGACGAGGTCAAGACCGAACTCTCCCAGTTCAAGCTCATTCAAAGTTATGTCACCGAAAGCCGCCCGCCGGGCACGGTAGTGGTGCGGGTCATCGAACGGGTTCCGGTGGGCGTCCTCGCTGGTGCGACCGGCTTCGACCTCGTCGATGCCGCTGGCGTCGTTGTGGAAACAACGCCGGAGCGCGCCGTCGGCTACCCGCTCATCGAAGCTCCGGATGGCGTCGACAGCGCCGGATTCACCGCCGCTGCCGCCGTGCTCGCCGTGTTGCCCGAAAGTATCCGCACGCAATTGGATTCCGTCACCGCCGTCACCACGGATGACGTTACGCTCAGCCTGCTCGGCGGCGAACGGGTGGTCTGGGGCAGCGCGGAGAAGTCGGAGTACAAGGCCGTCGTGCTCGCCGCTCTGCTGGTCGGCCACCCGGCCGGCACGGTCAACGAGTACGACGTCTCCTCGCCCGACAGCGCCGTGCTGCGCTAGTTCGCCGTGAGCCCACCGCGACAGACTTGGGTGGCCGCTACGGTAACCGCAGCAACGGCCATCGTTGGCGCATGAGGCGCAAAATAGACGGCCAAGCGGCTCGCAAGGAGCCGTGCGGAGGGTCGCGGCAACGGATTCTGCGTGTACTTCGCGACACGCGGGCGTGCCTCCCCATTCGCGCGCCTCGCCCGCATACTTTCGTAATCAGGAATTGCATACTCAGCATAACTTTAAACCTCGACTAGAGGTTTAGGGTTCCACCCGGAGGCCGGACGTGTCAAACAATCAAAATTATCTAGCCGTCATCAAGGTTGTCGGCATCGGCGGTGGTGGCGTCAACGCCGTCAACCGCATGATCGAACTGGGCCTCCGCGGTGTCGAGTTCATCGCCATCAATACGGATGCCCAGGCTCTGCTCATGAGCGACGCCGACGTCAAGCTCGACGTCGGTCGTGACCTCACCCGCGGCCTCGGTGCCGGCGCGGACCCCGAGGTGGGTCGCCGCGCCGCCGAGGATCACGCCGAAGAGATCGAGGAAGCCCTCGCCGGGGCCGACATGGTCTTCGTCACCGCTGGCGAGGGTGGTGGCACCGGAACCGGTGGCGCCCCCGTCGTCGCCCGCATCGCCAAGTCGATTGGTGCCCTCACCATCGGTGTCGTCACCAAGCCGTTCGGCTTCGAGGGCAAGCGTCGTCAGGCTCAGGCCGAGACCGGCGTTGCCTCGCTCAAGAACGAGGTCGACACCCTTATCGTCGTGCCCAACGATCGCCTGCTCGAGATCAGCGACCGCGGCATCAGCATGCTCGAGGCCTTCGCGACCGCCGACCAGGTGCTCCTCGCCGGTGTGCAGGGCATCACCGACCTGATCACCACCCCCGGCCTGATCAACCTCGACTTCGCCGACGTCAAGTCGGTCATGCAGGGCGCAGGATCCGCACTCATGGGTATCGGCTCCGCTCGCGGCGCCGACCGTGCCATCAAGGCTGCCGAACTGGCCGTGGCCTCGCCGTTGCTTGAGGCCTCGATCGATGGCGCGCATGGCGTGCTGCTGTCGATCCAGGGTGGCTCCAACCTTGGAATCTTCGAGATCAATGATGCGGCCCGCCTCGTGCAGGAAGCAGTGCACCCCGAAGCGAACATCATCTTCGGTGCCGTCATCGATGACACCCTCGGCGACGAGGTACGAGTCACTGTTATCGCCGCCGGCTTTGATGGCGGCGAGCCCGGCGCCAAGGCGGTCGAGGTGCGGCGTGCCGACCTCGTTGCTGCCGGCATCGCGGCCGGTGCCGGTACGGCAGCCGGAGCGGCATTCGCTGGAGCAGCCGGCGCGCCGGCCACCGACTCGGGCAGCTACAGCGATGGCGAGCTTGCGGCCTCAGTCTGGGGTGGTTCCGACTCCGCGAACGGCGTCACCGTGGCCGACCCGGCCTTCGAAGAAGAAGCCGACGACCTGGACATCCCGGACTTCCTCAAGTAGGACGAGATCCCTCCCGGGGCCGACTCAGTCGGCCCCGGTATCGTGCCTTAATCGCCTGAAACGAAACGAAACGAACCGAACATCATGAGCATGGTATCTCCAGGCGCGGCACCGGTCGATCTGGCCACCCGTCTCGAAACCGTGCGCGCTGGTGTGACCGACGCCGCCCGCGAGGCCGGTCGCGATGCGGCCGAGGTCACGACGATCGTCGTCACCAAGTTTCATCCGGTGTCGCTGATCGAAGCGTTGTACGCCCTCGGGGTGCGCCACGTGGGGGAGAATCGACACCAGGAGGCGCAGTCCAAGGCCGCTGAGCTCGCCGAGCTCGACCTGACCTGGCATTTTGTCGGACAGGTGCAGGGCAAGAAGGCGCGCCAGGTGCGCGCCTACGCCGACGTCATCCACTCGGTTGATCGGGACTCGCTTGTGGCCGCACTCGCCTCGGGGGAATCGACCATCGATTGCTTCATTCAGGTCAATTTAACGGATGATGCGGCTCGCGGCGGCGTGGATCCCGCGAACCTGCCGGCCCTGGTCGACACTGTTCTCGCCGCGCCCGGCGTGCACCTGCTGGGGCTCATGGCCGTTGCGCCGCTGGCGGAGGAACCACGCCGCGCGTTTGCGCGCGTGCGCGAGCTCAGTGTGCAGATTTGCAGCCAGGCCCCCGCGGCCACGGCGCTGTCGATGGGTATGAGCCAGGACTACGCCGCCGCCGTGCTCGAAGGGGCGACACACCTAAGAATTGGCACCGCAATCACCGGTAATCGTCCGGCGTTCAGTTAATCTCGAAGAAGCAAACCAACACGGAGGTCGACATGTCCAACCCGCTCAAGAAAACCATGGTCTATCTGGGTCTGGCAGACGAAGAGCTGGAGTACCAGGCGCCCGCCGGCGCCCAAGGTGCTGCCAACACGAACCATGTGAGCGCTGTGCCGGCCCGTGGGCACGACAACACGCCCCACGGTACCGCCGCGCACTCCAGCGCAGCCCAGAACACCGCCGGTCGTGCACCGGTCACCCCCCTGCGCAAGACTTCGACCCCCCAGAATGTGGTTGCGTCCGAAATGAATGAAATTCTCACCGTTCACCCGCGCGCTTACAAGGACGCCCAGGTCATCGCCGAATCCTTCCGTGACGGCATCCCGGTCATTATCAACCTGTCGCAGATGAGCGACGGCGACGCTCGCCGCCTCATTGACTTCGCCAGCGGCCTATCTCAGGGACTGTACGGCAAGATCGAGCGGGTCACCGCCAAGGTCTTCCTGCTGTCGCCGTCCCACGTCGTCGTCTCCGGCGACAGCACGACCGAAGAGGGCGCTGAGGACGGCTCCTTCTTCGCGCAAGGCTAAACTGAACTGTGACTGGTATACCGATTCTCGGGAATCTCTTCTACTTCCTGTTCTTTATGTACTTCCTCGTGCTGTGGGGTCGATTCATCATCGACCTCGTGCGCGGCGTGAATCGTTCGTGGCGGCCGCAGGGCTTCTTGCTCGTGCTGGTGGAGCTCGTCTACACGCTGACCGATCCGCCGGTGCAGTTCTTTCGAAAACTGGTACCGCCGCTTCGGATCGGTCCCATCGCGTTGGATTTCGGTTTCACACTGACGATGCTGTGCTGCATCGTGGGCATGTCTCTGTCGGGCTTACTGTAAATAGCCCCACCGGGGCATGTATCCTTGTCCGATGATGGTTCGCCGTGAGCCCATACTCGCTCGTCGGCAGCTCGGGTTGTTCCTAGGACCCAGTCATTCAACTGCTCAAGTCATTCATATGCTCGAAGCAATCAATTGCTCGAGTAAGTCAAATGTTCGCAACAAATATTAGTTTTGAGGGTGAAAAGCCATGGCGCTAACTCCGGAAGATGTAGTCAATAAAAGGTTCCAGTCGACCAAGTTCCGCGAGGGATACGACCAGGATGAGGTCGATGACTTCCTCGATGAGGTCGTCGTCGAACTGCGTCGCCTGACCAAGGAAAACGAAGAACTGCGCGGCGGGGCCGGCTCCGAAGCTGCCCCCGCAGTCGAGTCCGCTCCGGTTGCCGCAGTGGTCGCCGAACCGGTTGCCGTCGCTGCCCCCGTGGCCGCGGCTGCGCCGATCGTACCGACGCCGATCGACGAGACCGCCGGCACGACCAACCTGCTGCAGCTGGCTCGCCGCCTGCACGAGGAACACGTCAAGGAAGGCGCCGAGAAGCGCGATGCCCTGATCGCTGAAGGTCACGCCACCGCCGCTCGCGTCATCGCCGAAGCCGAGACACAGCAGCGCGTTCAGCTGCAGAAGCTCGACCTGGAGCGCACGGCGCTCGAGGGCAAGATCGATGGCCTGCGCACGTTCGAGCGTGAGTACCGCCTCAAGCTCAAGAGCTACATCGAGGGTCAGCTGAACGACCTCGACGCGAGCTCGGTCGACTCGCCGTCGTCCGACTCGAGCTCGAAGCCCAGCTTCCAGGGCTTTGGAGCCTAGGGCCCGAACGAAGAAGCGTTCGCGAGCGCTTATCGTTCTAGCCCTCGTCGCGCTCGGCGTTTACGCGCTCGATCAAATCAGTAAGTACCTCGTCGTCGCGTCGATGACGGAGGGCTCCGTCATCCGGGTTCTGAACGATGTGCTGCAACTGCACTTCGTTCGGAACCCGGGTGCCGCGTTCTCCCTCGCGAGCGGATCCACCTGGATCTTTTCGATCATCGCCGCGGCCGTCGTGGTGTTCATTATCTGGTTCGCCCGGCGCATCCGCTCGCTCGCCTGGGGACTCGTCTTCGGCCTGCTGCTGGGCGGTGTGCTCGGCAACCTGACCGATCGCCTGCTGCGCGTGCCCGGTTTCGGGCTCGGCCACGTCATCGACTTCATCTCAACGCCCTGGATGCTGCCGGCGATCTACAACGTGGCCGACATGGCCATCGTGACCAGCATGGCCATGTTCATGATCCTGACCATCCGCGGCATCGGCCTCGATGGCAACAAGGTCGTGGCCGAAAGCAAGAAGACTGCGTCAACCTTGAAACAAACGGATGCTGTGACTCCAGAAACACCCACCACCGCACCAACCGCAGCTGCACCGGCCGAGACACCGACCACCGAGCCGCGCCCATGACCGGCAGCTCGGAGAGTCGCTCCCTGCCCCTGCCCGACGGGCTGGAGGGCGTGCGCGTTGACGCCGGTTTGGCCAAGCTGTTCGGATTCTCCCGCAGCTTCGCCGCCGAGGTCTCCGAAGCCGGCGGCGTCGTGGTCGACGGCACCGTCGTCGGCAAGTCCGACCGGCTGCGAGCCGGAGCCTGGATCGAAGTCACCTGGCAGCCCAAGCAGCCGCTGCGCATCATCCCCATCGCCGTACCCGACCTGACGATCGTGCACGACGACGAGAGCATCGTCGTCATTAACAAGCCCGCCGGGGTCGCCGCGCACGCGAGCGTCGGCTGGACCGGGCCGACCGTTCCGGGCGCCCTCGCGGCGGCTGGATTCCGCATCGCGACCTCCGGCGCGGCGGAACGCGCCGGCATCGTGCACCGCCTCGACGTCGGCACCAGCGGGCTCATGGTCGTGGCCAAGTCGGAGACGGCCTACACGGCGCTCAAGAAGGCCTTCCATGACCGCGAGGTGCAGAAGATCTACCACACCGTCGTGCAGGGTCATCCCGACCCGCTGACCGGAACGATCGACGCCCCGATCGGTCGCCACCCGCGGTCGGACTGGAAGTTCGCGGTCATGGCCGATGGCAAGCCATCGATCACCCACTATGAGACCCTCGAAGCTTTCCCCTACGGTTCCCTGCTCGAGGTGCACCTGGAGACGGGGCGCACCCACCAGATTCGGGTGCACATGACGGCCCAGCGGCATCCGTGTGTCGGCGACGCCATGTACGGCGCCGATCCATCGATCACCGCCCGGCTCGGCCTGAAACGGCAATGGCTGCACGCCAAGCAGCTGGCCTTCACCCACCCGGACAGTCACGAATGGGTCACCTACAACGCCGACTACCCGGCCGACCTCTCGCACGCCCTCGGCGTGCTGCGCGGAGATTAGCCGCAGCATCCGCTCGCCCAGAATCAAGCGAGGCGATCGACCCCATCGAACACCGTTCCATCAACTGCTCGGAGCAATCGTGAGTAACCCGGCCAGCGCGACCGACTCGTTCGTGCATCTGCACGTGCACAGTGAATATTCCATGCTCGACGGAGCGGCCCGGGTGAAACCCCTGATCAAGGCTGCCGTCGACGAGGGGATGCCGGCGGTCGCGATCACCGACCACGGCAACGTGTTCGGTGCATTCGACTTCTGGAAGAGCGCGACCGATGCCGGCATTAAGCCGATCATCGGCACCGAGGCGTACATCACGCCCGGCACCGATCGGCGGGACAAGACCCGGGTGCGCTGGGGCACGAGCGGCCAAAACCGGGACGACGTCGGTGGCGCTGGTTCGTACACCCACATGACGCTGCTCTCCGAAAACACCGAGGGCATGCACAACCTGTTCCGACTCTCTTCGAAGGCGAGCCTCGAGGGTTACTACTTCAAACCGCGCATGGACCGCGAGCTGCTCAGCCAGTTCTCCAAGGGACTGATCGGCACCACCGGCTGCGTCGGTGGCGAGGTTCAGACCCGGCTGCGCCTCGGTCAGTATGAGGAGGCAAAGAAGGCCGCCGGCGACTTTCAGGACATCTTCGGCAAAGAGAATTTCTTCTGCGAGATCATGGACCACGGCATCGACATCGAACGCCGCACTATGACCGACCTGCTCAAGCTGGCCAAGGAACTTGACCTTCCGCTGCTGGCCACCAACGACTTGCACTACACCCACGCGCACGATGCGACAGCCCACGCAGCGCTGCTCTGCGTACAGTCGGCATCCACTTTGGACGACCCGAACCGGTTCAAGTTCGACTCTAACGAGTTCTACCTGAAGACCGCGGCGCAGATGCGGCATATGTTTCGGGACCACCCCGAATCCTGCGACAACACGCTGCTCATCGCCGAGCGCTGCGAGGTGGAATTCAACACCAAAGCCAACTACATGCCCCGCTTTCCCTGCCCGGAGGGCGAGAACGAGGAAAGCTGGTTCATCAAGGAGAACGAGATCGGGTTGGCCAAACGCTACCCGAAGGGCATCCCCGATGACGTGCGCAAGCGCGCGGACTACGAAATCGGCATCATCGTGCAGATGGGCTTTCCCGGCTACTTTCTCGTCGTCGCCGACTTCATCATGTGGTCCAAGCAGCAGGGCATCCGCGTCGGTCCCGGTCGCGGCTCGGGCGCCGGCTCGATGGTCGCCTACGCGATGGGCATCACCGACCTCGACCCGCTCGTGCACGGACTCATCTTCGAACGGTTCCTCAACCCCGACCGCGTCTCCATGCCCGACTTCGACGTCGACTTCGACGAGCGTCGCCGCGGTGAGGTCATCAAGTACGTCACCGAGAAGTACGGCGAGGAACGCGTCGCCCAGATCGTCACCTACGGCACGATCAAGGCCAAGCAGGCCCTGAAAGACGCCTCGCGCGTGCTCGGCTTTCCGTTCGGAATGGGCGACAAACTCACCAAGGCCATGCCGCCGGCCATCATGGGCAAAGACGTGCCGCTGACTGGCATGTTCGATAAGGACCACCCGCGCTACCGCGAAGCGGCTGATTTTCGGGCCGTGATTGAAAGCGATCCAGAGGCCCGCACCGTCTTCGACACCGCGCTCGGCCTGGAAAACCTCAAACGCCAGTGGGGTGTGCACGCGGCCGGAGTGATCATGTCGAGCGACCCCCTGATCGACATTATTCCGATCATGAAGCGTGAAGCGGATGGCCAGGTCGTCACGCAGTTCGATTACCCGGCTTCCGAAGCCCTCGGACTGATCAAGATGGACTTTTTGGGGCTGCGCAACCTCACCATTATCGACGACACCCTCGACAATATCGCCGTGAACCGCGGCCACCGGCCCGTGCTCGAAGACCTCGGCCTCGAAGACCCCGCCGCCTACGAACTGCTCGCCCGCGGCGACACGCTCGGTGTGTTCCAGCTCGACGGCGGCCCGATGCGGGCCCTGTTGCGGCTCATGAAACCCGACAACTTCGAGGACATCTCGGCCGTCATCGCGCTGTACCGCCCAGGGCCCATGGGCGCCAACTCGCACACCAACTACGCGCTGCGCAAAACCGGCGTGCAGGAGATCATCCCGATTCACAAGGAGCTCGAAGAGCCCCTCAAGGACGTCATCGGCACCACCTACGGCCTGATCGTGTACCAGGAGCAGGTTATGTCGATCGCGCAGGTGCTCGCTGGCTTCACGCTCGGTGAAGCCGATCTGTTGCGCCGGGCCATGGGTAAGAAAAAGAAGTCCGAGCTGGACAAGCAGTTCGAGGGCTTCTCCAAGGGCATGCAAGACCGCGGCTATTCCATGGATGCCGTCACCACGGTCTGGAATATTCTGCTGCCGTTCTCCGACTATGCCTTCAACAAGGCGCACTCGGCCGCGTACGGCGTGCTCTCCTATTGGACCGCCTACCTCAAGGCCGTCTACCCGGCCGAGTACATGGCGGCCCTGCTCACGAGCGTCGGCGACTCCCGGGACAAGCTCGCGCTGTACCTCAACGAGTGCCGTCGCATGGGCATCCAGGTGCTAGCGCCCGACGTGAACGAGTCGATCGGATTCTTTGCGGCGGTGGGTACGGACATCCGTTTTGGTCTGGGTGCTGTGCGTAACGTCGGTTTCAACGTGGTGGAGGCCATTCGCGGCGCCCGCGAGGAGAAGGGGCGCTTCGAATCGTTCCACGACTTTCTGCGCAAGGTGCCGCTGCCGGTGGCCAATAAGCGCACGATTGAATCATTGGTCAAGGCCGGGGCGTTCGACTCGCTCGGCGCCACCCGTCGGGGCATGGTCGAGATTCACGAGTCGGCCGTCGAGTCGGCCGTCAAGATCAAGCGTGAAGAGAGCAACGGCAATATCGGGTTTGACTTTGACAGCCTGTTCGACGAGCCGCAGGACACCGAACAGGTGCCAGACCGGCCGGAGTGGAGCAAGAAAGAGAAACTCGCCTACGAACGTGACATGCTCGGACTGTACGTGTCCGACCATCCGCTCGCCGGGCTGGAGATACCGCTCGCCAAGCACGCCAGCACCACGATCGCCGACCTGATCGCGTCGGAGTCGACAGAGGACGGCGACACGGTGACCGTGGCTGGCCTGATTACGAGCGTGCAGCATCGCATCGCGAAGAAGTCGGGCAACCAGTACGGCATGATTCAGGTCGAGGACTTCGGCGGCGAGATCACCGCGATGTTCATGGGCAAGGCCTATCTGGAGTTCGCGCCGGAGCTGATCAGCGACTCGGTCGTCGTGGTGCGCGGTCGGGTAAGCCTGCGCGACGACGGCATGAACCTGCACGCCTTCAGCGTGTTCCAGCCCGAACTCGGCCAAGGTTCGGACCAGAGCATGGTCGCGATCACGGTGGGGGAGGCGCGGGCGACGACTGACACGGTGAGCGCGCTCGGCGAGATTCTCCAGCGCCATGCCGGCGACGCCGAGGTGCGCCTCAAACTGGTCAAGGGTGATGTGGCGCGGGTGTTCGAGTTGCCGCACCGGGTGAAGGTGAGCGCGGACCTGTTCGGCGAGCTGAAGAGCATCCTCGGGCCCAACTGCCTGACCTGACCCGGTTCACTGGGCTGCAGATGACTGACAGGATGCCCGCTTAGGCTGGATACATGCACAAGCGAGAGCCGATCTACTCGACCGCTATCAGCGCCGGACGCGCCCTGTTCGGCGTGCTCCGGGTACGCCAGAACGTGACCGGGCTGGAGCAACTGCCCGCCACCGGCGGCGCCGTGCTCGCGATCACCCACTTCGGCTACCTGGACTTCGCCCTGGTCGAGTGGGTCACCTGGCTGCACAATCGCCGACACATCCGCTTCATGGCCAAGAAGGGCGCCTTCGACCAGCCGCTGGTTGGGCGGCTGCTGCGTGGTATGAAGCACATCTCCGTCGATATGGAGAGCGGCGGCGAGGCTTATGGGCAGGCCGTGACCGCGCTCCGCGAGGGCGAATTGCTCGGCGTGTTTCCCGAGGGCGGCGTCAACGCCTCGTTCACGGTGCGCCAGCTGAAGACCGGCGCGGTGCGCATGGCCCAGGCCGCGAACGTACCGATCATCCCGGTGGCCGTGTGGGGTGGTCATCGCCTGATGACCAAGAACCACCGCTCGACGCTGCGGGAACGGGTCGGCGTTCCGGTCAGCATCCGCTTCGGCACGCCGTTTCAAACGGATGCTGCCGGCCAGGACGGTGACGCAGCGGTCGCCACCCTTCGGCTCCACGCGGCCCTGCAGTCCCTGGTCGATGCCGTGCAGTCGGAGTATGCGGTGCCGGGCTCTGGCCAGTGGTGGCAGCCCGCGCACCTCGGCGGAACCGCGCCGACCCCGGCCGAGGCTGCCATTGTCGAAGCCGAACGTCGTCGTCGCAAAGCCGCCGCAAAGTTAGCCGCCCAGAAGTAGCAGCGCGGCTCGACCAGGCCCGGACCAAGGGTGCCCGCGCTGGCGGGTACGGCCGCTACCCACAGGGCACCATGGCAGCTTTAGACGGCGGCGCCCGGTACTCGGTAGGTGCGCTCGTGGTAGAGCAGGGCCTCATCGTCGGTGCCCATGCCGCCGCCCTCGATCTGCACCACCACCACGGCGTTATTGTGCACCGATACCCGTTCGACAATTCGGCCGATCATCCAGCTGGTCACCCCGGTCAACACGGGAAGCCCATAGGGCCCCGGCTCCCAGTGGTCACCGACGAAGCGTTCGGTATTTGGGCCGGCCAGTTTCTCGGCAATCGCCCGGTTCTGGGCCCCGAGCATGTGGATGACCACGCGCTCGGCCACAGCAATCGCAGCCCAGGAGCTGGCCGACCGGGCCATATTGAAGGTCGCCAGCGGCGGAACGGCCGAGAGTGAGGCGAGGGAAGTGGCGGTGAAGCCGACCGGACTACCGTCGGGCGCGAGCGTCGTGACTGCGGCGACCCCGGCGGCATGACGGCGGAACGCGTGCTTGAATGCCGCCAGGTCATCGGGAGCATTCGGGTCAGCTGCAAGCGGCGGGCCGGCGGGCAGAGTAATAGCGGCTTCACTAATGACTTGGGGTTCAACGTTGCTTTGCATACTCAACCAACAATCTGTTTCACCTTCAGCCTATTCCCGGGCACGGAGTGTCACGGCGTGTTCGGCAGTCCGAGCTGCTGCGCCGGTCGGCGCGCAGCGTTCACGGATAGGCTGGGACACGATGATCCAGACTATTGACCTTCGCGGCACAGAGCCGACCCCCGCCGACCTCCTGGCGTCCGTACCCCGCGCGCTGACCAGTGTCGCCGTCGCCGCCGATATCGCTGCCGAGCTCATTGCCGACGTGCGCGAGCGCGGCGAGGCTGCCCTGCTCGACCAGGCTGAACGTCTCGACCGGGTGCGCCCCGAGCAGGTGCGCGTTCCGGCCAGCCACATTGCCGACGCCATCGCCGGGCTCGACCCGGCCGTGCGCACCGCCATCACCGAGACCATCCGCCGGGTTCGCCTGGCCAGCGCCGCCCAGGTGCCCCCGCACGTGACCACCACGATCGAGGCCGGCGCCACCGTCACTCAACGCTGGCAGCCGGTGAACCGGGTCGGCCTCTACGTTCCCGGCGGCAAGGCGGTCTATCCGTCCAGCGTCGTGATGAACGTCGTACCGGCGCAGGTCTCCGGCGTGCGCTCGATCGCGCTCGCATCGCCGCCGCAAAGCCACTTCGACGGCCGCGTGCACCCGACCATCCTCGCCGTCGCCTCGCTCCTTGGCGTCGATGAGATCTACGCCATGGGCGGCGCGGGCGCGATCGGCGCCCTCGCCTACGGCGTCGAAGACATCGGCCTCGACCCGGTGCAGATCGTCACCGGACCGGGCAACGTCTACGTTGCCGCCGCCAAACGCCTCATTCGCGGCCAGGCTGGGATCGATTCCGAAGCGGGCCCCACCGATATTCTCGTGATAGCGGATGCCGCCGCCGACCCGCTGCTCGTCGCCGCAGACCTGGTCAGCCAGGCCGAGCACGACGAGCTCGCCGCGGCGGTGCTCGTGACCGACTCGTTTGACCTCGCCGAGGCCGTGGCTGCGCGCCTCGCCGTGCTGGCAGCATCCACTACCCACAGCGAACGGGTTCGTGCTGCGCTCGGCGGCCGCCAGTCGGCGATCGTGCTCGTCGACAACCTGCAGATCGCGGCCGCGTTCAGCAACGCCTTCGGGCCGGAACACCTCGAAATTCAGACCGGCGACCCCGATGCCGTGCTGGCCGAGATTGAAAACGCCGGAGCAATCTTTCTTGGCCCGTATTCGCCGGTCAGCCTCGGCGACTACGTCGCCGGATCCAACCACGTGCTGCCCACCGGGGGACAGGCGCGGTTCTCATCCGCACTCGGCGCCTACACGTTTCTCCGGCCGCAGCAGGTCGTTCGCTACAGCCGCGAAGCCTTGCAGGGCGTCGCCGGTCACATTGCGGCGCTCTCCAACGCCGAGGCGCTCCCCGCGCACGGCGACGCCGTGACCGCGCGGTTCGCTCCCCAGTAGGCCCCGTCGCGCGAGAGCGGCCTGCTCTCGCGGAGCAGCGGGGGAGGCCGGGACCGGTAGACTGGCAGCACAATGTTTTGCCCGTTCTGTCGTCACCCCGATTCCCGAGTCATCGACTCGCGCACGAGCGACGACGGCCTTTCGATTCGTCGTCGTCGTCAGTGCCCCGAATGCGGTCGCCGCTTCAGTACCACCGAAACAGCGAGCCTGAACATTATCAAGCGCAGTGGCGTGGTCGAGCCGTTCAGCCGCGAGAAGATCGTCACCGGCGTGCGCAAGGCCTGCCAAGGCAGACCGGTCACCGACTCCGACCTGGCCATGCTGGCCCAGAAGGTTGAAGAGACGATTCGGCAGACCGGAGCGGCACAGATCGAGGCCAACGACATCGGCCTGGCCATCCTCCCGCCGCTACGCGACCTCGACGAGGTCGCGTACTTGCGCTTCGCGAGTGTGTATCAGAGCTTTGATTCTCTCGACGACTTCGAAAGCGCCATCGCGCAGCTGCGCACGGAGCACAAGGCCGCTCAGGCCAGCAAACGAGCGCAACCAGCGGATACTGACGCGGCCGCGGCCGCGGCCGCGTCAGCGGAGTCCACGTCCACCAGTTCCACTAAACCGTAGGCGTAAGGTCCAGGGCGCGATGTATCCACTTTTCTTCAAATTCGTGCTCACCAGGATGGACCCCGAGCGCGCCCACCACCTCGCGTTCATCGTCATCCGTCACCTGCCGAGCCTCGGAATCGGCCGCCTCGTGCACCGTTTCACCCGGCCGCGCACCGACCTCGGCGTCGACACCCTCGGCTTGCACTTCGACTCACCGTTCGGCGTCGCCGCCGGGTTCGACAAAGACGGCGAGGCCGTCATCGGACTCGGCCAGCTCGGATTCGGGCACGTCGAGGTCGGCACCCTCACCGCGCTCGCCCAGCCCGGCAACCCGACCCCGCGACTCTTTCGGTTGGTGGCCGACCGCGCCGTCATTAACCGCATGGGCTTCAACAACCACGGCGCCGCGGCCGCTGTCGATCGACTCGCTCGCGTGCGTGCCGTGCCGGGGCGCCCCGTGCTCGGCATCAACATCGGCAAGAGCCGTGTCACCGCCGTCGAGAATGCGACGGCCGACTACCTACAGAGCGCTAAAACCCTCGCCGCTCTCGCCGACTATCTCGTCGTCAACGTCAGCTCGCCCAACACTCCAGGCCTGCGCGGCCTGCAAGAGCTTGACCAGCTCGCCCCGCTTCTGACCGCGGTCAAACAGTCTGCCGGCGATACCCCGCTGCTCGTGAAGATCGCCCCCGATCTGGCGGATGCCGAGGTCGCCCGCATCGCCAGCCTCGCCGTCGAACTGGGCCTCGACGGAATCATCGCCACCAACACCACGATCTCCCGCACCGGCTTGAAAACGGATGCGGCGACCGTTGACGCAGGCGGAGCCGGCGGCCTGTCTGGCGCCCCGCTGGGGGCCCGCTCCCTCGCCATCCTGCACCAGATTCGCGCTGTCGTGCCGGCCGGGTTCTGTGTCATCTCGGTTGGCGGCGTCGACACGGCAGCCCAGGTCGCCGAGCGTCTCGCCGCCGGAGCCACCCTCGTGCAGGGCTACACCGCGTTCCTCTACCGCGGTCCGCTCTGGGCTCGCCAGATCAACCGCGGCCTCGACCGCCTGCTGGCGCCGACGGGCTGAGCGGCCGGGCCGGTGCGGCGTAGAACCGGGCTGGCGGAGGCAACCCTTCTTTTTTAGACATCCGTTCGAAACAAAGTCGAACTCGAATCGATATCTGCCCCGCCTAAACTGCGATTTCTGGTGCTGTTCTGCCCAGGAAATTCATGATCCACAGCGTCTGTACCACCGCAGCGCCCTTGCACCCTCGAGAGGAATCCCGCAATGACACCATCCAGAGGCTTTTCCACCCATAATCGAGCGGTTGTCCGGGTGGTCAAGGGCGTCGTCGCCGCCGCCGTGCTGGCCTTGGCACTGACGGCCTGCGCGGGCAGCGATACCCCGGATGCCGCGGGTACGGCCGTGGAGGGTGCCTCCTTCGGTGACGCGAGCATCCAGTTCAGCTGGATCAAGAACGCCGAGTTCATGGGCGAATACCTCGCCGATCAGAACGGTTACTTCGCCGAGGCCGGTTTCGATGCCGTGGACATGATCGAGGGTCCGTCGTCCATTGAAGCTGCCGTCATCTCGGGCAACGTCGACGTCGGCATCGGCAACGCCATCTCCACCGGAACGATCATCGCCAACGAGGGCGCTCCGCTGAAGATCATCGGCGCCACGTACCAGAAGAACCCGTTCACGATTCTTTCGCTCGCCGACAAGGGCAATATCGCCGGTCTCGACGACCTGAAGGGCAAGACCATCGGCGTACAGGCGAGCAACCTGAGCCTGTGGGAAGCCTTCCTCGAAATCAACGACATCGACGAGGATTCCCTGACCACCCTTCCGGTGCAGTACGACCCGACCCCGCTGTTCAACGGTGAGGTCGACGGTTGGTTCTCCTACCTGACCAACGAGTCCATCGACGCCGAGCTCCTCGGGCTCGACCCGGTCAACCTGCCGCTGGCCGACTTCGGCCTGCCGTTCGTCGCCGAAACCCTCACCGTGACCGACGACGCGATCAAGAACGACCGGGAGAAGCTCAAGGCCCTGCTGGTCGCCGAGATCCGTGGCTGGACCGACGCTATCAACGACCCGGCCGCCGCGGCGAAACTCACCGTCGACACCTACGGGCCGACCTTCGATCTCACCATCGAGAAGGAAACCCGCCAGGCCGAGATTCAGTCCACCGACCTCGTGGTGAGCGCAGACACCCTGACCAACGGGCTGTTCACGATCAGCTCTGAGCTGCAACAGCAGAGCATCGACACGCTCGAAGCGACCGGCCTGACGATCACGGCGAGCCAGTTGTTCGATCTCACCCTGCTCGCCGAGGTCTACGCCGAGAACCCCGACCTGCTCGCGTACAGCAAGTAGCAGCCCGGTCGGCTGGCTTGCGGGGCGCGTCAGTCTTCCGCAAGCCGGTCTGACCGGAACGTAAAATGGGCACCGGACGAGAACCAATCGCTGCAGCCGCTAAGGAGTAAGAAGACGTGAGTAGTACTGATGCCGGTGTTCGTGATTCAGCGGTCCGCGCCGAGGCGGAGGCGGCCGCTTCGGGAACCGGCCTGCATATCTCCCAGTTGCACAAGGTCTTCGCCGCCGGGCGCAAAAAGGTCGTCGCCCTCGACAATGCCAACCTGCACACCGACAAGGGCAGTTTTCTCTCCCTGCTCGGGCCGTCCGGGTGTGGAAAATCCACCATTCTGCGCATCCTCGCCGGGCTCGAGCAGCCAACGAGCGGCACGACCAGGGTAGACGGCAAGAGCCCGCAGGAGCTGCGTGGCGGGCACCAGCTCGGCATCGCCTTCCAGGATTCCGCCCTCCTGCCCTGGCGCAGCGTGCGCTCGAATATCCGTCTGCCGTTCGAAGTGGCGCGCATTCCCGTCGACGATGCCTACATCGACGAACTGATTGCCCTCGTCGGACTGCAGGGCTTTGAGAAGGCCAAGCCCGCGCAGCTCTCCGGCGGCATGAAGCAGCGCGTGTCCATCGCCCGGTCGCTTGTACTCAAACCCTCGGTGCTGCTACTCGACGAACCCTTCGGGGCCCTCGACGACATGACCAGGCAGCGTCTCAACCTTGAGCTGCTGCGCATCTGGACCCAGAAGCCGGCCACCACGCTCATGGTCACCCACGGCATCGCCGAGGCGATCTTCCTCTCCGACCACGTCGCGGTAATGAGCGCACGTCCCGGTCGGGTCAAGGAAGTCATCGACATCGACCTGCCCCGGCCCCGGTTGCCGGAGATGATGCGTTCGCCCGAGTTTCACTCCCTGCACGACCGTGCCTCCGACCTGCTGTTTAGCGATGCCGCCGTGCAGGGCGACGACCAGTGATTCGAAGTTCGCTACGCGCCCTGCCCGCCTGGGCGACTGGGCTGATCGGGGTCGCCGGCGTTGTCGCACTGTGGTGGATCAGCGCCGTCACTGTCTTGGCCGAGGTCGGCTCGATGCCGGGCGGCGCGGTGCCGACCCCGCTCGATGTGCTCCACCAACTGCTCAGCGATGGGCCGGCCTTCTACCTGCCGCACGTCAGCGTCACCGTGCTCGAAGCGCTCATCGGCTTCGCCTGGGGCAACGGGCTCGCCCTGGCCCTCGCCGGCCTCGTGCTGCTGCTGCCGCGTATCGAGAAGATCGCCGTGCAGATCGCCGTGATCACCTACTGCATCCCGATCGTCGCCATCGGCCCGATCGCCTACATCGTGATCGGCGCGCCGAGCGCCGGCGACCCGGCGGGAACGGCGGTTTTTCTCGCGTCCATATCCGTGTTCTTCACGACCGTGATCGGTTCCCTGGTCGGTCTCAAGGCAGCGGATGCCGCGAGCCTCGACCTCATCACCGTGTACGGCGGCAGCAGATTCACGCAGCTGCGCAAGGTGCGCCTGATCGCGGGGCTGCCCAGTGTGCTGACGGCGCTGCAGATCGCCGCGCCGGCCGCCTTCATCGGGGCGATCCTGGGGGAGTACCTCGGCGGGGTCAGCCGCGGCCTCGGCATCGCCATGCTCGTGGCCGGTTCAACGGCCAACGTCGACCGGGTGTGGAGCCTCGCGCTCGTCGCAGGAGTCACCGCGGGGCTCGGCTACGCGATTTTCGCCGTCATAGTGCGTTTCGCCACGCCGTGGACGACCGGACGGAGCAGTCGATGAGCTTCGCACGAGTCGCAGTCACGACCGTACTGCGCGGACTGCTGACCGGGCTCGTCACCCTCATTCTCGTGCTGCTCGCCTGGCAGGCACTGCTCCTCGTGCTGGACATTTCGCCCTTCCTCGCCAAGGGACCCCTCGACGTCTGGACCTGGCTCGTTACCGTTCCCGAGGCCGCCGATAATCGGGCCCTCATTCTGGGCAACCTCGTGGTGACCCTGAGCGACGCCTTTCTCGGGTTCGTCGCCGGGCTCACCTGTGCCCTGCTGCTCGCGGTCGTGTTCACCCTGTCGCGGGGTATCGAGCATGCCCTCATGCCCATCGCCCTGCTGCTGCGGTCGGTGCCGCTAGTGGCCCTCGTGCCGATCATCAGCCTCATCACCGGGCGCGGACTCACCACCGCGGTCGTGATGGGTGCCATCGTCGTTCTGTTCCCCGCCCTCGTGAACATCGCCTTCGGTCTGCGGTCCTCCTCACCACAGATCAGCGATGTGATCAAGGTCTACGGCGGCAGCGCCGTCACGACCCTGCGCAAGGTGGCATTGCCGAGCTCCCTGCCCTCGTTCTTCGCCGCGGTGAAGATCTCGGTGCCCGGCGCTATCACCGGGGCACTCTTGGCCGAGTGGTTGACCACCGGCCAGGGCCTCGGCAACTCGATCGTCGCCGCTGTCGCCAAGGTGCAGAATTCCGAGGTGTGGGCCTCGGTCGTGGTGATCACCATCGTCTCGCTCGCCCTCTACGGCCTGGCCCAGGTCGTCGAGAACCTGGTGCTGCGCCGCATGAGCATGGAGCAGAGCACCGCGGGGTAACCCAACGCGATCACAATCGCTGGTTGTGTCAAAGCCGCTCAGATCAGGCCGGGCTCAAATCAGGCCGTGCTCGGCCAACTGGCTGGACAGGCTGGACCCATCGGGGCCGTACACCCAGGGGGCCTCAGGGCCGCCCTCGATGAGCACGGCGTCGCGGGAACGGCCGCCGGCGAGCACGGCCTCGCTCGCAGAGAGCTGGCGAATGGCCACGGCGGCGACGCTTCCGGGGTAGTCGCGTTGAAAGTCGCTGTAGATGGCTTCGTCGTGCTGGCCGTCGTCACCGATCAGAATCCAGCGGATTTGCGGAAACTGTTCGGCGAGCCGCCGCAGGTTGTCGCGTTTGTGGGCACTCCCGCTGCGGAACCAGCGGTCGTGCGTCGGGCCCCAGTCTGTCAGGAGCAGTGCCCCAGCCGGGTACAGGTTGCGGGAGAGAAAACGGGACAGGGTCGGTGCCACGTTCCAGGCTCCGGTCGAGAGATAGATGACCGGAGCACCCGGGGTGAACGACGCGAGCCGTTCCAGAAAGACCGCCATCCCTGGGGTCGGCACCCGGGCATGCTCGTCGAGCACAAACGTGTTCCAGGCTGCCAGTAGGGGGCGGGGGAGGGTTGTGACCATGACGGTGTCGTCGACATCAGAAACGACACCGTAGCCGACCGTTGGGGCAACGATGAAGATGGGGGCGTGCTGAACGTCGGAGAATTCGGTGTGCAGTCGGGCGACGTGCCATCCCGGGGGCAATGACACGGGCACCACGGTGTCGACGACCCCGCCCCGGTCGGCCTGCACGTGATGGGTCTGGCCATCGATCTCGATCGTGACCGTGACGTCATTGACCGGAACGCTTGTGAAGCTGCGCCAGCCTCGAATTCCGGCGTCGCGGCCATCCGCTCTCGGACGTTTTTGCCGTTTTTCCGGCTTGTCCGGCTTGGCCAGCAGAACGCGGCAGAGAATGCGCACCCACCCGGTGGAGCCATAGCCGGAATACGGGATGACGGTCGGTCGGTAGCCGCGGCGACGGGCGGAGTGTTCCCGGCGATCGTGCAGCCAATCCTCGATCCGGGCGGCACGGTGCATGATTCGCACGGGACTGGTCGCGTTCGGCGTGTTGTCTCGGGACTCTGGCACTCCCTCATTCTGCCATGCTTGCTGTGCATCCCCCGATCAGAGATGTATAAATGGGGTTTTACCCCGTATGATGTTGACTTATCTTCAAGGGGGATAAATGCCGCTTAATGGCCTATTGGGTGAAGACGCTGGCGCCGCACCACAGCAGGTGCGCGCTGAGCCGATTCAGCAGCGCAGCGCAGCACGGTTGTCCGGTTTGCTCGATGCCGCAGCTGCGGTCGTGGACGAGGTCGGTTTCGACCGCATCACGACGGCGATGATCGCTGAGCGTGCCGGTGCGTCGATCGGTACGGTCTACCGCTATTACCCCGACCGGGTGGCTGTTCTGCACGCCCTGCACGAGCGTGCCGTCGTGCGTTTTCGGCAGCGCGTCGTCGACGAGCTCGGTGCAAGCACCCTTACCACCTGGTGGGACGCTGTCGACTGTGTCGTCACGGCCTTCGTCGGTCTGTACCGTTCAGAGCCCGGCTTTCGCATCGTCAACTTCGATGACCGAGACGGTGCTCCGGCAGCGGATGCCGCGGCCGACGTTGATTTCTTCGCCCGCCGCCTGGCTGATGTGCTCGTGAACGAGTTCAATCTGCCCGCCGGCCCGGAGCTCATCTTTCGCCTCGAAGTCGCCGTCGAAATGGCCGACGCACTATTGGCACGTGCTTTCCACAGCGAGCCGCTCGGTGAAGAACGGTTTATCGCCGAGTGTCGGCTGGTGCTGCGCGAGTACCTCGACCGCTATTACAGCCCGCGGGCGCTCAGCCTCCTCGCCGCTGCGTCGTAGCCTCTGCTCGTCATAGCTGCTCTGCGTCGATCTGCCGATGCATTGCTCGGTAGGGTGGTCGGAATTTGAGGCAGTGGGTTGCCTGTTCGCTCCGGGATGAATTCTTTTTGCGCAATCTGTTTTGCCTGTCGCGTAGAAAAGTGGTTGGGTTAGCATCTGGTTTGTCTGACCCGACTTGATGCGAGGAGCGAGCCACCACGATGATTGAATTCCACTCGGTGACCAAACGGTTCCCCGACGGCACGGTTGCCGTCGATGGCTTCAGCCTCGTGCTGCCCTCACGCAAAACCACCGTTCTGGTCGGAACCTCGGGGTCAGGAAAGACAACGCTGCTGCGCATGATCAACCGGATGGTCGACCCGACGAGCGGGTCTATCGAGATTGACGGGGCCGATATAGGCACACTCGAACCGGTCAAACTGCGGCGTGGGATCGGCTACGTCATGCAGAACTCGGGGCTGCTTCCCCATCGCAAGGTCATCGACAACGTCGCCACCGTGCCGATGCTATCGGGGATTCCCAAGAAGAGAGCCCGCACCGAGGCTCTGCAGTTACTCGACACGGTCGGTCTTGATCGATCGCTTGCCAACCGGTACCCGAGTCAGCTCTCCGGCGGCCAGCAGCAACGAGTCGGAGTGGCGCGCGGCCTCGCGGTCAATCCCAACATTCTGCTCATGGATGAGCCCTTCGGCGCCGTTGACCCGATTGTGCGGGCGGAACTGCAGCAGGAGTTGCTGCGCCTGCAGCGGGAACTCGGAAAAACGGTCGTGTTTGTGACGCATGACATTGACGAGGCCTTTTTGCTCGGCGACCAGGTGGTGATCCTGCGTACCGGCGGGCTGATCGCCCAGGTGGGGTCCCCGGCGGAGATCCTGGCCAATCCGGCAGACGATTTTGTGGCCACCTTTGTCGGTGCAGATCGCGGCAAACGCGTGCTGCACCTCGAGTCCCACTCGGACGGCGACGTGCTTGTCGACGCCGATGGACGGCTCGCCGGCGTACTCGCGGGTGGAACGTCCCCGAGTGCCGCCGCTGGAGCAAAGGCCGCGCCCGAAGAAAAGGCCGCCCCCGAAGTAAAGGCCGGCCCGTTCGCGGGATCGGGTGCCCCGGCGCAGGGTGGGGATCCCCGGTGACCTGGATATGGTCAAACCTGGACCTCATCTGGGATCGCACTCTCGATCACGTCGTGCTGAGCGTTCCGCCCATCATCCTCAGTTTTCTCCTGGCTGTTCCCCTCGGCTGGCTGGCATACCGCTTCCGCGTTGGGCGCGGCATCATTCTCTCGGGCGTAGGCCTGCTGTACGCCGTACCCTCGCTCCCACTCTTCATTGTGCTTCCTTTCATCGTGGGAACGACCGTTCGTTCGCCGCTCAATCTCATCATCGCCCTGACGCTCTACGGTGTGGCGCTCATGGTGCGAGTGGTGGCCGATGGTCTCGCCTCCGTCGACCGGAACGTTCGACAGTCCGCGATGGCGGTGGGCTTCTCCGAGTGGACCCAGTTCTGGCGGGTGGAGTTTCCACTCGCGGGTCCGGTCCTGCTGGCCGGGTTGCGGGTCGTCGCAGTGAGTACGGTCAGTCTCGCTACGGTGGGCGCTGTCATTGGTGCCCAGAGCCTGGGCAGTCTGTTCACCGACGGTTTTCAGCGTGGCATCCAGGCGGAAATCATTGCCGGGATTATCGCCACGGTCGTACTCGCCCTGGCACTGGATGGGGCTCTCGTTCTTCTCGGTCGCCTTCTCATGCCGTGGACGAGATCTGCGCCATCGGCGGCGCGCGCGCCGATGCGCTCTGACAAGGAGGCGGTGGCATGAACTTCTTTGCAGATGCAGTCGCGTGGCTGTTCGATCCGACCAACTATGTGGGATCGAATGCCATCGGCATCCGGGTATTGGAACACCTGGGCTTTACTTTGCTCACACTTGTCTTTGCGTCCGTCATCGCCATACCGCTGGGCTTCTTCATTGGACACACCGGACGCGGGCGTGGCTTGGCTGTCGGAACTGCAGGCGCTTTCCGTTCCATTCCGACCCTGGGGTTGCTCACGCTTGTCGCTCTGTCGGTGGGAATCGGTCTGACCGCACCCTACGCGGCCCTCACGGTGCTCGCGATCCCACCCATTCTCGCGGGGGCATACACCGGCTTTGAAGCGATTGATCGCGCGACCATCGATGCCGCCAGAGCCGTGGGGATGTCGGAGGGGCAGATTGTGCGCAAAGTGGAGCTTCCGCTCAGCGTTCCCCTCTTGATGGGTGGGTTGCGCTCGGCCACGCTGCAAATCGTGGCCACCGCCACACTCGCTGCCTACGTGGCCGACATCGGACTGGGCCGCTTCCTGTTTACGGGGTTGAAAAATCTCGATTATGCGCAGATGCTGGGCGGGTCCATTCTCGTTATTCTGCTCGCGCTGCTGCTTGAGGGCATCTTTACGGTGCTTCAGAAATTGGTTGTTCCCCGCGGAGTTGCGGCCGGACGCCCCACAGACATCTGGGCCGGTTTCACCAAGCTGGCCCGGTGATGGAATTCGCCATCATGAAAGGAAAACGCATGTTCACAGCAAAAAAAGGCCGACTCACGCTCATCAGTGTGGTCGCGGTTGGGGCCGCAGTAGCCCTCGCAGGGTGCGCGTCCGGTGATCCCCTGGGCAGTGGAAGTGGCGCCACAAGCGCTGCCGACACGCTCGTTGTGGGTTCCCAGGACTACTACTCCAATGAGATCATCGCCGAGATCTACTCGCAGGCATTAGAGGCCAACGGTTTCACCGTCGACCGCACGTTCCGGATAGGCCAGCGCGAGGTGTACCTGCCCGAGCTGGAAGCAGGCGGCGTCGATGTATTCCCCGAATACACCGGTAGCCTGCTGCAGGCACTCGAACCGAACGCTGTCGGTGGCACGAGCGACGCGATCTACACCGAGCTTCAAGCGGCGCTTCCCTCTACCCTGCGCGTGCTGGACAAAGCGGCGGCCTCAGACCAGAATTCCTGGACCGTAACCCAAGCCTTCGCGGAAAAATACAACCTAACGGACATTGCGTCACTGAAGAATGTCACCGAACCGCTCATGGTTGGTGGCACCTCTGTGCTGGAGACACGTCCGTATGGGCCGGCCGCCCTCAAGGCGAAGTACGGCATCGAAACCGCCGGTTTCACCCCGATTGAGGATGGTGGTGGCCCGCTGACCGTTAAGGCTCTTGTTGACAACGCTATTCAGCTGACCAATATTTATACGGCAAGCCCCAACATCAAGTCAGACAAGCTCGTGGCGTTGAGCGACCCAGATGGTCTCTTCTTCGCGGACAACGTCGTGCCTTTGGTTTCCGAAAAGGTCACCGACAAGGCCGCGTCGGTACTGAACAAGATCAGTGCTGCCCTCAGCGCTGAGGACCTGGTGAGCCTCAACTCCGAGAGCGTCAATGACCAGAAGTCCGCTGAGGCCATCGCGGCGGCCTGGCTCGAAAAGGCAAACCTCTTCTAGCCGTATCGTTTCACCCAAAACCCTCATAACGTCCCTTCTTGGGCGGTGTGAGGGTTTTGTGCGTCTATGCCCGCAACAGCACGATGGCTGGGGCGAGGGCGAGCGCGATCGCGGTCACGAAGACGGCCATGGTGGCGAGGCGGGACAGGGGAAGAGCCTGGTTCATGAGCCGGTACACCCGCGGAGCGACGAGAGCGCGCTCCGGCGACGAGATCCATGGCTCGTCCGACTCGCCATCCGACGCTGCGGCGAGGACCTCCGGTTGTTGCCCCAGCCCCACGAGCGCGATAGCGGTAGCGAGTGTGCGGTCGTCCACGTCGCGGCGTGCGCGATCGTCCGCGATCATTTCAACCAAGAGCGCCACGGCATTTTCAGCGCGATTGGCGATGGGAAACCAGGGTAGGGCGCTGTGCCAACTCTTGAAGGCCAGTAACACCAGGTGATGCTGCTGAACCAGATGGGCTCGTTCGTGGGCGATCACCGCACGCACCTGGTCGGCGTCGAGCAGGCGGAGCAATCCCTTAGACAGCACCGTCGCGGAATGACCAGCACCGGGAAGGCAATAGGCGACCGGGGCAGGATGGTCGATGACGCGCATTCCCGGTTGGCCGTTCAGAGGATCGCTGAGCAGGGCGATGAGAGTGTAGTGGCGGCGTCGCTGTCGCTCGGCGCGCACGAAAGTGGCGAACAAATTCAACAGCAGGTGAGTGCTGAGCAGAATAGCTGCCCCGAGCGCGAGCACGTGGGTGAAACGCGTATCGGCCGGAAGAGTACCGGACCGCAGGCTGTCGCCGAGGGCGATGACGCTCTGTGGCAGAGCATTACCGAACGGAACAAGACCGTAGAGCAGCAGGGAGCCGATCATCGACATGCCACCGGACAGGGCGATGGCCTGCCAGAGCACGAGGGCGACGTCCGGGGAGCGCGCGGGCCAATCCGACCGGGCCAGCACCAACGGAAAAGGCCAAGCGAGAATCACGGCAATGACGCCAAGCAGGGCGGCGCTGATGATCACGGGTATCGCAGTTAAGGTCTGGCGGAGTTAGAGGTTGTCGGTCGTCGCAACGCCGAGGAGTTGGCGCAGTGTGTCCGCCTCCTGAGGGGTGACGCCTCCAATGAACCGCACGAGGGCCGCTTGGCGGTCCGGCACCTGCCCGAGTACCTCATGCATGAGCTCGGCCGTGTGGGTCGCACGGGTCATAACAGCGGTGTACGTGTGTGGGCGCACGCTGCGGTCGCGGGTGACGAAACCCTTTGTCTCAAGTCGAGACAACACCGTCAGAACGGTTGTGGTCGCCAGTGGCTTCGTGGGCTTGGTCGCAAGACCCGGGCGCATCAAAGAATCCTTGAGATCGTTGGCGGTCAACGGTGTGGGGGAGTCCCACAGGACATCCATCAGAAGCCGCTCAAGCACGCCCAAATTTGCCATACGCAGTATCTTACGCGGTCGAACTGTAATTTCTACGTGTCGTAGAAAATTGCTGTCATACCCAGGTTTCTACACAGCGTAGAAGTGTAGTGTTCTACACAGCGTAGAAATTATGCGTGCTGCGAATAAATGCTGGAGGGCATATGAACGAGTGGTTGGATCCGTTACTCCTCTCACGGTGGCAGTTCGGTCTTACGACCGTCTACCATTTCCTCTTCGTGCCTCTCACCATTGGCATGGCCCTCACGGTCGCCATCTTCCAGACGGCGTGGGTGCGCACCGACAAGGCCAAGTACTTGCAGCTGACGCACTTCTTCGGCAAAATCTTTCTGATCAACTTCGCCATGGGCGTCGTGACGGGAATCGTGCAGGAGTTTCAGTTCGGTATGAACTGGTCGGATTACTCGCGCTTCGTCGGTGACGTGTTCGGGGCCCCGCTCGCGTTCGAGGGCATCCTTGCCTTCTTCCTCGAGGCGACGTTCATCGGCCTGTGGATCTTTGGCTGGGACAAACTGCCGAAGAAGGTGCATCTCGCCACCATCTGGCTCACCGTGATGGGCAGCATCACGTCGGCTTACTTCATCCTCGCGGCTAACGCCTTCATGCAGAACCCGATCGCGTATACCATCAACGCGGAGAAGGGCCGGGCCGAGCTGACTAGCATCGGGGAACTGCTCACCAACCCGATCGCACTGGCGGCGTTCCCGCACACCATCTTCGCGTGTTTCATGGTGTCGGCAGGCCTGATCATTTCGGTGGCGGCCTGGCACCTGGCACGTAACCAGCATTTTGAGACCATGCGCCCAGCTCTCAAATTCGGTCTGTGGATGATGGTCCTGGCCGGCATTGGTACAACTCTCGCCGGCGACCAGCTCAGCCTCGTGATGGGTGAGGTGCAGCCGATGAAAATGGCAGCCGCCGAGGCGCTTTACCACACGGCCACCGGAGCCAACGCGTCGTTTTCCCTCTTTACACTCGGCACGCCCGACGGTGTGCACGAACTCTTCTCGATCCGCATCCCTTACCTGCTTTCGTTCCTCTCGACCCACACCTTCGACGGCACCGTGCAGGGCATTAACAACTTGCAGGCCCAGTACGTTTCGACGTACGGCCCCGGCGACTACACGCCCACCATCTGGATCACTTATTGGGCGTTCCGCTGGATGATCGCTCTCGGTCTCGTACACATGCTCGTGGCCGTCGTTGGGCTGTTTCTCACCCGCAAGGGACGGATGCCGAAGCAGAATTGGGTATGGAAGCTCGCTATTTGGAGCTTCCCCGCTTCGCTACTCGCGATGACGGTCGGCTGGGTATTCACCGAAATGGGCCGCCAGCCGTGGCTCGTGTTTGGTCTGCTGAGAACGCAGGACGGCGTTTCACCCGGCGTGACCGGCGTGGAAATTCTCATCTCCCTGATCGCCTTCACGGTGCTCTACGGCATTCTCGTGGTGGTCGAGTTCAAACTCATCCTGAAAGCCGTTCAGAAGGGGCCGGACGATGCTCCGATTCTCGACGCCGAGTCCGGCGAAGTCAAGCACACCGCCACGGTCTATTAAGACGGGTCTAGGGGAATACAAAATGGATCTCACAATTCTTTGGTTCTGGATCATCGCTGTCATGTTCGTTGGGTACTTCGTGCTCGATGGATTCGATTTTGGGGTCGGCATGTCTCTTCCATTCCTGGGCCGGGACGACACCGATCGCCGCGTTCTCATCAACACCATCGGTCCGGTTTGGGACCTTAACGAGACCTGGGTGATCGTGGCTGGGGCGTCGTTGTTCGCGGCGTTCCCCGAATGGTACGCAACGATGTTCAGCGGTTTCTACCTCCCGCTCGTGCTTATTCTGGTCGCCCTGATCGTGCGCGGGGTGTCGTTTGAATACCGGCACCAACGCCCCGAATCTTCGTGGAAGAAATGGTTTGACGGCATGATTATCTTCGGATCGGCCGTTCCGGCATTGCTCTGGGGTGTGGCTTTCGCGAACATCGTGCGCGGCGTGAACCTCGACGTCAACCACAACTACACCGGTACCTTCTTTGACCTACTCAACCCGTATGCCCTGCTCGGTGGGGTCACCACTCTGCTGCTGTTCTTTGTGCACGGTGTGGTCTTCATCTCGCTCAAGACCGAGGGCGACATTAGCCTGCGGGCACGCAAGCTCGCCACCAAAGCCGGCATCCTGATGATCGTTGTCGCGGCTACCTTCCTGGTGTGGACAATCTTTGCCTACGGCACCGTGGCATCCGCTCTTCTGGCCGCCGTGGCGGCTGGTGCACTGATCGCATCGTTCCTCGCCAACCTGCGCGGGGCCGAGCGGCTCGCATTCGGCTTGATGGCCGGCGCTATCGGGTTGGTCGTGCTGAGCCTGTTCGCTTCGCTGTTTCCCGAGGTCATGCCGGCGAGTAACGACCCAGCCAACAGCCTGACCATCGCCAACGCCTCCTCGTCGGCGTACACGCTGGGTGTGATGAGCTGGACGGCACTGATCGGAATGCCCGTCATTCTGCTCTATCAGGGTTGGACCTACTGGGTGTTTCGCAAGCGCATTGGTCGGGCCCATATTGAGGTCTCTGTTCACTAGATCGCCCCTGACGAGTACCCCGTTGACCAGCACACCCGTGACACGGGCTGTGGGAGAATAAGGCAGTGCGCCCCCTGGATCCTCGCCTTCTTCGTTATGCCTCAGCGGCGCGCCGGTTTCTTCTCATTGGCGCGCTGCTCGGGTTCGCACAAACCCTCGTTGTCGTCGCCTTCGCGTGGTTTCTCACCCGAGCAATCACCCTCCTGGTGGCGGGGGAGCCCCTCACTGAGATCGTACCCACGCTGGTCGCCCTAGCCGCGGTCATTGTGCTCCGGTCTCTGCTGATCTGGTTGCTGGAAGTCGCGGCCAACCGCGGTGCGGCGCAGGTAAAGAGTCAACTGCGCGCCAAGGTCATGGCCAAGCTCGCCGAGCGCGGCCCAGACTGGGTCGCCTCGCAGCAGAGTGCACGCCTGGCGACCGTTGTCACGACCGGCCTCGACGCACTCGACAACTACTTCGCGCGGTATCTGCCGCAGCTGTTGCTGACCGCGATCGCTACGCCGATTCTGATCGCGGTAATGCTCTGGCAAGACCTGCCCAGCGGCCTCACCGTCATCATCGTGATTCCGCTCATCCCCGTGTTCATGATTCTCATCGGCCGGGTCACCCAGTCGGTACAGCAGGACCAGTGGCAGGCACTGCAACGCCTCTCCACCGGGTTTCTCGACGTGGTCGGCGGCCTCGGCACCCTCAAGATCTACGGCCGGGAACGCCGTCAGTTTGATCGCATCCGTTCCATCACCGAGCAGTACCGCACCCGAACAATTAAGGTACTGCGGGTATCCTTTCTGAGCGGCTTCGTGCTCGAACTGGCCGCAAGTCTCTCGGTCGCTCTCATCGCCGTGTCGATTGGCCTGCGGCTCATCGACGGCGAGCTGCTGCTCGGCGTCGGGCTGTTCGTCCTGCTGCTGGCCCCCGAGGCGTTTCTCCCGGTGCGCCAGGTCGGAGCGCAATTTCACGCCGCGGCCGACGGCCTGGCCGCTGCCGAAGAGCTGTTCGCGATTCTCGACGACGACTTCAATAAAGCGGATGCCCCGGCGCCGGTCGATCCTGCGGCTGCGCCGGTCGCGCTGGGAGGCCTCGGTGCCGGCGCGCTGCGCCTGGTCGACGTGTCTATTCGGCGCGGCGACACCGTCGTGATCGACCGGCTGGACGCCGAATTCGCCTCCGGGCAAATTAGCGTGCTGCGCGGCGTGAGCGGAGTCGGCAAGTCCACCCTCGTCGCCGCCCTGCTCGGCTTCGTACCCCTGACCGGCGCAGTGACGCTCGGCGGCGTTGCCGTGGCAGCCGGGCCGAGTCGGCCGTGGTTGGCCTGGGCCGGCCAGCGACCCGGCCTGGTCCGGGGAACGGTGGCCGAGAATGTGGCGCTGGGAGCGGCATCCGCTGGCCAGGGCACGCCCATCGGGACTCTGGTCGCTCAGGCCCTCGACTGGGCGGGGGCCGCTGAGGTTTCACCGGCCACGGTGCTCGGGGTCAACGGCGACGGGCTTTCGGGCGGGCAGGCGCAGCGCGTCGCCGCCGCGCGGGCGATCTACCGGGCCCTCGCGACCGAGTGCCAGGTCGTGATTCTGGACGAACCCAGCTCGGCGCTCGACGTCGACGCCGAGGCCGGCCTGCTCGCCGGGCTGCGCCGACTGGCCGATCAGGGCCGCGTCGTGATCGTGGTCAGCCACCGGCCGGGCGTCCTGGCCGCAGCTGACCATATGATTGAGCTGCAGGAGCTGATTCATGTCTGACCGGACGCCGACCCCGGCCGCGCGCGACGTACTGCGGCTCGCCCAGCCGCGCCCGCGCTGGTTCGCTCCAGGCCTGCTGGCCGGCGTGACGAGCGCCGTCATGGCGGTGGCGCTGCTGGCCTGCTCGGCCTGGCTCATTACCCGCGCCGCCGAAATGCCGTCCCTGGCCTATCTGGGCATGGCCGTCGTCGGCGTGCGTGCCTTCGCCATCTTTCGGTCCGTGTTTCGCTACCTGGAGCGCCTGACCAGCCACGATGCCGCATTCCGGCAACTCGCCGAACTACGCCTGGGCATCTTTCGTCGTATCGTTCCGGTCGCCCCGGCCGGCCTGGCCCAGACCGGGCGCGGCGATCTGCTCACCCGCCTCGTGCGCGACGTCGATGACCTGCAGGACCTGCCGCTGCGGGTTGTGCAACCGCTGCTGGTCGCGGGAATCACCGCCCTGCTCAGCGTGATCGGCATCTGGCTGATCGTGCCGGCCGCCGGCCTCACCCTGCTCGTCTGTCTGCTGTTGGCCGGAGTGCTCGGTACCCTCTTCTCCGGCAGCCTGGCCGCCCGGGCGGAGCGGGAGCTCGCACCGCTCCGCGGCACCCTCGCCGATGAGGTGCTCGAAATCGTGGAGAACCTCGACGTGCTCACCGCCTTCGACGCCCTCAGGCCGCGTCTTGCCGCGCTTGCCCGCACCGATGAGCGCCTGCGCCGGGCCACCCTGCGCCGCTCGGTCGGAGTGGGTGTGCAATCGGCCGTCGTTGCGCTGTTTGCCGGTGCGGCAACGCTGGGCGCGCTCTACTTCGGCATTCCCGCGCTCGATGGCGGCGGCGGACTCCTCAGCCCGGACCTGCTCGGCCCGACCCTCATCGTCGCCGTGCTCGTGCCGCTGGCCGTATTCGAGGTGTTTGGAATGATTCCGCTCGCCGCCTCGGCCTGGCGCCAGGTGCGGGTGAGCGCGCGGCGCGTCGCCGAGGTTGTTCCGGCTTCGCCACCGGCTGAGATTCCCGTCGATGTTCCGAACCCCCGGCCGTTGCGGGCAACCCCGGTCGTGCTCGAACTGACCGACCTGGGTGCCAGCTGGCCCGGCCAGACCGAACCGGGCGTCGCCGGTGTGACCCTTCGGCTCGCGCCGGGGGACCGGGTGCATCTGGCCGGACCGAGTGGTGCCGGCAAGACCACCCTCGCGCAGGCCCTGGTGCGGTTTCTTGACTACACCGGTTCGTACCGTCTGAACGGGGTCGAAGCCCGCCTGCTCGCTCAGACCGACGTGCGGCGGGTGGTCGGACTGTGCGAGCAGCGCCCGTGGTTATTTGACGACAGCATCCGTCAAAATCTGCTGTTTGCCCGCGATACTGCCACCGACGCCGAGTTGTTAGCCGTGCTGGCCCGCGTCGGACTGGCTGAATGGGTCGCAGCGCGCGGCGGCCTCGATGCCCGGGTCGGGGAGCGCGGCGCCCTGGTCTCCGGCGGACAGGCTCAGCGGATTGCCCTGGCCAGGGCCCTGCTGGCCGACTTTCCGGTGCTCATCGTCGACGAACCCACCGCGAACGTCGACAGTGCCCAGGCGGATGCCCTCGTGCGCGACCTGCTGAGAGCTGCGGCCGACGCCCACCGGGCCGTGCTGCTCATCTCCCACACGCCGGTGCCCGACGACCTGGTGACGGCCCGGGTGACCCTGCCAGCCCGGGCTCAGTCCATGTGACGCAGCTCGCGGCGGTGCAGCCATTTCTTGATCAGGAACACCGCGAGTACGAACAGTGCGATCACGCCGACGAACAGGTAGCCGGCGAAGTGCAAGCTGCCGCTGAGCTCGCGGTAGCCGCCGGCCGCCGCCGACCCGACGGTGACATAGGCGAGTGACCAGATAACGCAGGCGGGCACGGTCCAGGCCATGAAGGTGCGGTAGCGCATATGGCTCATTCCAACGGTGACCGGAATGAGGGAGTGCAGCACCGGCAGAAACCGGGAGATGAACACGGCCAAACCACCGCGCCGGTCGAGGTAGTTCTCGGCGCGAATCCAGTTGTGTTCGCCGATGCGGCGGCCCAGCCGGCTTGCACGGATGAACGGTCCGAAGTGGTGGCCGAGCGCGAAGCCGATGCTCTCCCCGCCCAGGGCGCCGACGATCACGGCGAGCACGAGCGTGACAAACTCGACCGGGCCGGAGACCGCCGTGCTGGCGACGATCACTATGGTGTCGCCGGGAACGACCAGGCCGACCAGCACTGAAGTTTCCAGCAGCATACCCAAAAAGGCCAGCAGTGTTCGAACGACCGGGTCGACGCTGGATACGGTGTCGAGGATCCACGTGAGGATGTCATTCATTTCGCTCAGCCTACGTGCTGCGCCTGAATCAACAAGGCCGGGCCCTCTGGCGGCCCGGGCGGCCAGCTGCGAAGGCTTCGTGCCTCGTGCGACCTTGGAGTCGCTGCGTCCTAGTAATCTAAAGGGGGGTACACCGGCGCTTTGTTGTGCGTGCACCTCGTATCAATCATGTCTAACCCCTGCAATGAATGAGAGTCACGTGGTTCACGAGCACGAAAGCGTACGCATCGATTCGAGCGTTGAGAGCGACGAAGAAGTGTATGACTTCGCCGCGATCCAGGCGAAGTGGCAACCCATCTGGGAGGAGCTCGCTCCGTTCAAGACGAGCGGTGAGGGCGACACCCGCCCGCGCAAGTACGTGCTCGATATGTTCCCGTACCCCTCCGGCGACCTGCACATGGGTCACGCCGAGGTCTATGCGCTCGGCGACGTCGTCGCCCGCTACTGGCGCCACCAGGGTTTCAACGTGCTGCACCCGATCGGCTGGGATTCCTTCGGCCTGCCCGCCGAGAACGCCGCCATCAAGCGGGGCATCGACCCGCGCGGCTGGACCTACGACAACATCGCTCAGCAGAAGAAGAGCATGAAGCTCTACGCGACCAGCTTTGACTGGGACCGCGAACTGCATACGAGCGACCCCGAATATTACAAGTGGACCCAGTGGCTGTTCCTGCAGCTGTACAAGAAGGGCCTGGCCTACCGCAAGGACAGCTGGGTCAACTGGGACCCGATCGACCAGACCGTACTCGCCAACGAGCAGGTGCTGGCCGACGGCACGAGCGACCGCAGCGGCGCCGTCGTCGTGAAGAAGAAACTCACCCAGTGGTACTTCAAGATCACCGACTACGCCGACCGTCTGCTGGATGACCTCAATCAGCTCGAGGGCACCTGGCCGGCCAAGGTGCTCAACATGCAGCGCAACTGGATCGGCCGCTCCATCGGAGCGGATGTCGACTTCCAGGTCGAGGGACGCGCCGAACGCGTCACCGTGTTCACCACCCGGCCGGACACGCTGTTCGGCGCGACGTTCATGGTCGTCGCCCCGGATTGCGACCTCGCCGCTGAACTCGTCGCCGAGGCGACGCCCGAGGTGCAGGAAGCCTTCCAGGATTACCTCGTACAGGTTCAGCGCAGCACCGAGATCGAGCGTCAGGCCACCGACCGGCCCAAGACCGGCGTGTTCATCGGCCGCTACGCGATCAACCCGGTCAACGGGGAACGCCTGCCGATCTGGGCGGCGGACTACGTGCTTGCCGACTACGGCACCGGCGCGATCATGGCCGTGCCGGCCCACGACCAGCGCGACCTCGATTTCGCCCGCGCCTTCGACCTGCCCGTGCGCGTCGTCGTCGACACCAACTCGCCGGCCACCGGCATGATCCCGGTGATCACCCAGGGCATGCTAGACGGCACCGAAGAGCTGCCGGCGCTCGACCCGCTCAGCACCGGCATCGCCCTGGCAGGCGAGGGCCGCCTCATTAACTCCGGTCCGCTCAACGGCCTGAGCAAGATCACCGCGATCAAGCGCATCGTCGAGCAACTCGCCGCCGACGGGCTCGGCCGGTCGGCTAAGAACTATCGTCTGCGCGACTGGCTGGTTTCCCGGCAGCGTTACTGGGGAGCTCCGATCCCGATTATCCACGGCGCCGATGGTGCAGAGATCCCGGTTCCCGACGACCAGCTGCCGGTGCTGCTGCCGCCGGCAGAGGGCCTCGATCTGAAGCCGCGGGGAACGTCGCCGCTCGGCGGTGCGACCGACTGGGTCAACGTGCCGAACCCGATCGACGGCACGCCGGCGACCCGCGACGCCGACACCCTGGACACCTTCGTCGACAGCTCCTGGTACTTTCTGCGGTTCCTGAACCCCACGGACGACACCAAGGCCTTCGACCCGAAAGAGGCCGAGAAGTGGGCGCCGGTCGACCAGTACGTTGGCGGCGTCGAGCACGCCATTCTGCACCTGCTGTACGCGCGGTTCATCACGAAGTTCCTCTTCGACGAGGGCTATGTGAGCTTCACCGAGCCGTTCACCGCCCTACTCAACCAGGGCATGGTGATTCTCGACGGCGCCAAGATGAGCAAGAGCAAGGGCAATTTGGTCTACTTCACCGAGGAGATCGAACGCCACGGCGTTGACGCCGTACGCCTCACGATGGCCTTCGCCGGCCCGCCCGAAGACGACATCGATTGGTCTGACGTTTCCCCGGTCGGCTCGGCCAAGTTCCTGGCCCGCGCCTGGCGCGTCGCCCGCGACGTCACGAGTGCGCCCGATGTGGAGTGGAAGACGGGCGACGTCACCCTGCGCCGGGTCACCCACCGGTTCTTGTCCGACGCACCCGGCCTGGTGGAGTCGTTCAAGTTCAACGTCGTCGTCGCCCGCCTGATGGAGCTCGTCAACGCGACCCGCAAAGTCATCGATACCGGTGCCGGGCCAGCGGATGCCGCCGTGCGCGAAGCCGCCGAAGCCACCGCCATGGCGCTGAACCTGTTCGCCCCCTACGCCGCGGAGGACATGTGGGAGCACCTCGGCTACGAGCCGTGCATCGCCCTCGTGCCGTGGCGCAAGGCCGAGCAGACCCTGCTCGTGCAGGAATCGGTCACCGCGGTCGTCCAGGTCGACGGCAAGATGCGCACCCTCCTCGAGGTATCGCCGAAAATCTCAAGCGAAGACCTGGAGAAGATGGCGCGGGAAGCCGCCGCGGTCATCCGTTCGATCGGTGATCGCGAGATCATCAAGGTGATTGTGCGCGTGCCGAAGCTCGTCTCCTTCGTCACCCGCCCATAGCGGAAGGCAAAATCGGGCCGCGGTCGATCCCTCGCAGGATCGGCCGGGGCCTTCTCCACAGGACCGTCCTGCTTTCTCTGTGCACAGATGGGGCATCCGACCAGAAACGGATGCTTCGCGCGGCCTAGCCTGCGAGCATGCAGCCCGACCGGTTCCCCCTCGATCTGGAGCGCCTCGCTCCGGCCGCGCCGGGACGTCCCCGACTGCGAGTCGGCGTGGGAGCGGCCGTCGTGCTCCTGCTGCTCGCCCTCGTGGTCGCCGTCATCGTGTCGGCGGTGGGCCAGCAGGCGGGGCAGCGCACGGTCAGCTCGGAAACGCTATCGATCCCCACGGGCGGCAGCCTCGAGCCGTTTGATGCCGGTGAGAGCACAGCGCCGAATGACTCTGCCACGGACGCGATCATCTTCGTGCACGTTCTGGGGGCGGTCGCCCGGCCCGGCCTGTTCGAGTTGCGGGACGGCGCCCGGGTCATGGATGCGATCGCCGCCGCCGGCGGGCTGAGCGCCGAGGCCGACCCTGCCGGGGTTAATCTTGCCCGGGTTGTGAGCGATGGCGAGCAATTCTACGTGCCGCGGCAGGGCGAGGTGCCGCCGGGCGTCCCAGCGGCGGCCGTCTCCGGGGGAGCTGGCGCGCCCGCCGCCAAGGTCAACCTCAACTCGGCGACGCTCGCAGATCTCGACTCCCTGCCCCGCATCGGCCCAACCATGGCACAGCGCATCATCGACTTTCGCACGGCTAACGGGCGATTCACCAGCGTGGACGGCCTGCGCGATGTCACGGGAATCGGCGATAAAACGTTCGAGGCGCTCAAAGACCTCATTACGGTATGAGCCTCGACCTGCGGCTGGCGCTTCCGGCCCTGGCCGCGTGGCTTACTGCAGGGCTGCTGATCGGAGCGCCAGAGGGCGCCTGGTCCATCGCCCTGGTGCTGTGGGCAGCGGCTGGGATGACGGCTGGCATCCTCGTGATGAAACGGATGCCGGCGCATTCCGTCGTGCTGGGGGCCGATGCGCCGCAGCCAGTTCGATCGGCAACCGATCGTGCGAGCGTTGTGCTGGCCAGCGGTCGTGCTGCTGGGCGGGCCGTGGAGCAGAATGCAGCGTCCCGTCGGCGGGGTCGTACTACCCCCGGAACGTCACCTCGGCCGGGTGACCGCTGGCAGACGCTGGGCGGCAGCATCGTGCTCTGCTGTGCGGCGGCGGCTCTTGTCGCCACTGCCGTCGGGGTATGGGCGCCGGTTCGCCTGCCGCCGGAGGTGCGCGCCGCCGCGGAGTCGCACGCGACGCTCACGGTCACGGTCACCGTCTGGTCGGTTCCGGTACCAGCCAAAGCTTTCATCGGCGGCGGTACGTCGGGGCGGGTGCGCTACCGGGCCACGCTCACGCAGTTGGACCTGCGCGGCGAATCGACGAGGGTGTCGACCCCGGTGGTGGTGTTCGCCGAGGCGGCCGGGGGAGGCGACGAACCCGAGATCGGCACCAGCCTGCGCCTGCGGGGCACCCTGCGCCCGACAGATCCGGGCGACGCGGCGGTCGCCTTGCTGTTTGCCACCGACCCCGCTCAGGTAGCCGAGTCTCCGCCCTGGTGGCTGCAGTGGGCGAACGAGCTCCGCGCTCGGTTCGCGGCGGCCGCGACGAGCCTCCCCGGTGACGGGGGAGACCTGCTCCCCGGCCTGGCGATCGGCGACACGAGCGCGGTCAGCCCCGACCTCGATCAAGCCATGAAAACCAGCTCCCTGAGCCACTTGACCGCCGTTTCCGGGGCCAATTGTGCCATCGTTATCGCCGCGATCATGCTGCTCGGCGGCTACCTGCGGCTCGGTCGGAGCTGGCGCATTCTGCTGTCACTGGCGACGCTGCTCGGCTTTACCGTGCTGGTCACACCCGAGCCGAGCGTGCTGCGCTCGGCGGTCATGGCCACCCTCACTCTCGCGTCGATCGGCGCCGGCCGGCCCGGGCGAGGCGTGCCCACCCTGCTCATCGTGGTGATCGGACTGCTCGCGAGCGACCCGTGGCTGGCCCGCAACTACGGCTTTGCGCTGTCCGTGCTCGCGACCGCGGGGCTCCTCATTCTGGCCGGTCCGCTCAGCCGGCTGCTCAGCCAGTGGATGCCGCTGGCCCTGGCCGCCGTCATCGCCATTCCCCTGGCCGCCCAACTAGCCTGCCAGCCCGTGCTCATTCTGTTGAGCCCCAGCCTGCCGCTGTACGGGGTGCCGGCCAACATTCTCGCTGGTCCCGCCGCGCCGGTCGCTACGGTGGTCGGGCTGATCGCCTGCCTGACCCTGCCGGTGCTCTCGGGCGTAGCGTCGGGCCTGCTCGCCCTGGCCTGGCTGCCATCGGCGTGGATCGCCGCCGTGGCCCAGACCACGTCGACGCTGCCGGGCACCCGCCTGCCGTGGCCCGGCGGAGTGCCCGGCGTATTGCTGCTCTCAGTCGTCACCTTGCTCACGCTCGTGGTCGTCCTGCGCGGCCCGGCAGCTCGCCCCGCCCGCTGGCCGGCGGCGGTCCTCGCCGTGCTGCTGGTCGGCTTCGGAGGTTACGCCGGGGCGCTGATCGGCACCGGAACCGGCCGGGCCGCCTCCTTGCCGGCGAACTGGCAGATTGCGGCCTGCGATATTGGGCAGGGCGACGCCGTCGTCGTGCGCGATGGTGATCGGTACGGTCTGGTTGACGTCGGTCCCGACCCGAAACTGCTCGCGAGCTGCCTGGCCACCCTTGGCATCAGTCGCATCAATTTGCTCGTACTTACCCACTACGACCTCGACCATATCGGCGGGGTGGATGCTGTCATCGGCAAGGTCGATACCGCCCTGGTCGGGCAGCCGGAGAACGCGCAGGACGAACGCCTGCACGAGCGTCTCGCCGCTGGTGGAGCCGTCGTGCGTCAGACGGCTCGGGGTGATGCCGGCACGCTGGGCGGACTGCGCTGGAACATACTCTGGCCCGTCCGTGGAGCCACGACGATGCAGGCGGGCAACCCGGGAAGCATCACCATTGTGTTCGAAGGGCGGGGCATCCGTTCGATTTTTCTCGGAGATCTCGGCGAGGAATCGCAGAATGCCTTGCGGCGGGTCTCGCCGCCCGGCCGGGTCGACGTCGTGAAGGTCGCCCACCATGGCTCGGCCGATCAGAGCCCCGAGCTGTACGCCGAGTTGCGGGCCCGGGTGGGGCTGATCTCGGTCGGCGCGACAAACACCTACGGGCATCCCACCGACGCGTTGCTCAACGTTCTCGCTTCGGTGAAAACCGTGTCCGTGCGCACCGACCGGGAGGGGATGGCGGTGGTTGCGCCAGGGGACAACGGCACCCTCGTGCTCTGGACGGAGAAGATTACCGACCGCGGGCCGCCCGTGCCGCCGACGGCTGCCCCGGATGCTGCCGGGAGGGTCAGTCGTGCGCGTTAGGCTTGATCGACCACCCGCATGACACCCAAGGAGAGCGCTTTGGCTGCACGACCCGCCACGACCGGCTCCCGCTCCGGCAAGGCAGCCCCCGCCCGCGCGGCCAAGGGCACCGTCATTCCCCAGCTCGGCTGGCACCAGGTGCGTCCGGCACCGATCGTGCTCGTCTCGGGGACCGAAACGTTTCTCGCGGAACGCGCCATCCGTCAGCTCCGCGACTTTCTCAAACTTGAAGATCCCAGCCTTGAAATCAGCGACGTGCAGGCCGACAGCTACGCCCCCGGTGAGCTGCTCACCCTGGCGAGCCCGTCCCTGTTCGGCGAGCCGCGGCTGATTCGGGTCAGCAACGTCGAGAAGTGCAGCGACACCTTTCTCGCCGAGGCGCTCGACTACCTCGAGAACCCGGCCGATGACACCTACGTGGTGCTGCGACACGGCGGGGGAGTACGGGGCAAGAAGCTGCTCGACACCATTCGCAGCGGACTCGGTGGCGCCATCGAGGTGGTCTGTACCGAGCTCAAGAAAGACACCGAGAAGTACGAATTCGCGTCGAACGAGTTCAAGGCGGCCGGCAAACGCGTCACCGCGAGTGCGCTGCGGCAGCTTGTCGCCGCGTTCTCCGACGATCTGGCCGAACTCTCCACCGCCTGCCAGCAGCTCATCGCAGACGCGACGAGCGAGGTCACCGAAACCACGGTCGATCGTTACTACGGCGGTCGGGTTGAAACCAACGCCTTCAAGGTCGCAGACTGGGCCATCGCCGGCCGCAATGGCGAGGCCCTCGTCACCCTGCGGCACGCTCTCACCTCCGGGGCCGATCCGGTGCCGATCGTCGCGGCCTTCGCTATGAAGATTCGCACCATGGCGAAGGTCTTCGGAGCCCGCGGCGGCTCTGCCCAGCTCGGTGCCCAGTTCGGTCTGGCACCCTGGCAGGTGGAGCGCGCCCAGAAGGACCTGCGCGGCTGGAGCGACGAGGGCCTTGCCCGTTGCATCCTCGTGCTCGCCGAAACGGATGCCGCGGTGAAGGGTGCGGGTCGCGACCCGGTCTACGCTCTCGAGCGCCTCATCGGCGTGATCGCGCGCCGCGGCGAGGGCTAGTGCCACCGGCAACGAGCGGGCCTCGGGGCTGCTGAGCCTGGTTCAACCTGCGCGGTTGACCGCAATACACGCCGAGTAATGGACCACTGCGTTACAGAGTTTGTGGTCAATTCGAGACGCAGGGACAGCGCCACTGCTGACCGGACGGGTTTCCAGGGACACAAAAAGTCCCCGCCGAGGGGCGGGGACTTATGTGCCACGAGGTGCAGCATCCGCTCTAACGAGCCGACGCAGACAGCAGGTGCGGGTGGATCCAGCGTCGATTAGACGAGTGCGCCGACAGCCTTCGCGATGGCGGACTTCTTGTTCGCAGCCTGGTTCTGGTGGATTACACCCTTGCTGACGGCCTTGTCGAGCTTCTTGGAAGCAAAGGCGAGACCGACGACGGCCTTGTCTTTGTCGCCAGCGGCAATTGCGGTACGAGTCGCGCGGATCGCGGACTTGAACTCGCTCTTGACGGCCTTGTTACGCTCCTGGGCCTTCTTGTTGGTGCCAATTCGCTTGATCTGCGACTTGATATTTGCCACGTTTTTTACGCTTTCGTTAGGTTCTAGTACGGACAGCCGCTCAGCGGTAGAGGGCGCTTCTGCGGCGAAAATCGTGCGGGGTGGGACCCAACACGCAAGCCAACCAGTAACGCTACCAGCAATTCGCCCCGCCCCAAAACTCGCCCGGTCGGGGAAACCCCTTTTCGCTCGCGCGAGCGGATGCCGCTGTACCCTCCGTGCGCATGACCGCGCCCGATATGGGTAACCGCTACGCCGGTTCGTTAGTTGCCGTAGCGCGCACCGGTCTCGGGCGCGCTCACGCGGGTGCGGTGTGCCATGAGTGCATTCGGGCACCCAGATCGGCCGCGGCAAGCGGATGCCGCGGCCTCAGTTCGCCAGCGACACCTGTCCGGCGACCCCCAACAGGATCGCCGTGAAGCGCTCCGGCTGGGCCAGGCTCGACAGATGCGTTGCTCCCGGCACCACGACGACCGTCCCGTTGCGGCAGGCGGAGAGAAAGCGCCGCTCGTTCAGCCGAAAGTGATCGAGGGCACCGTTGACCAGCCAGATCGGGCCGGGATACGCCGCGAGGCTGGCCAGGGGAGTCAGCGTCGAGGTCGCCTGCAGGCCGGAATCCATCACGTCGAGTGCGGCGCCGCCCGCGAGTACATCGCGCGCCCCGGCCGCAGGTAGAAGGAGGCGCGCCAGTCCCTCGTGCAGCCACAAGCCCCGATCGGGTAGGCGGTGAATCATTCGGGCCAGCAGCCGATAGCCCTCGAGCAAAGCGCCCCTGGGAACTGCGCTACAGCCAGCAGCGATCAGCCCGGCTACCCGATCGGGGTGCTCTGCGGCATAGGCGACGGCGTAGTAGCCGCCGAGCGAGAGCCCGACCAGCAGCACACTGCCACCGAGCGCCGCCACCCCGTCGTCGATGGCGGTGAGCGCGGCCGGCACCGTGAACGGCTCCGTCATCCGCTGCCCGTGGCCGGGCAGATCAATCGCGAGAACCCGGTGCCCGGCGGCACGCAGCTTCTTCTCCTGATACCGCCACATCGTGGCCGAGGCACGGATACCGTGAACGAGCAAAATTGGTACGCGTGACTCGGGAATCTCCATGCCCGCGAGCCTAGTCAGCCCCGATCACAGCGCATGCCGAGGCTGGAGCGATGACATCTGCACTCACGACCACGTTGACCGCCATCATCAATGCTCGCGTTGTGCCGGTAATCGGCGAAACGATCGCGAACGGCACCGTGCTGATCGAGAACGGTCGCATCAGCGCTGTCGGCGCCGACCTGACCGTTCCAATCGGCGCGCAGGTCATCGATGCGACCGGCAAGTAGGTGCTGCCCGGCTTCATCGAGGCGCACGGCCACGTGGGCATCCACGAAGCGGCGAATGGATGGGCAGGCAACGACACCAACGAAATGACCGGCCCGAACATGGCTGCTGTCCGTGCCATCGACGCCATCAACATCGATGACGAGGGCTTTCGCGACGCGCTCTCCGGCGGAGTCAGCACGATCGTGGTCAAGCCCGGCTCCGGCAATCCGATCGGCGGCCAGTCGGTTGCAATCAAGAGCTCGGGCGGTCGAACCATCGACGAGCAGGTGATCAGCGACTCGGTGAACATCAAGAGAGCCCGCGGAGAGAACCCGAAGCGGATCTACGGTGAGAAGAAGCAGACCCCGAGCACTCACCTCGGCGTCAGTCTGATCATCCGCCCGGCCGTCGTCGATGCCCGGAACTACGTGCAGGCGCGCGATGCCGCCGCCGAAAAGGGCGATCCCTTTACCCGGGACCTCGGCCAGGAGGCCCTGGCCCGGGTGCTCTCCGGGGAACTCGCCTGGGACCAGCACGTGCACCAGGCCTCCCTGGCCGTGAAGGACGGGCTGCCGGCGCAGACGGCGCTCGAGGCCCTCACGGTCAACCCGGCCGTGATTCTCGGGCTCGACTCCCGGGTCGGATTCCTCACCGTTGGCCTCGACGCCGACGCCGACGCCGTGATCTGGTCTGGCGACCCGCTCGACCTCACCTCCCGCGCCGAACTGGTGCTCATCGACGGCACCCCGGTCTACCGGCACAGCGACGGCTTCGGCCAGGTCGTCAAACGAGCCGACCGCGCCTCAGCCTGACCCGGGGCCAGGGTCAGTCGTTTCGGTAGATGTCGGATCGGTGACCGAGTCCGATCGCAACGATGACGAGCACGTCGTCGTGGAATTCGACGATCACTCGATAGTGTCCGATTCGATAACGCCAATAACCAGAGAGATTCGCGGTCAGCCCCCTGCCGCGGTCGCGCGGGTCGTCGAGTTCGAGAATATCGTCCAGGTAGTCCTTGATGCGTCGGAGCGACTGGCGGTCGATTTTACGTGCTGCGCGGTCAAACTCCGGCGTGGTCTCCAGCCGCCAGCGTTTCATGCGCGATGGCTCATAGGCCGAGTTCAGCCCAGAGCTCGGCTGCCGGACGCGTTTCTCTGCCCGACGCCTCCCATGTTCGAATCACCCCGTCGGCCCAGTAACGCTCCTCGAGGTCGTCCAAGTGCGCGTGGATGGCTTCGCGCACGTAAAAGGTCTTGGAGCGACCGGTCTTCGTGGCGAGGGCCTGCAACCGGGCTTCGTCTTCGGGTGAGAGTCTGATCGAAATGGCCATGAAAAAATCCTCCCTGCGATACATGTATTGTATGCGTCGGATATCTCTGATACCAGTGTGGAGACGGTACAACACGGCCGAGCATGGAAGAATAGACGCACTATGTCACCGAGAGCCCTTCACGCGCTGGAACCGGCCGCCACGGCCCCCGAGTTCATCCGCAACTTCTGCATCATTGCCCACATCGACCACGGCAAGTCGACCCTGGCCGACCGGATGCTGCAGATCACCGGCGTCGTCGACGAGCGTTCCATGCGTGCCCAGTACCTGGACCGCATGGACATCGAGCGGGAACGCGGCATCACCATCAAGAGCCAGGCCGTGCGTATGCCGTGGGAAATGGACGGCGTCACCTACGCCCTCAACATGATCGACACCCCCGGCCACGTCGACTTCACCTACGAGGTCTCCCGCAGCCTCGCCGCCTGCGAGGGCGCCATCTTGCTGGTCGACGCTGCCCAGGGCATCGAAGCCCAGACCCTCGCCAACCTCTACCTGGCCCTCGAAAACGACCTCACGATCATTCCGGTGCTCAACAAGATCGACCTGCCGGCCGCCGACCCGGAGAAGTACGCCCGCGAACTCGCGAGTCTCATCGGCGGACGCCCCGAAGACGTGCTGCGTGTCTCCGGCAAGACCGGCGCCGGTGTTGAAGAGCTGCTGAACCTCGCCACGACGATGATTCCGGCGCCGAAGGGTAACCCGGATGCCGCCGCTCGCGCCATGATTTTCGACTCGGTCTACGACAGCTACCGCGGCGTCGTCACCTACGTGCGCATGATCGACGGCCATCTGAAGGCGCACGAAAAAATTCAGATGATGTCGACCAAGGCGACGCACGAGATCCTCGAGATCGGCGTCATCTCGCCCGAACCGGTGGAGAGCAAGGGCCTCAAGGTCGGCGAGGTCGGCTACCTGATCACCGGTGTGAAAGACGTGCGCCAGTCCAAGGTCGGCGACACCATCACGACCGCAGTGCGCCCGGCGACCGACGCCCTGCCCGGCTACGACGAACCGCAGCCCATGGTGTTCTCCGGCCTGTACCCGATCGACGGCAGCGATTATCCGGCGCTGCGCGAAGCACTGGACAAACTCAAGCTGTCTGACGCCAGCCTCGGCTACGAGCCGGAGACATCCGTCGCCCTCGGTTTCGGATTTCGCTGCGGGTTTCTCGGCCTGCTGCACCTCGAGATCATCACCGAACGCCTCGAACGTGAATTCAACATCGACCTCATCACCACGGCGCCGAGCGTGCCCTACGAGGTCACCACCGACGACAAGCGCACCATCACGGTCACCAACCCGAGCGAATACCCCACCGGCAAAATCGCCAAGGTGCTCGAACCCATGGTCAAAGCCGCGATTCTCGCCCCGAAAGACTACGTCGGCGTCATTATGGAGCTCTGCCAGAGTCGCCGTGGCACCCTGCTCGGCATGGAATACCTCGGCGAAGACCGCGTCGAGATTCGCTATTCGATGCCGCTCGGTGAGATCGTGTTCGACTTCTTCGACATGCTCAAGGGCCGCACCGCCGGCTACGCCTCGCTCGACTACGAACCCTCCGGCGAGCAGGAAGCCGACCTGGTCAAGGTCGACATTTTGCTGCAGGGCGAGCAGGTCGACGCGTTTTCCGCCATCGTTCACCGCGACAAGGCCTACGCCTACGGCGCGCTAATGACCGGGCGCCTGCGCAAACTGATTCCGCGCCAGCAGTTCGAGGTGCCCATCCAGGCCGCGATCGGCGCGCACATCATCGCCCGCGAGAGCATCTCGGCGATGCGCAAAGACGTGCTGGCCAAATGCTACGGCGGTGACATCTCGCGCAAGCGCAAGCTGCTGGAGAAGCAGAAAGAGGGCAAGAAACGCATGAAGATGGTCGGCCGGGTCGAAGTTCCCCAGGAAGCCTTCATCGCCGCGCTCAGCGGCGACATCGAGACCAAAGACAAGAAGTAAAGCGGATGCGCAGGGCCACCTTCACCGATGCCGCCGTCAGCTACGCTGCCATCGGCGGTACGCTAGCGCCCGACCTGATGAGCTATCCGCCCAAGGGCTACCGGCCGATGGAGCAGAGCGTCAGGCTCGGCAGTTCGCCGGAACGCTTTGAAGCCGCGACCAAGTTGCTGATGACGTGGGGAATCCAGCGCGGCAGCGGCATGGAGGTGACCGACCTCGAAAACGGAACCGGCGTGCAGTACACCCCGGTGACCTTTCAACCCGACGGCACGCCGGCGGTCGGGCAGCAGCATCCGGTCAATGAAGCGACCTTCGCTGAGGATGGCACCCCGTATATTGCGAACGGTATGACGGCCACACTCAAGATGCGGGTTGGACCGATCGGCTTGACCGCGCCGGTGCGGGTCGTCTACGTGATCGACGAGGCCGCGCGCATCGGGTTCGCCTACGGCACCCTGGCCGGCCACCCGGAGAGTGGTGAGGAATCCTTCATCGTCGAGCACCGCGAGGACGACTCGGTTTGGTTGACGATCCGCTCCTTTTCGCGGCCGAGCACCTGGTATTACCGACTGGCCTGGCCGGTGCTGCGCTTTCAGCAGGCCAAATTCACCAAGTTGTATCTGCGGGCTTTGCACCCCGCGGGTGCGATCAAATAGAACGTACTGGAGCACCACCCATGGCCGGACCCCACCCCATCGGCGACCCGGCACCCGACGACGGCCTTTTGCCGGCCTCGGCAGCCGTCAACGCCGCTGAACGCGATTTCGGCGTCTACCTGCACGTGCCGTTCTGCCGGGTGCGCTGCGGCTACTGCGATTTCAACACCTATACCGCGACCGAACTGCGCGGCGTCAAGCAGAGCGACTACGCCAGCCAAGCGGTGCTCGAGGTTGAGGCCGCTGGGCGCATCCTCACTGCATCGGGCGTGCCCGAACGCCCGGTGGCAACGGTGTTCTTCGGGGGAGGCACACCCACGCTGCTGCCGGTCACCGACCTGGCGAAAATGCTCGGCGCCGTGCGCGACCAGTGGGGCTTGACCGACGACGCCGAAGTAACCACCGAGGCGAACCCCGACTCGGTCGATGCCGCCTACCTCGGCGCCCTCGCGGAGGCCGGATTCACCCGGGTTTCCTTCGGCATGCAGTCCGCCGTGCCGCACGTGCTGGCGACCCTGGAACGCACCCACGACCCGGAGCGGGTGCCCCTCGTGGTGGAATGGGCCCGCGCTGCCGGCCTCGACGTGAGCCTCGACCTCATCTACGGCACGCCGGGAGAGTCGCTCGCCGACTGGCGCACCAGCCTCGAACAGGCGCTCAGCCTGCACCCAGACCACCTCAGCGCCTATTCGCTTATCGTCGAAGACGGCACCAAACTCGCGCGGCAGATTCGCCGCGGCGAGATCGCCCCGACCGACGACGACCAACAGGCCGACTTCTATGAACTCGCCGACGAACTGCTTGCCGCCGCCGGCTATGACTGGTACGAGGTCAGCAACTGGGCTACGAGCGACGCGCACCGCTCCCGCCACAACCTCGCCTACTGGACCGGCCAGGACTGGTGGGGCATCGGCCCCGGCGCCCACAGCCACATCGGCGGGGTGCGCTGGTGGAACGTCAAACATCCCGCAGCCTATTCAGAGCGGATGCTCGGCGGCCTGTCCCCGGCCGCCGGTCGCGAAACGCTCGATGCGCCCACCCGCGAACTCGAGCGCATCCTGTTGCAGAGCCGCATCCGCACCGGTATCCCGGTCGCATCGCTGTCCGCGGACGGACGCCGAGAGGTGGCCGGCCTGATCGCCGATGAGCTCGTCAACGCCAAAGCTGCCCTCGCCGGGACCATTGAACTGACCCTGCGCGGACGGCTTCTGGCCGACGCCGTGGTGCGTCGGCTGAGCGACTAAGAGCGTGCGCTAGCTGAAAAATCTGATGGTCAGCGGGTAGGAATACCCTTGGCCGCGGTTGGCCGCGAGTGCGGCGAGGATCGAGAAGATGATGCCGAGCACCCAGGCCACCGGCACAATCAGGTAGCCGATCAGGATTGCCGTCAACGCGGTGCCCACCACATAAACGATCATCAGGGTGATCTGAAAGTTCAAAGCCGTCGCACTGTGGGCACGAATGAACGGCCCACGATCGCGCAGCACGAGATAGCCGATGAGTGCGGGAACAAAGGCGAAGAGGATACCGCCGACGTGAATCAGGGTCGCCCACATCTTCTCGTCGGCCGGACTCATCGGCGCCGGCGGGACGCTCTGCGCGTACGGGTTTTGCGGCGGGGTGGATTCATACGGATTTGTGCGTGAATCGTTCTCGGACATGCGGTCTCCTGTTCGAGCGTGGTCGGTTTGGTCGCGGTGGATCTGGCGATGGGTTGCCGACGACATCCAGGGAAGAACCACTGCGTGCAATAGCACTGTGTGGGGTCGGACAAGCCAGGCCAGACCCCTCCAGACTAACCGTCCGAGATGCGTATTGGACCGGGCCGCGCGCTACTTGATCAGGCGAATCGCGACCGGATACCGGTAGTTCTGGCCGTCCTTGGCCTTCAGAAACCCAATGATCGAAAAGATGACTCCGGCCACCCAGAGCAGCCAGGTCAGGCCGATGAGCAGGCCGCCGATTCCGAAGGTGACGATCGCCAGGATGGACGAGACGACATTTATCGCGACGTATCCGATCACGAGGGTGATCTGAAAGTTGAGCGCCTCCTTCGCTTCGGTATTGGTGAGGCGGCCGCGGTCCTTGAAGACCAGCCAAATGATCAGCGACGGAAGAAAGCTCAGGATGCCGCCGAGGTGCGCAAACGAGGCCCATTGTCGGTCGTCGGCCTCCGAGAGTGGGGCTGCGGCTGTAGGGGTGCCGTATGGGCTGCCCGTACCGGGCTGCTGGCCATACGGCGGCTGCCCAGCATTAGGGTCACGGTAGTTGGAATCACCGGGAGGTTGTGCCTGTGGATCGCTCATGATCGTGCCTTTCACTGAACTCCGGGGGGAGCGTATAGCGGTAATTAAACGCTCGGTTCGCGATACTGGCAATGGGTGCGCTCAGCCGGAACACGGCCGGTCGCGATAGTATTGGCAGTCAGTGGATGCGAGTGCCAACGACGTGCCGGCAAACCTGCGTTCCGGTGCGCTTGACGCGCGCCGACCCGGGGCATCCGCTTAATTGAAGCTGGACCGGAAAAAGAGGAAGGCGGGCGAAATGGTTTCCGACCGTGGGCTCGATGTGCTGCGCGTCATCGTGCAGGACTACGTCGCGTCCCGCGAACCCGTCGGCTCCAAATCCATCGTCGACCGGCATTCCTTCGGTGTTTCCGCCGCGACCATTCGCAACGACATGGCCCTGCTCGAAGAAGAAGAGCTCATCGCGGCGCCGCACACCTCCTCGGGGCGCATCCCGACGGATAAGGGGTACCGGGTCTTCGTCGACCACCTGGCCGACCTGCGTCCGCTGACCCCGGCCCAGCGTCAGGCCATTGAAACTTTCCTGGGTCACTCCGCCGACCTCGACGAGGTGCTCGTGCGCAGCGTGCGTTTGCTCTCGCAGCTCACCCACCAGGTCGCGCTCGTGCAATACCCCTCGCTGTCCCGCGCCAGGGTTCGGCACATCGAGTTAGTGCCGCTGACCGAGACGCGCATCCTGTCGGTGCTGATCACCGATTCCGGCGGGGTCGAGCAGCGAGTCATCGACCTGCCGCGAGCATTCGACGAGCAGACGCTCGGCGAACTGCGCGCCCGACTCAACGTCACGGTCGTTGGACTGGGCATGGCCGAGGCGAGCGTTGCCCTCGCCGTGAGCGTCTGGCCGGGATCGCCGGCGCTGCAGCCGATCGTCGACCTGATCACGCGCACCGTCGCCGACCAGGTCGGGGCCAACCGTCAGGAGAAGCTCGTCATGGCCGGGGCCGCAAACCTGGTGCGCACCGAAGACGACTTCTCCGGCAGCATCTATCCGGTACTCGAAGCCATCGAAGAACAGGTCGTGCTGCTGCGGCTGTTCGGCGAGATGGAGACCGACCAGCACGGCGTTTCGGTGAGTATCGGCCGGGAGAATGCGGCCTTCGGCCTACCGGAAGCGAGCGTGCTGACCAGCGGCTATACCGCAGGCGGCAACCTGGCCCGGCTGGGCGTGCTCGGGCCGACCCGCATGGACTATTCCAACAATATGGCGGCCGTACGCGCCGTCGCCCGGTACCTCTCCCGCCTGCTCGGCGAGACCTGAAATCTGTACCATTTAGGCTCTGTGCCATTTCGACTCTGTGCCATTTAGGCTCTGTGCCATTTCGAACAACCATCATAAAAAAATCAAGGAGAGCCACCTTTGGCTGACCATTACGAAGCGCTTGGCGTTGACCGCGACGCAACCACCGACCAAATCAAGAAGGCGTACCGTCGCCTCGCCCGCGAGCTGCACCCCGACGTGAACCCCGGCGCCGAAGCATCCGAACGGTTCAAGAGCATCACACACGCCTATGACGTGCTGAGCGACGCCAAGCAGCGCCAGAAGTATGACCAGGGCGGCGGCCAGAACGGCGGCTTCGACGGGCAGAACTTCGGCAACTTCGGCGACATCTTCGAGACCTTCTTCGGCGGCGGCGGGAGCAGCCGTGGTCCGCGCTCGCGCCGCGAACGCGGCCAGGACGCTCTGATTCGAGTCGACCTCGACCTCGACGAGGTCATCTTCGGCACGCACCGCGACCTGGAGGTCGACACGGCGATCGTCTGTGAGACCTGCAAGGGCTCCTGTTGCGCGCCCGGCACCGCGCCGATCACCTGCGACATCTGCCACGGCACGGGCAGCATCCAGCGCGCCGTGCGCTCCCTGCTCGGGAACGTGATGACGTCCAGCCCGTGCGGTTCCTGCCGCGGTTACGGCACCATCATCGCCACCCCGTGCATGACCTGCTCCGGTCAGGGCCGCATTCGCGCCCGCCGCACCGTTCCGGTCGATATTCCGGCCGGCGTCGACACCGGCCTGCGCCTGCAGATGCCCGGCAGCGGCGAAGCCGGCCCGGCTGCCGGTCCCAATGGGGACCTGTACCTGGAGATGAAGGTGCGCCATCACGACGTGTTCAGCCGTGACGGCGACGACCTAATGTGCTCGCTCGACGTGCCGATGACCAGTGCGATTCTCGGCACCACCGTGACCGTCAAGGCTCTCGACGGCGACATCGAGGTAGAGATTCGCCCCGGATCGCAGAGCTCCGAGGTACTCACGATCAAGGATCGAGGCATCACTAAGCTGCGCGGCAGTGGCCGCGGCGACCTCAAGGTCGGCATCCACGTGCTCACCCCGACCAAGCTCGACCACAAGGAACGCGACCTGATCGAACAGTTCGCAGCCCGCTACGCGGCTCCGGCGCCGACCCTGAGCCAGTACCAGCAGGGCTTGTTCGCGAAGCTGCGCGACCGGTTCCTCGGCTGACGTGGCACATTTCTACCTGCAAGAAACGCTCCGGGCGGCGCAGTGCCGCCCGGGGCAGGTGGTCACCGTGGACGGCGACGAGGCGCGGCACGCGGTCACGGTGAGCCGGGTGCGCCCCGGGGACCGGCTCCGCCTCGGTAATGGGGCCGGGTTGCTGCTGGAGGGAGCCGTGCTGACGGCGGACGCTTTGCAGTTGACCCTGCGCGTCGATGACGCGAGCGAGACTGCGGCGGCGACGCCGCGCATCCGCTTGGTGCAGGCCCTCGCCAAGGGTGACCGGGACGAACTGGCCATTCAGGCCGCCACCGAACTCGGCGTCGACGGCGTCATCCCGTGGTCCGCAGCCCGCTCCATCACCAAGTGGGAGGGCGCGAAGATCGCCAAAGGCCACGAACGCTGGAGCAGCATCCTGCGTGAGGCCAGCAAACAGTCGATCCGGGCTTGGCTGCCCGATGTCGCCCAGCTGACCAGCACCAAGCAGCTGGCCGTTTTGGCCGCCACGACACGGATGCTGCTGCTCGACCCGACCGCAACCGGTCGCCTCACCGAGGTGGCCGTCCCCACCGACGACCGCGACATTCTGCTCGTCGTCGGCCCCGAGGGCGGAATATCGCCGGCCGAACTGCTCCTGCTTGAGCAGACCGGCGCGAGCCAGGTACGCCTCGGCGACACCGTGCTGCGCACATCGACCGCGGGGCCAGCCGCCCTCGCAATCCTCAATGCAACTTTGGGTCGCTGGTAGAGCGTGCCGTTGGTAGTGCGTGCCGCTGATAGCGCCGCTTAAGATAGAGGTATGTCTTCTTCCGTCGCCCAACCGACCATTTTCAGCCGCATCATCGCGCGTGAGATTCCGGCGACGATCGTGGCCGAAACCGAGCGCATTATCGCTTTCCTCGACATTGCACCCAAAGCCCCGGTGCACGTTGTCGTCACCACGAAAGACCCTCAGTATCAAAACGTGGTCGAGCTCGCCGCCGGCAATCCCACCCTGCTCGCCGAACTCGTCGCCGTGGCCGAGCAGATCGCGGCCGAACGCACCAACGGACAGTTCCGTCTGGTGTTCAACACCGGGGCGGCTGCCGGCCAGACCGTCTTCCACGTGCACGCGCACGTGCTCGGCAGCCCCGAAGCGTCTGATCAGCTGGGGGAGGACTCGCTTGGCGCCCTCTGATTCTTCTAAAGCTGACTCCAACAGGGAGCTGCGCTTCACCGTTGACGGCGTCGCCATGGTGCGCTTGCTCGGCCCCGAAGACCGCTACCTGAACACCATCGAGGCCGCCTACCCGAAGGTCGACGTGCACGTGCGCGGCAACGACGTGACGCTCGGCGGCTCGGCCGACGACGTCGAGGCCGTGCGTCGCTTGATCGAGGAGCTGCAGCTGGCCCTGCGCACCGGCCACGACCTCGGCGAGACCGAGGTGGCCACCGCGTCACGGATGCTGGCTGCCGACAGTTCCGTGAGCCCATCCGCCCAGCTCGGCGCCCCAATTCTGACCGCCCGTGGCAAGAGTATTCGGGCCAAATCGATCGGCCAGAAAGAGTACATCGACGCGATCGACGACAACACGATCGTGTTCGGCATCGGACCGGCCGGAACCGGCAAGACCTACCTCGCCATGGCGAAGGCGGTGCGTGCCCTGCAGAACAAAGAGGTTGAGCGCATCATCCTGACCCGCCCGGCAGTGGAGGCCGGAGAACGGCTCGGCTTTCTGCCCGGCACGCTCACGGACAAGATCGATCCCTACCTGCGGCCGCTCTACGACGCGCTCGGCGAAATGCTTGACCCCGAACTGATCCCCAAATTGCTCGCGGCCGGCACTATCGAGGTCGCCCCGCTCGCCTACATGCGCGGTCGCACCCTGAACGCAAGCTTCGTCGTGCTCGACGAAGCCCAGAACACGACGCCCGAGCAGATGAAGATGTTCCTGACCCGCCTTGGCTTCGGCTCCAAGATGGTCATCACCGGCGATGTCACCCAGATCGACCTGCCGGCCGGCAGCAGCGGCTTGAAATTGGTGACCCGCGTCCTTGACGGTATCGACGACATCCACTTTTCCTATCTGACCAGTGCCGACGTTGTGCGGCACTCGCTGGTCGGGCGCATCGTCGACGCGTATACCGAGTACGACGCGCAGAAACAGGCCCTCCGCCAGGAGAGCGCCGAAGCGCGCGCATTTGCTACTCAAGGCCCGCAGCGCACCGGCAATGCACCCGGCCGCAACCCGAAACGGAGTTCCAGTTGAGCATCGAAATCAACAACGAGTCGACCATCCCGGTCGATGAGGCCGCCATTCAGCGCCTCGCTGCCTTCGCGCTCGACACCATGCACGTGCACGCCGACGCCGAACTCGCCATTGTGCTGGTCGACGAGGGTGCCATGGAGCAGCTGCACGTGCAGTGGATGGATGAGCCGGGCCCCACCGACGTTCTGAGCTTTCCGATGGACGAACTACGCCCCGGTACCGAGGAGCAGGAGACCCCGCCCGGATTGCTCGGCGATATCGTGCTCTGCCCGCAGGTCGCCAAGGAGCAGGCTGAAACCGCCGGACACAGCACCCTCGATGAGCTACTGCTACTGACCACGCACGGCGTGCTGCACTTGCTCGGCTTCGACCACGCCGAACCGGCCGAAGAGAAGGAAATGTTCGGCATTCAGCGCGACATTCTCATCGGTTTTGCCATGCAGGAACGACAACGCCCCTGATGCACATCGTGTGGTTTATTTACGCGGCCGTGGTTCTGGTCGTGTTTGCCGGTCTGATGGCCGCCGTCGACGCGGCGATCACGACCCAATCCCGGGCCGATATTGTCGGCCTGGTGCCGACGCGGCGGGCGAAACGGTCGCTCCGCGCGATCGCCGAGGACACCGGCGCGCACCTGAATGCGATTAACTTTATTCGCATTACAGCCGAGACCACGGCGGCGGTCTTGGTGACCCTCGTTTTTGCGACCACCATCGAGGCCCTGTGGCTCGCGCTGGTGCTGTCGGCGCTGATCATGACCTCGGTTTCGTTTGTGCTGGTCGGTGCCAGTCCGCGCAGTGTCGGGCGGGCGCATCCGGTCGCTCTGCTGACGGCCACCGCGTTGCTCGTGCATGTTGCGCGCGTTCTGCTCGGACCGATCGCGAACGCCCTGGTCGCCCTCGGAAACCGCGTCACCCCCGGCCGCACCAAGCTGGCGACCTTCACCTCCGAAGACCAGCTGCTCAGCATGGTCGACGAGGCCACCGAACTCGACGTAATCGAGGAGGACGACCGCGAGCTCATCCACTCAATTTTTGAGTTCAGCGACACTGTCGTGCGGGAGCTCATGATTCCCCGCACCGACATGATCACCATCGACGCCGACGCGAGCATTGACGCGGCCATGGGCCTGTTCCTGAGCAGCGGTACCTCGCGCGTGCCCGTTCGGGGCGGCGAGGTCGACGACGTCGCCGGCATCCTTTACCTGCGCGACGTTGCCCGGCTGGTCTTTGAACGCCCGATCAATGCCCTGCAGCTGACGGTCGCCGAACTCGCACGTCCGGCCGTGTTCGTGCCGGAATCCAAGAAAGCCGACGATATGCTGCGGCAGATGCAGCTTGAGTCCAACCACCTGGCCATGGTCGTTGACGAGTACGGCGGCATCGCCGGACTGGTCACCCTCGAGGATTTGATCGAGGAGCTCGTCGGCGATATCTCGGATGAGTACGACCGCGATGTGGTCGAGTTCGAAGACCTTGGCGATGGGCATTTTCGGGTCAGCGCCCGACTGCCGGTCGACGAGCTCGGGGAACTCTTCGGCCTCGAGCTCGACGACGATGATGTCGACTCGGTCGGTGGTCTTTTGGCCAAGGCGCTCGGGCGACTGCCCGTCGCCGGGTCGGTCGCCTCGGTGAGCGGGTTGAACCTCACCGCCGAACGCACCGAAGGTCGTCGTAAGCGCATCAGCACCGTGCTGGTGGAGCGCGACGACGCGCTGATTGATGCGCAGACCGCATTTCTCACGGGAACGAACCGTAGCACAGTGTCTGATGATGAAGGAGAACGGTCATGACCGCAGCAACACCGGCGCACCCCGCCGATTACCGAGCGGGATTCGTCTCCTTCGTGGGACGCCCCAACGTGGGAAAGTCCACCCTGACGAACGCACTCGTGGGGGAGAAGGTCGCGATCACCTCGTCGAAGCCGCAGACCACCCGCCGCGCCATTCGGGGCATCGTGCACCAGAAGAACGGCCAGCTCATTCTGGTCGACACCCCCGGAATCCACCGCCCGCGCACCCTCCTCGGTGAGCGCCTGAACAGCCTGGTCACGGCGACCCTGGCCGGCGTCGACGTGATCGGCCTGTGCATCCCGGCCAACGAGCCGATCGGCCCGGGAGATAAGTTCATCAACGAGCAACTGGATGCCTTCCCGCGGGCCAAAAAGGTCGCCATCGTCACCAAGATTGATGCATCCTCCAAGACCAACGTCGCCAATCAGCTGCTCGCCGTCTCCCAGCTGCGGGATTGGGAGGCCATTGTTCCGATCTCCTCGACCAGCCGAATCCAGCTCGACACCCTGGCGACCCAACTCCTGCGCCTGCTGCCGCATGCGGATGCCCCGCTCTACCCAGCCGACACCGTCACCGACGAGACCCTCGAGTCGCGCATCTCGGAGTTCATTCGCGAGGCAGCCCTCGAGGGCGTCACCGACGAGCTGCCGCACTCGATCGCCGTGACCATCGACGACATCATCGAGCGTGATGACCAGGAACTGGTTGAGATTTACGCCAACCTGTTCGTCGAACGAGACAGCCAGAAGGGCATCATCATCGGCAAGTCGGGCAGCCGGCTGAAGGATGTCGGTACCCGCGCGCGTAAACAGATCGAACCGCTCGTCGGCAAGCGCGTCTTTCTGTCGCTGCGGGTGAAGATCGCCAAGGAATGGCAGCGCGACCCGAAGCAGCTCGGGCGCCTCGGCTTCTAACGCATCGCGACCGGATCTCGATCGCTCGCAGGCTCGTGCCTCGATCAGCGAGTCTTTCTGGTCGAGGCGCGAGGAACGAGCGATGGAGGCCGAAACCTTATAACGCGCAGCTGGCGGCACCAGCCGCAGGAGACCAGCCAACGCGAAGGGTCAGTTTCGGTAGTCGTCATTTGGGTAGCCCGGTCGCGGGTAGTCCCCCGTGCGCGGGTCGAGCCCGTCGAGACCACCATCCCATAACTTGCCGCGATCTGCCCGACCAGCCGCGGGGGTAGCCGGCGTCGGAAGGTCAAGCTGTTCGGGTGCCTGCAGGAGCGGGTTCTGGCTGGGCAGGTAGATCAAAGTCTGTTCCGGGTCGATCTCGACCGGGGGTGCAGCCAGTACTCGCCACCCTGGAGATAGATCTTCCAATGTCGGTTGTGCAGCAACAGGTGATGGTGCGCACAGAGCATTATGGCGAAGTTGATGTTGGAAAGTCCTTGATCAGACCACATGTCGATGTGATGCGCCTCTGTCCACGACGGTGGTTGGTCGCAGCCGGGCCAGCGGCATCCGCCGTCACGCGCGGCGAGGGCCCGGCGTTGCTCGCGGTTGAAGAGACGTTCTTCTCGCCCGACGTTGAGTGGTTGCCCGGACTCACTGAACAAGATGCCGAGGTAGCCGGTGTCACAGAGGTGCCGGTCGATCGTCTCCGCCGACACCGGCGCGGGGTTTCCCTCGAGGTAGCCGAAAACGGGGTGGGAGCTAGCGCGTTCGGTAGAATTTGTGGTTTCAGCGCTCCGCCCGGGGGCCGCCATCCGGCCCGTTCCGCTGCCCGCCAATGTGCCACTCGGCGCCTTGTCGGCGCCCCGAGTGTTCGCAGGGTTTTCGGTGCTATCGCTGCTCCCTGTGCTCCCGGTCGCCTGGGCTTCTGGCGCGGTCGGCGCGGTCGGGGCGACCGGAGCGGGTGCTGTGCTAGTCGGCGCGCCCGACCCGGTTATCNTGCTGTGCTAGTCGGCGCGCCCGACCCGGTTATCGGGCGATCTGCGCGGACAGGGCCAGTGGCTGGTCCCGTTGTGCTTGCAGGGCCAGCGGCCGGGCGGGCTATTGGGTGGGGGATGGTGGTGGGGCGGTCGTGTTTGGTGACGATGATCTGCACGACCGGGCGGCGGCCGCCGAACATGGTGTTCGGGTCGGCGTCAGCGCCGAGTTTGAGCAGCTGGGTGAAGGAATCAGCGGCGATTTGGTCCAGGGTGCGCGGGTCGTCCTTGACGCGCTGACGAGTCCGAGTCGCGGCGGGGCACGGCCGCGGGTAGCGGCGGCAGATCCGGGTGCAACTTCGCCCGCGCCGCCGCCCGCGCCGCCGCCCGTGCAGCCTCCCGCTCGGCTTCCGCCACTGCTTCCGCCACTGCTTCCGCCACTGCTTCGGCGGCAACCTGCGCGGCCAGCTCAGCCTCCCGGGCAGCATCGGCCGCCCGCCGTTCAGCGGTTTCGGTGTCGCTCATCAGTACGCCCACGGCCAGCAGTCGGCCGGCCTCCATGCGGCTCAGCCCGGTAGCGTCTTGCACCATCAGGGTCGGGTTACCAAGCCCGTACCGCGCCGCCAACCCCGACTGACCCAACTCCGGCCTGGACCTGCGCGCGATCGTGCCTGCCAGCAACGCCGCGACCGTATTGCTCAGCCGCAACAGGTCGGCGATCGGACCACGCGCCGCGAGCACCGCCGCATCGGACAGGCCGCCGAACTCGGCACTGGAGCCACCGAGCGCGGCGACAGCGACCGCTACCCGGGTGAGCTCCAGCGCCAGGTCGTTCATAATTCAACCCAACACCCGACCACCGACATTCCCGAGGAAAAATCACGCATACAAGCACTGAATCGGCGAAAACTCGCAAAGAATACCCAAAGAAATGTTTTAAGGGCCGTTTGATCGCGGTTTTTTTTGCCTCACAGGCCGCTCCCGCGCGGCGCTCCCGTACCAGGCTCGCGCGCAGTCCGCCCATGCGGAAGGATTGAACCTACCGGGCAGCCCTGCGGTGGCCGCATCATTCAGGAACAGCGACTTGCGCTCAAAAGCAGCCAGCCTCGTGAACAGAATTTACGATCCGGCATCTCCGACGCCTAGCTGCGACGGATCCCGCAAACGGCCCCGTGCCACAAGTGATCTGTCAACGGTGGGAAATCTATGTATATTGTTTATCGATAGATTTACACCGATAAACGATAGGATTTTCATGCATGGCACGGCGATCATCACTTTGAAAACGCTCATTTTCGCACTGATCGCACTGCTTTTAGCGTGCCAGGTTTTCGTTATTCCAGCGGTCGCGCAGCAGATGGTCGAAAAATCCACCCAACTCGACTACCTCCAGGTGCCCGGGATCGTTGTCACCGTGGCGTTCCTGCTCTGCGTGCAGGTCGCGCTCGTCTGCGTGTGGCGGCTGCTGTCGCTGGTGCGGGCATCCATCATTTTCAGAGTAAACGCATTCAGGTATGTCAATTTCATCCTCGGCATAGTCGCCTTGGCCACCCTCCTCATCCTTGGATCGTTCATCACCCTTGCGGTCGCCGGTGTTGCCTCGCCGTCGGTCATCATGCTGTGCGCGCTCGGAATCGTCATCGGCTCGGGACTCGCTTTGATGATCGTGGTGATGCGCGGGCTCCTGCGTAAGGCATCCGAGCTGGAACAAGACCTGGCGGAAGTGGTCTGATGCCCATCGTCATCAACCTCGACGTCGAACTCGCCAGGAAGAAGATGTCGGTCGCCGACTTTGCCGCCGCAATCGACATCACACCGGCAAACGTTTCTGTGCTCAAAAACGGTCGGGCGAAAGCCGTGCGCTTCTCCACCTTGGATGCGATCTGCCGCGTGCTCGACTGCCAGCCCGGTGACATCTTCATGTGGGTGCCAGAGGATGCGGCCGCCACGACAGCACAAACGGGGGCATGACCGTGCCACGCGCTGTCAAGTCCTGGAATGACGTCGCGATTCGTCACCTACTCGACCGGACGTCGTGCCCCGTCTGCGGGATCGCACTGCCCGAAAGCCCGTGCCGCAAATGCGGCGCCGAACTGGTTGGCGCTGCGGCGGCCGAGCTCTGGTCCACCTCCGGGGCGGCTGCTGCGGCGCTCGTCAGGCGGCAGGAGGCACTCGTTCGCGTGGCGCATCCGTCCCGTGCGACCAAAACCGAAGACAGCGTCGTACCGACATCGGCACCGATTCCACAACGGATGCCCGCGCAATTTGGCAAGGGCGCTGCGACCCCGAATATTTCGCGGTCGAGCGCGACGGTGCAGTCAGTGCTCGCAGTCGCGGGCGCTGGATTGTTCGCGATTTCGGCGATCGTCTTCACCTTCTTCAACCCTGACCTCAGGGATCACGCCCTGCGCAGTGTGATCGTCGGCCTGGTCACGCTCCTCTTTCTCGGAGCCAGCTGGTTGCTGGCCCGTCGCCAGCTGCAATTCTCGGCGGAGGCCGTCGGTGGCCTTGGGATGGTCTTCGTCGCCCTCGACGTCTACGCGTTCTCGGAACTGGCGCCGACCGGAGTCAGCCCGTGGGTGTTCGCCGCCACCGGAACACTGGTCAGCGGAGGCGTCATGGTCGTCATGGCGACGCTCGCGCGAATTCGGGGCTGGCTCTGGATCTCGCTCGCCGCGCTCACGCTCGTTCCGGCGATGCTGGGCTACGCGGGCGCAACCACACTGTCGGCAACCCTGGGGCACCTCGGAGTAGCTTTTGTCGCGCTGGCCTTGATCGCGACCATACCCGGGCTTGCGCGGCGGATTGATGCACGCCTGGTATCTGAGCGAGTGACACTGGCGACCATTCAGATCCTCGCGACCGGCATCGTGCTGGCCCAGATAGGCTTCATCGAATTCACCAGCACGACCCAGTACTGGTTGACGATTACCGCCGTGCTGACCGCCGTCGCGGTTCTCGCCCTGCTCACGACCCGGCAGCTCGCCAAAATCTTCTGGAGCGCCGTCACCGGTGCCGCCGCGATGGCGGCCGCGGTCAGTTTGCCCTTCGCGCTCGACCTCGGCGCGCACGGCGCGGACGAGTGGTACCAGGCCGTCGCCCCCGGAGCAGGGGCCGCCGCACTGCTCGTGCTCCAGGCGCTGGCTCCGAGAGCCCACGCCCTCGACCGTCGAGCATTCCTGGGCGGCGTGCTCGCGGTTGCGGGTGTGAGTGTCCTCGTGCCCGTTCTCTCCGCGGTGTTGATCGGGGCCGTCACGGTGCTCACGTCACTGACCGGCTCAGACGGCGGCGCGACCGGATTCATGCCCCCGCACGGCTTTCTCGCCGTTGTGCTCGGCCTGTGCGCCATGGCGGCCGGACTCGGAGCGTTCTCGATTATAAGCAGGCACCGTGATGGCGCCAGAATGGATGCTTCCCCCAAGCTGGCCGCGTGGACCGGCTCGATTGCGATCTGGCTCGCCGCCCTCGCCGGGCTGGCGTTTGCCTGTCAGCCCGTTATGCCCCTGTGGTCGCGCATCGCGATCGCCCTGGGCCTGGCCGTGGCGGCGAGCGTCGCGCTCGTCGCTGTTCCGCGCATCGGTAACGCCGCCCTGAAGATGCGGCTACCCCTCGTGCTGGGCACCCATTTCGCGGTGTTGCTGGCCACGGTCTGCTCCCTGGTCGATGACGTTGTCACGGTCTGGGCGGGCATCGCGATCGTCGCGACCCTCGCCGCCATCGCGCGAACCGTGCCGACCCGGGCACGATTTCTGCACGTCGGTGCAGGTTATGCCTACGCACTGTTCGTCTTCGGCGTGGCGCTCGACCTGCTGGGCATCGGCACGATCGCGTTGCTCTGCCTCACCACATCGCTCGGCTCGATCGGCGCCATCGCCGCGACGTTCCTCCGCCGGGTGGCGGCACCAGCGTGGTACGCGATTCTGGTCGTGACGTCGGTGCCGTTCCTGATCGGGGTTGCGCAGGTGCTTTTCGAGCGCAGCGGCTGGACAGCTCTCTCGACCGCCCTCATCTTTCTTCTGGCACTCACCCTCTTCAACACGCGGCGTGCCGGCCTGGGCCTCGTGCTCCGTGCGATCGCCGCCGGACTCCTCGTTCCGTCACTTGCTGTTGTGGTGATCTGCCTCGGCGCGCAGGTGCTGCTTGGCAGCGCGTCACCGGTGACCTTGCCGATTGTCGCCGTAATTGTCGCCGTCGTGCTTCCGAGCACCGGCCTGATCCGGTCGATGCTGGGCAAGCAGGGAATTGGTACGCGGGATGCGGCAGCTGCCCGGATCGCGATTGAAGCCTCCACACTGCTCACCGCGGCGATCGCGGTCGCTCTGGCGCTCGTGCGCGTCGCTGCCGGGCTGCCGACCACCTTCATCGTGCTGCTCGTTCTCGGGCTCGGTGCCGCGGCCACATCGTTGTGGGCACAGCGCCGCTACGGGTGGTGGGTCGCCGCTGCCTCATTCACGGGTGCGCTCTGGTGTCTGTGGGCCATCGCCGGAATCGGCGTGCTCGAACCCTACCTGCTGCCACCGAGCCTGGCCGCCGCGACTGTCGGCCTGATCCTCACGGCACGCGGTTCCCGCGCCGTGTCGCTGTACGCGGCGGGTCTGGTCGTGGCCGTCGCACCCATCCTGGTGATTGTGACAGTATCCGGCTCGGGAACGGCCGCGCTGGCGCCGTGGCGTGGTTACGGCCTGATCGCGGGGTCCTGGCTTCTGCTCGGCCTCGGCATGCTGCTCGGCCGGGGCGCTTCCGCGCGCGCCGAATACCTTCGAGTCCTGCAACGGCCGACTTTGGGGGTCGCGATCGCTGCCGGGGCGGCCGGTGCCATTCAGGGGGCGAGATTCGGTCTCGGTGCCGACCCGATCCTGGCCGGTGGAGTGCCGCTCGTTCTGCTCAGCCTCGCAATCGGCCTCGCCGGTGCACTGCCTGCAGCCCTCGGCGCTCGAGCCATCCTCAGGATCGCCCCGCAGGGGTCGCGGTTATCCCGCACCCGCTGGTTGTACGCGCCCACGGCGGTCTACGTCGCAGTCGCCACCTGGCCCTCGATCGAGCGCGATTGGTTCACGATCTGGATGATGTGGTCCCTCACGCTCGCCTACCTCCTAGCCGTCGTCGTCATCGCTTGGCGGCTGCGTAACCGGCCGAGCAGCCTTCCACCCGTGTGGTTCGTCTTCGCGATCGCGTTCCTCACCGCGATCGTGGCGTGGAGTCCGCGCGAGCTGCGGGTCGAGTGGTTCTCCCTGCCGCTGGGGTTCTTCTTGATTGCGGCCGGCGCCGTAGTCCTGACTGGTGCGCGAGCGGATGCTGCCCGCCAGCAGCCAGACAGCGGCAGCAGGCAAGACGGCACGGTGACCGGCTGGCCAGCCGGCTGGTACGGCTCGTGGCCGCTGCTCGCCCCCGGCGTCGTGACCCTGCTCGTGGCATCGGTAGCGGCCACTTTCACCGACCCACAGACCTGGCGGGCGATCCTCGTGATCGTCATTGCGCTCGTCGCCATCCTGAGCGGCTCGAGTCTCAAGCTCGCAGCGCCGTTCCTGATCGGAATCGTCGTGCTTCCGCTCGAGAACGTTCTGGTCTTTCTCGTGCAGATCGGTCGGGGGATCGAGTCGATGCCGTGGTGGATCACCCTGGCCGTTGTCGGCGCCGTGCTCCTCATCATCGCCGTCACCTATGAGCGCAGGTCGGGGGAAGAGAACAGCATCACTGACCGCCTGCGCGACCTGCGCTAGGAGCCTGCTGGGGAGCGTCAGTAGAGAGACGGCGGGGAAGCATCCGCCCGCGGGCTGGGTGTGAGCCGAGCGCCAGCCGTGGTTTCGCCGAACACGGGCTGATAACTCAGCACGACCCGCGCAGGAATGTGCCGGTGGTGCCAGAGTGAGAGTGGAGGATCTGAATGAACTCGCTGCTCTCGGGCGTCAACCCGCTCGATCTGGACCTCGTCGGCCTTCCCCTCCTCACCATCCTCTACGCGGCAACCGGCCTTGCGCTGCTGCTCGTGCTGCTCGGCCCGACCGGCGTTCGCCGGGCCATCGTCACCGTCATCGGTGCCGTCGTGGGCGCGGCTGTCGGCTGGGCGCTGGCCTGGTTCATCAGCGATGTCTGGGACCCGTGGGGAGTGTCTCTTTCTACCGGAACCCGGCTGTGGACCGCCGCCCTGGGGGCCAGTCTTGCCGTGGTAGTGCTGAACCTGCGCGGCCAGGTGCGTTGGCGCCGCGTCGTGGCGGTGTGCGCTATCGGACTCTGTCTGCTCAGCGCCGCAGCGGGAATCAACGCTGACGTCGGCCAGTTTCCGACGCTGCGTGTCGCCCTCGGGCTCGCGAGCTACCCGCCGCTCGACGAGGCCCTCGCAGCTGCACAGGCCCCGGACGCACAGACCAGAGCGGCACATCCCGACTCAGCGAATGCCACCGGCCTCGCAGCCGAGGGTACCGGTGTCGTGGGCACGGTCAGCATTCCAGCCACGGAATCCGGTTTCGCCGCCCGGGACGCGCTGGTCTATCTGCCGCCAGCGGCGCAGCTCCCGTACCCACCGGCCCTGCCCGTGGTCGAGATGCTCTCCGGTCAGCCCGGAAGCCCCAGCGACGTGTTCACGGCCGGTCATCTGGCGAGCATTCTCGACACCTACTCTCGGGCGCATTCCGGTCTCGCCCCGATCCTTGTTGTTCCCGATCAACTCGGCGCGCCGGGCAACAACCCGATGTGCGTCGACTCCGCGCTCGGCAACTCGGCCAGTTACCTCACCATCGACGTTCCAGCCTGGATCAAGTCTCACCTGCACGTTCCCGCCCAGCCGGCCGGATGGACCATCGCCGGGTTTTCCCAGGGAGGCACCTGCTCCATACAACTCGGCGCGGCACACCCCCAAGTATTCAGTACGATTTTGGACATCTCGGGAGAGCTCGTTCCCAGCAACGGAAGCGAGGCGCACACCGTGCAATCCGGTTTCGGCGGCAGCGTTTCCCGCTATGCGACCGCTGCGCCGACCGCCATCCTCGCCGCCCACGCGCCCTACGCCGGGCTCGGTGCGATCTTCGTGGTCGGTGACGACGATATTCGCTTTCTCCCCGGCATACGCGCGGTAGCGGATGCCGCCCAGCGCGCCGGCGTCGACACTCACCTCTTCGAGTCACCCGGTACCGCCCACGACTGGCATACCGTCGACTACGCCTGGACCACCGCGCTGCCGATCATCGCCGCGCGCACCGCACTGCTCGCGCCCGCCATGATTGCGATGACCCAGTGACCACCGGCAGTCTCAAATCCGACGCCACCACGAGCGACCCAGGCAGGCCCGGCTCGGGTTCCGCACTGCGCTCGTCGATCCGATGGGCGCGGCAGCGACCGTTCGCCGTCGGCTACGCCGCCGCACTCCTCGCGGTGGGCCTCGCGACCGGAGTGATCTCGGGACCGGCGCGCAGCATCCGCTTATTGCTCGGTACCGGCTACGAATCGGTCATCGACCACGGCCACTGGTGGTCACCGCTGACCTCGGTGTTCTTCGTCGACAACGGCGCCGAACTACTGCTCGCGCTGGCCGGAACGCTGATCGTGCTCGGCTTCGCCGAACGGCTGATGGGAACGTGCCGCACCGCGATCGCCTTTCTCGTCACCGCCATTCTCGGCGCGACGATCGGCATCGGTGCGCAATTCCTCGGCGTTGCCGGCGGGGAGATGTGGTCGCGCGGAGTCAGCGAACTCTGGGCGATGGACCCGTTCACTCCGATCTTCGGAAGCGCGCTGGCGGCCAGTTTCTTCGCCGGGCCGCTCTGGCGTCGTCGTATTCGTGTGCTCGGGGTGTCGACCGTGCTGGTGCTGGTGTTGTACTCCGGCCAACCGTCCGACCTGTACCGTCTGCTCGCCGTGCTGGTCGGGCTCGGCGTTGGCTGGTTCGGGGTTGGCTGGCGGAGTCGACCGATTCGGCCGTTGAGCGCCTGGCGACGCAGCTCCGATCACGAATCCCGCACCCTGCTCGCGGCGATCGTGGGCATGGTCGCCGTCGGGCCGGTCATCACCATCTTCTCCGGCGCCCGGTACGGCCCGCTCGCACCGCTCGGCCTGCTGCTCACCCAAGACGTACCGACGGCTGGCGAAGTCGTCGACCGCTGCCTGCTGGGCGACATCACCCGGCAGTGTGTGCAGGAGCTCAGCCTCGAACGCATCGGCGGGGCCGGCCCGGTGCTGGTGAGCCTGCTTCCCCTGCTCACCCTCGTCGTTGCCGCCTTCGGGCTGGCTCGCGGCCGCCGGTTCGCCGCCTGGCTCGCCATCACCCTCAACGCCGGGCTCGCGCTGCTTGCCGCCTGGTATTACGGGCTGCTGCCGATCTCCGGGCAACCCTACGTCTGGCAGTGGCAGTCCGGTCGCTATTGGGAGGTCACCCTTATTCTCGGAGTGTCGGTGCTCGTTCCGCTCCTGGTCGCAGTGGTCATCCTGGCCAATCTGCGTCACTTTCCGGTCGCTACCCGCACCGGCCAGTGGCACCGGTTTCTGCTCGTTACCGTCGGAAGTTTCACCGGCCTCGCCGCAGCCTACGTGGGCCTGGGCTGGTTGCTCCGGACCCATTTTCGGCCCGGCGTCACATTGTTCGATTTAATAGCGGATGTCCCTGAGCGGTTCATCCCGGTCGGCTTTCTCCGGCTCGAACGGGTGTCCTTTCTGCCCAATGACGCCCTGGCCACCACGCTCTATGACAGCGTCGGTGCCGTGTTCTGGATCATCGTCTTCGTCGGCGCGATCGTGGCCCTGCGCAGCGTAGCGGTCGGTCCCAGCGTCGACGCTTCGGCACGCTTGCGCACGCTGCTCAGCACCTTCGGCGACGGGTCGCTCGGGTTTATGGCCACCTGGAGAGGGAACTCGCTCTGGTTCAGCGCGAGCGGACGAACGGCCATCGCCTACCGCGTGGTCAATGGCATCGCCATCACAACGTCCGAACCGATCGGGCCGCGCTCGGAAGCCGCCGAAGCGGTCGCGTTTTTCGCCCGGATGTGCGACGACCACGGCTGGGTTCCGGTGTTCTACAGCCTGCACGACAGCTGGAAAAGTGTTTTCGTCGCTATGGGCTGGCCCACCATGCAGGTGGGGGAGGAGACGCTCCTGCGGCCGAGTACCTGGAGCACGACCGGAAGGAAGTGGCAGGACATTCGCTCGTCAATCAATCGCGCCGATCGAGCCGGGGTGCGAGCAGAGTGGACCACCTACCGGTCGCTGTCCTTCACCGCGGCGGCCCAAATCGCAGAAATCTCCGAGCAGTGGGTGCAGGAGAAAGAACTCCCCGAACTCGGGTTCACCCTCGGCGGGCTCGATGAACTGCACGACCCGGAGGTGCGCCTCATGCTCGCCGTCGACAGTGCGGAGCGGGTGCACGCCGTGACCAGTTGGTTGCCCACCCGCCGAGACGGCGAGATCATCGGTTGGACCCTTGATTTCATGCGGCGGCGACCGGACAGCATCAACGGAGTGATGGAATTTCTGATCGCGCAAACCGCGGAGCGCATGCAGGAGCGCCCCGAGGTCGAGTTTCTAAGCCTGTCGGTGGCGCCGCTCGCGCCGGTATCCGGCCCGCGGCAGGGCGGTATTGCCGCCGGCCTGCTCGACTATCTCGGTCGCACGCTCGAGCCGGTGTACGGGTTTCGGTCATTGCTCTTGTTCAAGAACAAGTTCCAGCCGGAGTTCGCGCCGGTCTTCATGTCGTTCCCGGATCCGGTCGCGCTGCCCGAGATCGGCCTCGCGCTCGCTCGTGCCTACCTTCCCAGCCTGTCGGTGCGGGAAGTGGTGACGTTGGCGCGGGGACTGAGCCAGTAGCATCCGCTGGCAGTGGCCCTCTGACACGACGTGGTCGAAACCAGGCCAAACGGTGCTAGCCTGAAAATGTGTTGAACGGTGCGCTCCTCCTTAGCTGCCGCGACGGGTCCTAATCTAAAGGCCTCCCTCGTCGCGGCGTTCGTCGTTGGCTGTGCGACACCCACGAGGAAACAGGATCATGAAGAACAATCAGACCGCGTCCACCCTGCCGATTCACCGCTACCGCCCGTACCACGAGCAGTTCGCCGTCGAGCTGCCCGACCGTACCTGGCCGAGTAAACGCATCACGGTTGCACCGCGTTGGTGCGCGGTCGACCTGCGGGATGGCAACCAGTCGCTCATCGACCCGATGAGCCCCGAGCGCAAGCGCATCATGTTCGACCTGCTCGTGCGCATGGGCTACAAGGAGATCGAGGTGGGCTTTCCCTCGGCGAGCCAGACCGACTTCGACTTCGTGCGCAGCCTCATCGACGAGAACGCCATCCCCGACGACGTTACGATCCAGGTTCTGACCCAGGCTCGCGAACATTTGATCAAGCGCACCTACGAGTCGATCACCGGCGCCAAACAGGCCATCGTGCACTTCTATAACTCCACCAGTATTTTGCAGCGCGAGGTGGTGTTTCGCGAGCAGAAGCAGGGCATCGTCGATCTGGCCCTGTTCGGGGCCCGCCTGTGCAAGCAGATGGAAGCGACCATTCCCGGCACGACCATCTACTACGAGTACTCGCCCGAGAGCTTCACCGGCACCGAACTCGACTTCGCCGTTGACATCTCCAACCAGGTCATCGAGATTTTGCAGCCGACCCCGGAGCGCAAAGTCATTCTCAACTTGCCGGCGACCGTCGAAATGGCCACGCCCAATGTGTACGCCGATTCCATTGAGTGGATGAGCCGTCACCTGACCCAGCGCGAGAACGTGTTGATCTCACTGCACCCACACAATGACCGCGGCACCGCGATTGCCGCCGCCGAACTGGGCTACCTGGCCGGTGCCGACCGCATCGAAGGCTGCCTGTTCGGCAACGGTGAGCGCACCGGAAACGTCGACCTCGTCGCCCTCGGCGTGAACCTGTTCACGCAGGGAATCGACCCACAGATCGACTTCAGCAACATCGACGAGATCAAGCGCACCGCGGAATACTGCAACCAGCTGCCCGTGCCCGAGCGCAACCCGTGGGCTGGCGACCTCGTCTTCACCGCGTTCAGCGGTTCGCACCAGGACGCCATCAAAAAGGGCTTCGAAGCGATGGATGCCGATGCCGCCAAACAGGGCTGCACGGTCAACGACCTGGTCTGGGCCGTTCCGTATTTGCCGATCGACCCCAAGGACCTCGGCCGCAGCTATGAGGCTGTGATTCGGGTCAACTCGCAGTCCGGCAAGGGCGGCGTCGCTTACCTGCTCAAAACCGACCACGCCCTCGACCTGCCACGCAAGCTGCAGATCGAGTTCTCTGGCGTCGTGCAGGCCAAAACGGATGCCGAGGGTGGCGAGGTCACCAGCGAGCAGATCTGGGACATCTTCAACGACGAGTACCTGCCGGCTACGGTCAAGAACCCGGAAGCCCAGTGGGGCCGGTTTGAACTGCACTCCACGCGCACCTCAAGCGACCTGTCCGGCACCGTCGACCTCGCGGTCGAACTTCGTGACGGCGACACCGTGGCGCAGGCCACCGGCCCCGGCAACGGCCCGATCAACGCGTTCCTCGGCGTCATGGCCGAGCGCGGCATCGCGATCACGCTCTACGACTACGTCGAGCACGCGCTGTCGGCCGGGGGCGACGCCCAGGCTGCCGCCTATGTCGAGCTCGACGTGAACGGCAAGCGTTACTGGGGCGTCGGCATCGACGCGGACATTTCCACCGCTTCGCTCAAGTCGGTTGTCTCCGCCGTCAACCGCGGCATTCGCGCCGAGGTCGGCGACCGGGAGCTGTCCGCCGTCTAAGCTGACAGCATCCGCTCAAACGCAACACACGAAAGCCCAGACTCTGCAGTCTGGGCTTTCGTTGCACCATCCGGGTGCGGTCGGGGGCCTGGCTGTGTGCTGGGTACTAAGCCAGGGCTGGCAGTTGCGCCGTTCGGTCTGGTGTACGGGTGCCGAGGAGGACGCGACAATCGTTGATTGCATGGTCCAGCAGGACATACAGCCGGGCGTCCGGGTCGGAAATACACGCCTCGCTGATGCCCTGCACGGCGACGCGAATGATCGTGTCGGCGGTGCGCGGCGTGAACTTGGTGTGCGACCAGGAATGCACGCTGCCAAGGAAGTCACGCGCCCACCGTTCGGCGTCTGGCGCTTTTTGCAGAGCAGTCCGAATGAGCGGGCCGACCCGCTCGGCGAACTGCGGGTCAAGAACGGATGCGTTCCGCTCGCAGGTCAGCACGCCCCCGGCGAGCGCGCGCTGGCGTTCCAGGCTCGCTGTCGGAAGGGCTTCGCAGCCAGCGCGCAGGGCGACCACGATTTCGATTCGCTTGTCGACGCGCTGATCGGAACTGGTCAGGCCGATGACCGACGGAATCAGCAGGGCGAGTCGTGACCTGGCATCGTCGGAAGTGCAATCGTTGACCATCCGGGCGAGCGAGGCCAGCACCGGGTGGGTGCAGGCCGGGTGGTCGCTCCAGGACTCGCCGGCGAGGTAGGAGGCGAACTCCATGAAGCAGCCGCCACTTTTCGGAGTGCGGTGCTTGCCTGTCGACAGCACGGGCATAATGTCGGGCAGACTGCCCTGGACTGGTTTCATGAAAAACCTCCATACCACGGGGACTACGTGCTCTAAGTTTCCCCCCATCTGCCCGGAAAGACCAGAGCCTGATGCGACTCGTGACACATTTTCAGCGACCGGAGGCATCCGTTTGACAGGTACTCGAGCCGTGACCGAAGTCTGCGCGACAGAGTGGGATAATTACCTGTGCCTGTCTACCGAGATGAAGCCGTTGTGCTGCGCACCCACAAGCTGGGTGAAGCCGACCGCATCGTCACCATGCTCACTCGCGCGCACGGCAAGGTGCGCGCCGTGGCCAAGGGCGTGCGCCGCACCGGCTCCAAGTTCGGCGCCCGGCTGGAGCCGTTCATGGTCGCCGATGTGCAGCTGTACGAGGGCCGCAGCCTCGACATCATCACGCAGGCCGAGTCCCTCGGCTCCTACGGCGCCCTGATCACGGCCGACTACGGCAGCTACACCGCGGCGAGCGTCATGGTCGAAACGGCCGACAAACTCACCGAATCCGAGGGGTCGCTGCAGCAATACCTGCTGCTCGTCGGTGCGCTGCGGTCGCTGTCCCGGCAGGAGCACGGCTCCCACCTCACCCTCAACTCCTATTTATTACGTGCCGTATCGATGGCCGGCTGGGCGCCGAGCTTTCAGGACTGCGCCCGCTGCGGCGCCACGCAGTCAAGTGATGGCGGGCAACACTCGGCCATGGTCGTGCAGCTCGGTGGCATCGTCTGCGACTCTTGCGCCCCACCCGGGTCGCCGCGGCTCGACGCAGCGACGATCGGCCTACTCAGCGCCCTGCTCACCGGCGACTGGGAGCACGCCGCGGCGAGCCCAGATCGCACGCAAAACCAGGCCGCCGGAGTCGTCGCCGCCTACACCCAGTGGCACCTGGGCCGCGGGCTTCGCTCGCTGGAACACGTCGCCCGATGATGGCCGGCCTGTTCGGCCATAAACCGTTCACCCACAAGGACGCCGTCGCGTTCAAACCGCTCGACTGGACCGGCCTGTACCCGCCCGATCTGCCCCGAAAGGTCGTGCCGGAGCATGTCGCCGTAGTCATGGACGGCAACGGCCGCTGGGCCAACGGCCGGGGCCTCACCCGGATCGAAGGGCACAAGGCCGGCGAGGCAGCCCTGCTCGACGTCGTCGCCGGAGCCATCCAGATCGGCGTCAAACAGCTCAGCGTGTATGCCTTCTCTACCGAAAACTGGAAGCGTTCGCCCGATGAGGTGCGTTTTCTGATGGGCTTCAACCGGGACGTGCTGCACCGCCGCCGCGATCAGCTCAACGAGTGGGGCGTGCGGGTCAGGTGGGCCGGGCGCAAGCCGAAGCTGTGGGCATCCGTTGTTAACGAGCTGCAGTTTGCCGAGAAACTCACCGCGGGCAATGACGTACTCACCCTCACGATGTGCGTGAACTATGGCGGGCGCACCGAGATCGCGGATGCCGTGCGCGCGCTGGCCGAGGATGTCGCCGCCGGCAGGCTGAAGCCGTCGGGAATCACCGAGAAAACCATCGCCAAGCAGCTGTACGTGCCCGAGCTGCCCGACGTCGACCTGTTCGTGCGCAGCTCGGGGGAGCAGCGCACCAGCAACTTCATGCTCTGGCAGAGCACCTATGCCGAGATGGTTTTTCTCGATACCCTGTGGCCGGACTTCACCCGAGTCGACCTGTGGCACGCGGTCGAGCTGTATGCCGCCCGCAACCGTCGTTATGGCGGAGCGGTCGACACCCCGACGGCCTGAATATTTCGGTTGGGGAATACCGGGGCCCTGTGCCCCGTTGGCCCGAGTGTGACTGATACAACTGGTACCGAAGCGTCCGCATCCGTGAGCACCGACACCATCAAGGTGGACATCTGGTCCGATGTGCAATGCCCCTGGTGCTACATCGGTAAACGTAAGTTTGAGGCCGGTGTCGCCCAGTTCGACGGGACCGTCGAGGTCGAGTATCACAGCTTTGAACTTTCACCCGATACCCCGGTCGATTACGCCGGAACGCCTGTGCAGTACCTCAGTGAGAAGAAGGGTATGCCCCTCGCCGAGGTGGAGCAGATGCTCGAGCGTGTCACCGGCATCGCCGAGAGCGTTGGCCTGCACTACGACTACGACTCCGTGCACCAGACCAACACGGTCATTTCGCACGAACTACTGCACTACGCCAAGGCGCACGGCCGTCAGCTCGAGATGAAGGAACGCCTACTCAAGGCCTACTTCATCGATGGCCGCCACGTTGGCCGGATCGAAGACCTCGCCGACCTCGCCGCCGAGATCGGACTCGACCGAGCCGACGTCGTGCGGTCACTCACCGCCCACGAGCACCTCGCCGCGGTCAAGGCCGACGTGGCACAGGCCGGCGCCTACGGCATCCAGGGCGTTCCGTTCTTCGTGATCGACGGCCGCTACGGCATTTCCGGCGCGCAGGATCCGACGGCGTTCACTCAGGCGCTCGACCAGGCCCGCGCCGACCGCTCGGCCAAGACCGGGGACGGGATCGACGACGTCCCCGCGTAACCCGATACCCAGCGAACTCGCGTAGCCTGACGGGTAAGCAACCAGCTGTACCCGCAGACTTCACCGTTTCACCCAATTGATTCAAGGAGATAACTCATGACTGACACCATCACTACCCCGCCCGTCTTCACCGACGCTGCCGGTCGTCCCACCATCGAGCTCCTGGGTGCTGCGACCGCGACCGACGAAGCCGCTGGCTCCTGCTGCGGTGGCGGCTGCTGCAGCTGATCTGAGCCCATTTCGTCAACAGCGCAGCTGCCGTACGCCCCTTTCCGGGCGCGGCAGCTGCGTTTTTGTGTGCGCCCGGCATCCGCGATGCAGAGGATTCGGAGCACCACGCGCTTTCTGGGAGAATTGACCCACCATGACTTCACCTACTTCCGCCTACGACCAGCGGGCGCCGATCGACCAATTGGCCGTTGGTCCGCTCAGTATCGGCCCGCTCACGCTTGACGTGCCCGTGGTGCTCGCGCCGATGGCCGGCATCACCAATACCGCATATCGCCGGCTGTGCCGCGAATACGGCGCTGGACTGTTTGTGAGCGAGATGATCACTTCGCGCGCGCTCGTCGAACGCAACACCGAGACCATGCGGTTGATCACCCATCATGAGAGCGAAACCACCCGCTCCATTCAGCTCTACGGTGTTGACCCGAAAACGGTGTCCGAGGCCGTGACCATGCTCGTCGCTGAGGACCGTGCCGATCACATCGACCTCAACTTCGGCTGCCCGGTTCCCAAGGTCACCCGCAAGGGCGGGGGAGCTGCCCTGCCGTGGAAGATCGGCCTGTTCCGTCAGATCGTGGAGGCCGCAGTGACTGCGGCCGGGCCGATTCCGCTGACCGTCAAGATGCGCAAGGGCATCGACGCCGACCACCTCACCTACATTGAGGCTGGCAAGGCCGCCGCCGGAGCCGGCGTCGCCTCCATCGCCCTGCACGGCCGAACGGCCGCCGAGTTCTACTCCGGCCACGCCGACTGGTCGGCAATTGAGAAGCTCAAGAACGCCATCAGTGACGTGCCGGTGCTCGGCAACGGCGACATCTGGTCGGCCGACGACGCCCTGCGCATGGTCAGTGAAACCGGATGCGACGGCGTCGTCGTCGGGCGCGGCTGCCTCGGCCGTCCGTGGCTGTTCGGCGACCTCGCCGCTGCATTTCGCGGTCAGGAACTCAAAGCCGAACCGGGGCTCGGCCAGGTCATCAACGCCTTCCGCCGCCACGCCGAACTGCTCACCGAATACTTCGACAGCGAAGACCGGGCCTGCCGCGACATTCGCAAGCACGTCGCCTGGTACTTCAAGGGCTACCCGGTCGGCGGTGATCTGCGCGCGAGCCTGGCGATGGTGCAGTCTCTCGCGCAGCTCGACGACCTGCTCGGCACCCTCGACGCCTCGCTGCCTTACCCGGGCTCAGACGTTGAGGGCCCGCGCGGGCGCGCGGGAACACCGAAGAAACCGTCGCTGCCCGAGCACTGGCTCGAGTCTCAGGATCTTTTCGGGGCGGAGCGACTGAATTTGACCGAGGGCGAAGGGGATACCAGCGGTGGCTAACAAAACCGGATACAGCGAGACCGACGAGGCCCGCTGGTTTCCCGAAGAGCACTACTCGCGGCGCAGTGACTTTGCCCGCGACCGCGCCCGACTGCTGCACTCGAGCGCTCTGCGGCGCCTCGCGGCCAAGACGCAGGTCCTCAGTCCCACGGCGGGGCTCGACTTTGCCCGCAACCGACTGACCCACTCGCTCGAGGTCGCCCAGGTCGGGCGGGAGATCGCCTCCCGCCTCAACGTCGACCCCGACATCGTCGATACCGCCTGCCTCGCGCACGACATCGGGCATCCTCCCTTTGGACACAACGGCGAGAAGGCGCTCAGCCTGTGGTCGGAAGACATCGGCGGCTTCGAGGGGAACGCGCAGACCCTGCGATTGCTCACCCGGCTCGAGCCGAAGGTGTTTGGACCCGACGGGCGAAGCTACGGACTCAACCTGACCCGGGCGAGCCTCGACGCAAGCTGCAAGTATCCCTGGCCAGAAGGATCCTCGGTCTATGACCCGAGCGGGCGGGCCAAGTTCGGGTTCTACCAGGACGACCTGGCCGCGTTTGAGTGGCTGCGCGAGGGAGCGCCCGACCGACAACTCTGCATCGAAGCCCAGGTGATGGACCTCTCCGACGACATCGCGTACAGCGTGCACGACTTCGAAGACGCCATCGTCAACGGCTACGTCGACGTGGCAGCCCTGAGCAGCCGCGCAGATCACGACGAACTCCTCGCCACCATGTCGGAGTGGATCGGCGACCAGACCAGCGCGGAGGACTTGGCGACCGCGTTCAACCGGCTCGACTCCCTCGATGTCTGGATGGACTCCTGGACCGCCGGGCGACGCGACCAGGGCCACCTCAAGAACCTCACCAGCCAGCTCATCGGCCGGTTCAGCAGTGCTGCCGTACACGCCACCAAAGAAGCACACCCCGGTGCGAACATGCTGCGGTTCGGGGCGAATGTGATCGTGCCGCGGGAGATCCAGGCCGAAATCTCGGTGCTCAAGGGCATTGTCGCGGCCTTCGTCATGACCCGCAATACCCGCAAGCCCATCTACGTGCAGCAGCGCCAGGTGCTCACCCTGCTCGCCGAAACCCTGCACCAGTCCGGCGACGAACACCTCGACCCCGGCTTTCGCGAAGACTGGCAGGCCGCCGCCGACGATGCCGCCCGCAAGCGCGTCATCGTCGACCAGGTCGCGAGCCTCACCGACCAGTCCGCCCTGGCCTGGTACGAGCGCCTGGTGCAGGGCTAGCGCTCTGCCCGGTTTGAAGGCTCGACGCGCCGAGCGGCTCCTTCAAGCTCGATAAGCTGAAGGGATGGCTACCCGTATTAATCCGAGCATCCTCGCCGCCGATTTCGCCAACTTTGAGAGCGAGCTTTCCCGCATCCGCTCCGCCGACCTCGTGCACGTGGACATCATGGACAACCACTTCGTGCCGAACCTCACCTTCGGGCTCGGCATGGTCGAGCGGCTGCAGCAGGTGTCGCCGCTGCCGCTGGACATCCACTTGATGATCGACGACCCGGAACGGTGGGCGCCCGGCTACGCCGAGGCCGGAGCCTACTCGGTCACCTTTCACGCCGAGGCGACGACCGAGCCGGTGGCGCTGGCCCGGCGGCTGCGGCAGATCGGCGCCCGCGCCGGCATCGCGCTCAAGCCCGGTACCGACGTCACGGCGTACCTCGACCTGCTCGACGAGTTCGACCAGGTGCTCGTGATGACCGTCGAGCCCGGTTTTGGCGGCCAGAGCTTCATGGAAGAGACCATGCCGAAGCTTTCCCAGCTGCGATCACAGGTGGAGAAGACCGGACTCGACGTCTGGCTGCAGGTCGACGGCGGCATCACCGCGCAGACCATCGAGATCGCAGCCCGAGCCGGTGCCGACACCTTCGTGGCCGGGTCCAGTGTGTTCGGGGCCGAGAATCCGGCCGCTCAGATCGGCCTGCTGCGCGAACGCGCGGCGAGTCACCGTCACGGGCGGGTAACCTAGAGTCGTGAAAACTTTCGATGACCTGTTCGTAGAACTCAGCGACAAGGCCCGCACCCGCCCGGAAGGCTCCGGCACCGTTCGTGAACTCGACGCCGGCGTGCACGCCATTGGCAAGAAGATCGTCGAAGAAGCGGCCGAAGTGTGGATGGCCGCCGAGTTTCAGAGCGATGATGAAACATCTGCCGAAATCTCCCAGCTGCTTTATCACCTGCAGGTCATGATGATCGCGAAGGGCCTCTCTCCGGCGGACATCTACCGACATCTGTGACCCGCGCCAGCTCATCCGCTGGTATCCGTCATAAATTTGTCTGGCACGAAAAACCGAGAGAGTACCCCCCCATGCTGAGAATTGCCGTGCCCAACAAGGGCTCGTTGTCTGAAACCGCCGCGCAGATGCTCGCCGAGGCCGGCTACACCGGTCGTCGCGACCCGCGCGACCTCGTCACCGCCGATCCGCGCAACGGGGTGGAATTCTTCTACCTGCGTCCGCGCGACATCGCCACCTATGTCGGCTCCGGCGCCCTCGACGTCGGAATCACCGGGCGCGACCTGCTGCTGGACTCCCACTCCAAGGCGCAGGAAATCGCCAGCCTCGACTTCGGCGACTCTACCTTTCGCTTCGCCGGACCGGCCGGGCGCTTCACCGAGCTGAAGGACCTTGACGGCCTGCGCGTCGCCACGAGCTATCCCGGCCTGGTCGAACGCTTTCTCGCCACCCACTCGGTGACCGTCGACCTGGTCGAACTCGACGGGGCCGTTGAATCGGCGGTTCAGCTCGGGGTAGCGGATGCCGTCGCCGACGTTGTCTCCACCGGCACCACACTGCGCAAGGCCGGCCTCGAAATCTTCGGACCGGTCATCCTCGAATCCACCGCCGTGCTGATCAGCTCCACCAACGACAAGGCCGGAATCGCGACGCTGCTGCGCCGCCTGCAGGGCGTGCTCGTGGCCCGCCAATACGTGCTGCTCGACTATGACATTCCGGTCGCGCTGCTCGACACGGCCGCCGCGCTTGCCCCCGGAATCGAATCGCCGACCGTGTCCTCGCTGCACGACCCCGAGTGGGCCGCCGTGCGCGTTATGATCGCCCGACTGGACATGAACAACGTGATGGACGAGCTCTACGCCATCGGGGCCAGAGCCATCCTGGTCACCACCATTCACAACGCCCGCCTCTAAGCACACGAAAGAGGACAACCAGCCATGAGCCTGAGTGTGCGCGTCATTCCCTGCCTCGACGTGGCCAACGGTCGTGTCGTCAAGGGCGTTAATTTTCAGAACCTGCGCGACGCCGGCGATCCGGTCGAACTCGCCCGCCGCTACTACGAGCAGGGCGCTGACGAGCTGACCTTTCTCGACGTGACGGCGACCGTCGATAACCGTTCGACGACCTACGACGTCGTGAGCGCGACCGCCGAGCAGGTCTTCATTCCGCTCACCGTCGGCGGTGGGATCCGCAGTGTCGAAGACGTCTCCCGGCTGCAGGCGAGCGGCGCCGACAAGGTCGGATTGAACAGCGCGGCCATCGCCCGTCCGGCGCTGATCGCCGAGATCGCGGATCGCTTCGGCGCCCAGGTGATTGTCCTCAGCCTCGATGTGAAGCGATCCGCTCGCACGGAGAGCGGCTTCGTCGTCACGACCCACGGCGGTCGCACCGAAACCGACCTGGATGCTGTGGCCTGGGCCCGGCAGGCGATCGAACTCGGCGCGGGGGAACTCCTGGTCAACTCGATCGACGCCGACGGGACCAAGGCGGGCTTCGATACCGATCTCATCGCGCTCATGCGCGCCAACAGTCGGGTTCCGGTGATCGCTTCCGGCGGGGCCGGGCGCGTGGAGGACTTTCCCCCGGCGATCCGGGCCGGCGCGGATGCCGTGCTGGCGGCATCCGTTTTTCACAACGGACAATTGACCATCGATGATGTCAAGCGGGAGCTCGCCGCCGAGGGAATGCTGGTGCGCTAATGGCTGATGAACTGAGCGCCAAACTCACCAATCAGCTCGACGCCGCGGTGTTCAACGACGCTGGGCTGCTGCCCGCGGTCATCCAGCAGTGGGACACCCACGAGGTGCTCATGCTCGGCTGGATGAACCGGGAAGCGCTGCGCCGCACCCTGACGGAGGGGCGCGTCACGTTCTGGTCGCGCAGCCGCCAGGAATTCTGGCGCAAGGGCGACACCTCCGGCCACGCCCAGTACGTGCACTCCGCTGCCTTCGACTGCGACAACGACACCCTGCTGGTGCAGGTCGACCAGGTCGGAGCCGCCTGCCACACCGGCAGCCACACCTGCTTCGACGGGCGCGACCTCGGCGTGACTACCATGGAAAGGCCCACGGAATGACCGGTAACCCTGCAGGATCCCGCACGGCCGGCTCGACCACCCGCATCCAGTTCGATGCCCTGATCGGCGAGCACCGGGTCATTCCGGTTATCCGTGAACTCTTCGCCGACGGCGAGACCCCGGTGGGCATCTACCGCAAGCTTGCCAACGGTCTGCCCGGCAGCTTTCTGCTCGAGTCCGCCGAGCAGGGCGGCATCTGGTCGCGATTCTCCTTCATCGGTGTTTCCTCCTTTGGAGTGCTCACCCAACAGGGCGACGAAACCCGCTGGATCGACTACGGGCTCTCCGCCGAGCGTGCGCTCGGGTCTGCGGCCTCCCTCGGCCCACTCGCGGCGCTGGCGTACCTGTTCGACCGGTGGCAGACGCCGCGGCTGCCCGAACATCCGCCGCTGACCGGCGGGCTGGTCGGTTTCATCGGCTGGGAAGCGATTCGCCAGATCGAACGCCTGCCGCACCAGCCGCCGGCCGACTATGACGTTCCGGGCCAGTCCTTCAGCTTTGTCGCCGACTTGGTCGTGCTCGACCACAAATACGGCACCGTGCAGCTGATCGCCAACGTGCTAAACGATGGTACCGACACGCCCGACGAGCTCTGGGCTGCCGCGAGCGAGCGCCTCGATTCGCTGCAGGGCCGACTCGCCGCGCCCAGCGAAGCGTGGCTGGCCGAGGTCGACCTGCAAGTACCGAGCTCGCCGCGCAATCGCACCACCCGCGACGACTTTCTCACCGCCGTCAACATCGGCAAGCAGCACATCGTCGACGGCGATGTGTTTCAGGTGGTCATCTCGCAGCGCTTCGACCAGGTCTGCACCGCGCACCCCATCGACGTCTACCGGGTGTTGCGCAGCCTAAACCCCAGCCCGTACATGTACCTGCTCAGCCTCGAAACGCACGAAGGCGACCCATACTGGATCGTCGGATCGTCGCCGGAAGCTCTGGTCAAGGTGCAAGACCAACGCGTCTTCACCCACCCGATCGCCGGTTCCAAACCGCGGGGAACGACACCGGATGCCGACGCCGACTTCGCGATCGAGCTCGCCGAAGATCCCAAGGAACGGGCCGAACACCTCATGCTCGTCGACCTCGCCCGCAACGACCTGCTCAAGGTGTGCACGGCCGGCTCGGTCGAGGTGACCGAGTTCATGCGTATCGAACGATTCAGCCACATCATGCACCTCGTCTCCTCGGTCGAGGGCAACCTTGTTCCCGGCAAGACCGCGATCGACGTCTTCCGCGCCACCTTCCCGGCCGGTACGCTCTCTGGCGCGCCGAAACCGCGGGCGCTCGAGATCATCGACGCCCTCGAACCGGCCCAGCGCGGCGTGTACGGGGGAGTGGTCGGCTACTTCGGTTTCGCCGGCGACGCCGACCTCGCCATTGCCATCCGCACCGCCACGATCAAGGACGGTATCGCGCGAGTGCAGGCCGGCGGCGGCGTCGTGACTGATTCCGACCCCGCGTCCGAGTACCAGGAGTCGCAGAACAAGGCGGCAGCCCCGCTGCGAGCCGTCGCCGTCGCCAACGCCATGCGGAGGGTGCACTAATGGCAGAACGGATGTCAGCGCGTCGCCTGAAACTCGTTTTCATTCTCTCCGTTTTGGCGGCGAGTTCGCTCGCCATGCTGGCCTGGACCCAGGTCTGGGTGCAGGCCGAAGTCGGACTCCCCGATGCCGGCACCCAGGTCTTGGAGATCGACGGAGCCATTGCCGCGCCGGCGTTGACCGCCCTCGCGCTCTCCGGCTTCGCCCTCGCCGCGGCGCTCACCATCGCCGGGCGGCTGATTCGCATCGTGCTCGGTGCCCTCGAGGTGCTCCTCGGCTTTTCGGTGTTCCTCGCCGCGTTCCTGGCCGTGCGAGACCCCGCCGATGCCAGCGCCGCAGCGGTGACCGCCGCCACGGGAATAGCCGGTCACGAGTCGATTCAGTTGAGCGTGCTCGGCACGGTCATCACACCCTGGCCGTTCGTGGCGATGGGTGCTGCGATCGTCATGGTGGGTGTTGGTGTGGCCATTATCGTCACGAGCGGTCGGTGGCCGGGTCCGACCCGTAAGTATCAGGCCGTTCGGTTTGAACAAGTGGCTTCGCCCCACGGTGCACAACCACTGGCAACCCCGACTGAGCCCGCAGCGAGCGACTCCGCAGCGAGCGACTCCGTCGGCGACTGGGACGACCTCAGCCGCGGCGATGACCCGACCGTACGCTGAAGCGCGCGCATGCGCTCCGCTAGACTTAACGTGCTTGTCAACGTACACAGCAGAATGTATTTACGAGGAGAACCATGAGCATCGATACGTCAGATCCCGGACACGGCCACTCCCCGGCGGCCTGGACCGCTGTCATCATCATGCTGGTGGCATTCACCATCGGCACGACCGCATTCTTCTTCGAGCTGCCCTGGCTGGTCTGGGCCTCCTTCGGCCTGCTGCTCGCCGGTCTCGTTGTTGGCTACGTGATGAGCAAGGTTGGCTATGGCGTAAACACCATGACCGCCACGCCGCACGGTCACTGACCCGCTGCGCGGCCACCTGGTGCTCCAAGAACTTCTCGCCGGCGCGGTTTCCGACGCCGAAGAACGCCTACTCACCCGCCCGTTCGCGAGCGTGGAAGCCGCTGCGCGCGTCCGCCCGCCTGCACTCGATGCCCTGCACGCCCTTGCTCCCACCGAACGGGTCAAGATTCTCGCCGAGATCAAACGAGCGAGCCCGAGCCGCGGCTCCCTCGCTGCCATCACCGACCCGGCAGCGCTGGCTGTCTCCTATGAGTCCGGCGGGGCAAGCGCCATCAGCGTGCTCACCGAGGGACGACGCTTTCACGGCTCGCTGACCGACCTCGAGCAGGTGCGCGCTGCGGTAAGCATTCCGATTCTGCGCAAGGACTTCATTGGAACGCCGTACCAGGTGTTCGAGGCCCGCGCGGCCGGAGCCGATCTGGTGCTGCTCATCGTCGCCGCTCTCGACCAGTCCACCCTGCTGTCTCTGCACGACCTCATCCGTGAGCTAGGCATGACGGCCTTGGTTGAAACGCACAGCGGGGATGAGGTCAGTCGCGCCCTCGACATCGGCGCCAGCCTGGTCGGGGTCAACGCGCGCGACCTGTCAACCTTTGAACTTGACCAGAACCTGTTCGGCGCCCTCGCCGACAAAATTCCCTCCGGCGTTATTCGCGTCGCCGAGTCCGCCGTCAAGACAGCAGCCGATGTTGCGCACTACCGCGCAGCCGGAGCCGATGTTGTCCTGGTCGGCGAAGCGCTTGTTACGAGTGATCCCATCCGAACCCTCTCTGAGTTTTTGGCGGTATAAATGTCTTTACGAGAAGAATCCTTACGTGCAGAATCCGGCCCATATTTCGGGGAATTCGGCGGCAGGTTCGTGCCCGAGTCCCTCGTTTCAGCGCTTGATGAACTCACCGCAGAATACGAACTCGCCAAGAAGGATCCAGCCTTCGCCGCGGCGCTGATGGACCTGCACATCAATTACACCGGTCGTCCGTCGATCATTACTGAGGTGCCGCGCTTCGCCGAGCACGCCGGTGGTGCCCGCATTATTCTCAAGCGCGAAGATCTCAACCACACCGGTTCGCACAAGATCAACAACGCTCTCGGCCAGGCTCTACTCACCAAGCGCATCGGTAAAACCCGAGTCATCGCCGAAACCGGAGCTGGCCAGCACGGAGTTGCCACCGCCACTGTCGCCGCCCTGTTCGGGCTCGAATGCGTCGTCTATATGGGCGAGGTCGACACAGAGCGGCAAGCGCTGAACGTGGCCCGCATGCGCCTGCTGGGTGCCGAGGTCGTTCCGGTCAAGACCGGCTCCCGCACCCTGAAGGACGCGATCAACGACGCCATGCGCGACTGGGTCACCAACGTCGAGACGACCAATTATATTTTCGGAACCGTGGCCGGGCCGCATCCGTTCCCCGCCATGGTCCGCGACTTTCAAAAGATCATCGGCGAGGAGGCTCGCCAACAGGTTCTCGACCTGACCGGCAGCCTGCCGGATGCCGTCACGGCGTGTGTCGGCGGCGGCTCAAACGCCATGGGCATCTTCCACGCTTTTCTGGACGATGCCGATGTCGCGTTGTACGGCTACGAAGCGGCCGGAGACGGCGTCGATACACCGCGCCACGCAGCGACCATTACCAAGGGACGCCCCGGTGTGCTGCACGGCGCCCGCAGTATGCTGCTGCAGGACGAAGACGGCCAGACCGTTGAATCGCACTCGATCTCAGCGGGCCTTGACTATCCCGGCGTCGGCCCGGAGCACGCCTGGCTCTCCAGCATCGGCCGGGCCACGTACCTGCCGATCACCGACGACGACGCGATGAGCGCCCTGCGGCTGCTCAGCCGTACGGAAGGAATCATCCCGGCGATCGAGTCCTCGCACGCCCTGGCCGGCACGCTCGAGCTCGGCCGGAAGCTCGGCCCGGACGCGACCATTCTGATCAACCTCAGCGGGCGCGGCGACAAAGACATGGAAACAGCCGGCCGGTACTTCGACCTGCTCGACGAAGGCGCGGAACAATCATGACGGTCACAGCACCCAACGACACCGTGAGCACGGTCGAACAGACCATCGCACGGCGACGCACCGAGGGCGGCGGCGCTCTCATCGGCTACCTGCCGGTCGGTTTCCCGACCCTGACTGAGAGCATTGACGCCGCCGTGGCGCTCGTCGCCAACGGCGTCGACATCATTGAACTCGGTCTGCCCTATTCCGACCCCGTCATGGACGGCCCGGTCATTCAGGCTGCCACGCAGCAGGCCCTGGCGAACGGCTTCAAGCTGCGCCACGGATTCGAAGCCGTCAAGGCGATCACCGCACAGGTCGACGCCCCCATTCTCGTGATGACCTACTGGAACCCGGTGGTGCAGTACGGCGTCGAGCGTTTCGCCGACGACCTGCGTGCCGCGGGTGGTGCCGGCCTGATCACCCCCGACCTTATTCCCGACGAGGCCGCAGACTGGATGACCGCGAGCGTACGCACCGGACTGGACCGGGTCTTCCTCGCCGCGCCGTCCTCCTCGGACGCCCGATTGGTGCAGGCGATTGAAGCGAGCCGCGGCTTTGTTTACACCGTTTCGACGATGGGCACGACCGGCGCCCGCGCCGGGGTCGATTCTGCTGCTCGTATCCTGGTGGAACGCCTCCGCTCTGTCGGCTGCACGAGCGCCTGTGTCGGGCTGGGCATCTCGACTCCCGAGCAGGTACGGGAAATTCTCGGCTATGCCGACGGCGCCATCGTTGGGTCTGCCCTCGTGAAGGCGCTCACCGAAGGGGGAGTCACCGCCGTAGCGCGGCTGGCCCTCGAACTCGCCGCCGGCGCGAGCGATATTCGCCCGGCCTCCGCGCCCCGGTAATCGCAGGCGCGCTCTACACTAAATTGTTCGAGGCGATCGATTATTTTCGCCCCAAGTGACGCGAGTCACGATGAAAGGTAGTACCTAGGTGTTGTTGAGTCTCCTGAGCACGAGTATTCCGAGCCCCGAGTGGCAGTTCTTCGACCTCGGCCCGTTCCGCATCCACGCCTATGCGCTGTGTATTCTCGCCGGCATCGTCCTCGCCACCATCATCACCTCGCGCCGCCTGACCAGGCGCGGTGCCGAGCCGGGCGTTGTACTCGACATCATCCTCTGGGCCGTTCCCCTCGGCATTGTCGGAGCCCGCATTTATCATGTTCTGACGCACCCGGGAGACTACTTCTTTGATGGAGCGGACCTGCTCCGCACCCTCTACATTTGGGAAGGCGGAAACGCCATCTTTGGGTCGCTGATCGGCGGCGCCGTCGGCGCTTATATCGGCTGCCGGATGGCCGGCATCCGTTTCTGGAGCTTCGCGGATGCTGTTGCTCCCGCTTTGTTGGTCGCCCAGGCCACCGGTCGGCTCGGCAACTGGTTCAACCACGAGCTGTTCGGGCTGCCGACGACCCTGCCGTGGGGGCTGGAAATCGAGTCCGGCAATGCCGCCTTCCCGGTCGGACTGCCGGCCGACACACTGTTCCACCCGACTTTTCTCTACGAAATCATCTGGAATCTGTTCGGCGTCGCCGTCATTCTCTACCTCGAGCGTAAATTCCGTCTGCGTTTCGGTCAGACGCTCGGCGTATATCTCATCTGGTATGGACTGGGTCGCAGCTTTTTTGAGTCGATTCGCATTGACCCGAGCGAGATCTACTTCGGAATCCGCACCAACGTCTGGGCCGCTCTGGCCGCCGTCGTGCTCGGCTTGGTGATCATCCTCGTGCAACGTCACCGTCACCCCGGACTAGAGCTCAGCGCCTATGTTCCTGGTCGGGAATGGAATGGCCCGGACGCTGGGGTAGAATTAGATGACAGCGATTCGGATGATCTTGATCAAAGCTCCGCGGATCAGAGCGATGATGCCGATGAACACACCGAATCACCCGAGGCCGCAGCCACAAGCACGAGCGCGTCGCGTCTGTAGACTCACGTCGGTTGAATCCCAACCGACGCACTCGTAGCGCTGCCCGGTCAGGGCAAACTCGAACAGGGCTGAACCCGATCAGGGTTCCCGCTACAACTCCCTGCACACATATCCTTCGGGCCAGCGTCGTCCCTTACTGCTAGTCATTTCGTGAGGACGGTCTCAATGCCGCAGAAACCTCTCTATTCCCGCTTCAGCAGCATGCCCGAAGCGGCCGGTTTGTACGACCCCGCCGCCGAACGCGATGCGTGCGGCCTTGCCATGGTGGCGACCCTGCGGGGCACCGCCGGGCACGACATTATCACCCAGGCCCTCGACGCGCTGCGCAATCTTGAACACCGCGGTGCGGTCGGTTCCGACGCTGGAACCGGTGACGGTGCCGGCATTATCACCCAGATACCGGACGCCTTCCTGCGCGCCGTGACGGATTTCGCGCTTCCCCCCGTTGGCCAGTACGCCGTCGGTAACGTCTTTCTGCCGACCGACCCGACCGCGCGCACGGCAATCAAGCGGGCCATCAGCCTGATCGCCGACGAGGAAAGCCTCACCATCCTCGGCTGGCGGGAGGTTCCGGTGCATCCGGAAGACCTCGGCAGCCAGGCGCGTGCGAACATGCCGGCTATCCAACAGCTGTTCGTGCAGAGCACCCGAACGACCGAGTCCGGCGACCTGCTCGGCGACATCGCGCTCGACCGACAGACCTTTCGGCTGCGGAAGCGCGCCGAGCGTGAGCTCGAGATCTATTTCGTCTCGCTGTCCTGCCGCACCCTGGTCTACAAGGGCATGGTCACCACCTTGCAGCTCGAACCGTTCTACCCCGACCTGTCGGACAAACGATTCGTATCGACGCTCGCCCTGGTGCACTCGCGTTACTCCACCAACACTTTCCCGTCCTGGCCGCTCGCCCAGCCGTTCCGCATGATCGCCCACAACGGCGAGATCAACACGGTGCAGGGAAACCGCAACTGGATGCGCGCCCGCCAGTCCCAGCTTGAGTCCGAGCTGCTCGGTGACCTCGCACCCCTGCTGCCGATCGTCACGCCCGGCGCGAGCGACTCGGCCTCCTTCGATGAGGTCGTCGAACTGCTCAGCCTGTCTGGTCGGTCCCTGCCGCACGCCATTATGATGATGGTGCCCGAGGCCTGGGAGAACCAGACCGACCTCGACGATGAACGTCGTGACTTCTACGAATACCACTCCATGCTCATGGAACCGTGGGACGGACCAGCTGCGATCGTATTCACCGACGGCTCTCTCGTCGGCGCCACCCTCGACCGCAACGGCCTGCGTCCCGGTCGCTACCTCATCACCGATGACGGCCTCGTCGTGCTCGCGAGTGAGATCGGCGTGCTCGGAATCGACCCGGCGCGGGTGGTGCGTAAGGGCCGCCTGCGCCCCGGCCAGATGTTCCTGGTCGATACCGTCGCCGGCCGCATCATCGACGACCGGGAGATCAAGGCCGAACTGTCGGCCAGTGAACCCTGGGGCGACTGGCTGCAGAAGGGGCGTATTAACCTCAAGGACCTGCCGGAGCGGGAGCACATCGTGCACCCGCCGGCATCCGTTGTACGTCGTCAGCGCACCTTCGGCTACACCGAAGAAGAGGTGCGCATTCTGCTCACCCCGATGGCACGCACCGGAGCCGAACCACTCGGTGCCATGGGCAGCGACACCCCCATCGCGGTTCTGAGCGACCGCCCGCGCCTCATGTTCGACTACTTCACCCAGCAGTTCGCGCAGGTCACCAACCCGCCACTCGACTCGATTCGCGAAGAAGTCGTCACGAGCCTCAAGCTCGGCCTCGGCCCTGAGCGCAACCTGCTCACGGCCGGTCCGGAACATGCCCGTCAGGTCATTCTCGATTTTCCAGTCATCGACAACGACGAACTGGCCAAGATCCAGCACATCGACCCCGCCGTCGGCAGCCGGACCACCACGACCATTCGCGGCCTGTACCGCTTCGAAGAGGGCTCAGACGCCCTGGCTAAGCGCCTCGCCGCGATCTGCGTCGAGGTCGACGAGGCGATCGAAGCCGGCGCGCTGTTCATCGTGTTGAGTGACCGCGACTCCAACCAGGACCTCGCCCCGATCCCGTCGCTGCTCATGATCGCCGCCGTGCACCACCACCTGATCCGCACCGAAAACCGCATGAAGGTCGGCATCGTGGTCGAGGCCGGCGACGTGCGCGAGGTGCATCACGTGGCCCTGCTCATGGGTTACGGCGCCTCAGCCGTCAATCCGTACCTCGCCATGGAAACTTGCGAAGACCTCGTGCGCAGCGGCATCATCACCAACGTCACGCCCGAAAAGGCCGTGCGCAACGTGATCAAGGCTCTCGGCAAGGGCGTGCTCAAAATCATGTCCAAGATGGGCATCTCCACCGTGTCGTCCTACGCTGGCGCGCAGACCTTCGAGGCCGTCGGCCTCGCTCAGTCCTTCGTCGACCAGTACTTCACCGGCACTACGAGCAAGCTCGGCGGCGTCGGCATCGACGTGATCGGTGTCGAAAACCTGGCCAGGCACGCATCCGCTTACCCAATGGATGCCGCGGTGACCGCCCACGAGCGCCTCGCGACCGGCGGGGAATACCAGTGGCGCCGGGACGGTGCCCCGCACCTGTTCAACCCGGAGACCATCTTCCGGCTGCAGCACGCCACCCGCACCAAGCGCTATGACATCTTCCGCGAGTACACGAAGATGGTCGACGACCAGGCTGAATCGCTCATGACGCTGCGCGGTATGTTCACCCTCAGCGCCGGCCAGCGCACGCCCGTGCCGCTCGACGAGGTCGAATCGGTGTCGCAGATCGTGAAGCGGTTCTCTACCGGAGCGATGAGCTATGGTTCGATCTCGCAGGAAGCGCACGAAACCCTCGCCATCGCGATGAACCGCCTCGGCGGCAAGTCGAACACCGGCGAGGGCGGCGAAGACCTGGACCGTCTGCTCGACCCGACTCGGCGCAGCGCGGTGAAGCAGGTCGCCTCGGGGCGGTTTGGCGTGACCAGCATGTACCTGACCCACGCCGACGATATCCAGATCAAGCTCGCGCAGGGCGCCAAGCCCGGTGAGGGCGGGCAGCTGCCGCCCACCAAGGTGTACCCGTGGATCGCCCGTACCCGGAACGCCACGGCCGGCGTCGGCCTCATCTCGCCGCCGCCGCACCATGACATCTACTCCATCGAAGACCTCAAGCAGCTCATCTTCGACCTGAAGCGGGCCAACCCGAAGGCGCGCATCCACACCAAACTGGTCAGCCAGTCCGGTATCGGCGCCGTCGCGGCGGGGGTTGCCAAGGCGCTCTCCGACGTGATTTTGATCAGCGGGCACGACGGCGGAACGGGCGCGAGCCCGGTCAACTCGCTCAAGCACGCCGGCACGCCGTGGGAACTCGGCCTCGCCGAGACACAGCAGACGCTCATGCTCAACGGCATGCGCGACCGCGTTGTGGTGCAGGTCGACGGCCAGCTGAAAACCGGACGCGACGTTTTGATCGGTGCCTTGCTCGGCGCCGAAGAATTCGGTTTCGCCTCAGCCCCGCTCGTGGTCGCCGGCTGCATCATGATGCGCGTCTGCCACCTTGACACCTGCCCGGTCGGTGTCGCTACCCAGAACCCGGACCTACGCAAGCGTTTCAATGGTCAGGCCGACCACGTCGTGAACTTCTTCGAGTTCATCGCCCAGGAAGTACGCGAGTACCTCGCCGAACTCGGATTCCGCAGCCTTGACGAGGCCATCGGACACAGTGAAGTCCTGAACGTGAACCGTGCGCTCACCCATTGGAAGGCACAGGGGCTGGACCTCTCGCCCATTCTGAGCGGACCGGATTTCTCCGAGAGCGAACCGCGCAAGTGGGCCAGGGCCCAGGAGCACGAACTCGAGAAGCACTTCGACAATGAGCTGATTCGCCGAAGCCGGAGCGTGCTCGAACACGGCGGCACGGTGCAGATCGATCTGCCGATTCGCAATACCGAACGCGCCGTTGGCACCATGCTCGGCCACGAGGTCACCCTGCGGCACGGCGAAAATGGCCTGCCCGCTGGGTCGATCGAGGTCAGGCTGACCGGTTCCGCCGGACAGTCCTTCGGGGCGTTCCTGCCGAGCGGGATCACTCTGCGGCTCGAGGGCGAATCCAACGACTACGTCGGCAAGGGCCTGTCGGGCGGGCAGATCATTGTGCGCCCCGACCGAACCAGCCAGTTTCCTGCCGAGGACAACGTCATCGCCGGCAACGTCATCGGTTACGGAGCCACGCAGGGCAGCATGTTCATTCGCGGCATCGTCGGCGAACGGTTCCTGGTGCGAAACTCCGGTGCCGTCGCCGTCGTCGAGGGCGTGGGGGACCACGCGCTCGAGTACATGACCGGCGGAGTCGCCCTCATCCTCGGCGAGACCGGGCGCAACCTCGGTGCCGGCATGAGTGGTGGCACGGCCTACGTCTACGGACTCACCGCCGAACGGGTCAACCGCGACGCGCTCACCTCGGGGGAGCTGAGGCTGCTTGCCCTCGACAGCGTCGACCGTGAAATCGTGCGCGACCTGCTCGAACAACACCGGGACCAGACTGACTCGGCACTTGCCAAGCGGATGCTGGAAAACCTGCAAGAAACCATGAACGCTTTTGTCAAGGTGCTGCCGCGCGACTACGCGGCCGTGCTGGAGACCAGGCAGACGGCCGTCGACGAGGGACTCGATCCCGACGGTCTCGTTGTTTGGAATCGAATTCTGGAGGTAACCAATGGCTGATCCGAAGGGATTTCTAAAGGACACGGAACGTGAGCTTCCCGCTCGACGGCCTGTGGCCATCCGCTTGATGGACTGGAAAGAGGTCTACGAGCAGGGTGACGCGGCCGTACTCAAACGGCAGGCCGGCCGCTGCATGGACTGCGGCGTACCGTTCTGTCACCAGGGCTGCCCGCTCGGTAACCTCATTCCCGAGTGGAACGACCTGGTCTGGCGCGACGAGGGCCGAGCGGCCATCGAACGCCTGCACTCGACCAACAACTTTCCCGAGTTCACTGGACGGCTCTGCCCGGCGCCCTGTGAATCGTCGTGCGTGCTCGGCATCAATCAGCCTGCCGTCACCATCAAGCAGGTCGAGGTGTCGATTATTGACCAGGCCTTCGCCAAGGGCTGGGTGCAGCCGCAACCGCCCGGACGCCTGACCGGCAAGACTGTCGCCGTCGTGGGCTCCGGCCCCGCCGGCCTGGCCGCAGCCCAGCAGCTGACCCGCGCCGGCCACACGGTCGCCGTGTTCGAACGCGACGACCGTATCGGCGGGCTGCTGCGCTATGGCATTCCCGACTTCAAGATGGAGAAGAAACACCTCGAACTGCGCCTCGCGCAGATGACGGCGGAGGGAACCCGGTTCCGCGCCAACGTCAACATCGGTGTGGACATCACCTGGGACGACCTGCGCGCCCGGTATGACGCCGTCGTGGTCGCGACCGGAGCCATGGTTCCCCGGGACTTGCCGATTCCCGGGCGCGACCTGCCCGGTGTGCACTTCGCCATGGAATACCTCGTGCAGCAGAACAAGTTAGGTGCCGGCGGAAGCCTCCAAGCGCAGATCACGGCTGAGGGCAAGCACGTCGTGGTGCTCGGTGGTGGTGACACCGGAGCTGACTGCATCGGCACAGCGCACCGCCAGCTGGCAGCATCCGTCACCAACCTGGCGATCGGCAAGCAGCCGGGCACGACTCGCCCGGACAGCCAGCCGTGGCCGATGTCGCCGACCCTGTTCGAGGTGTCGAGCGCACACGAAGAGGGCGGCACCCGCCAATACCTCGCGTCGACGGTCGAATTTCTGGCCAACGACTTCGGTGAGGTGCGTGCCATTCGCATTGCCGAAACCGAATACCTCGACGGACGTCGCGTTCCTAAGGTCGGCACGGAGAAGGAAGTTCCTGCTGACCTCGTGCTGCTCGCGATGGGGTTCACCGGGCCGGAATCGAACGAACTCAGCCACCAGCTGAAGCTTCCCTTCGACAACCGCGGCAACGTGGAACGCGACGGCAACTATCAGACCAGCCACGAGGGTGTCTTCGTCGCCGGGGACGCCGGTCGCGGCCAGTCCCTGATCGTCTGGTCCATCGCCGAAGGACGAGCCGCAGCGGCCGCGGTTGACCAGTTCCTGGAAGGCAAGACGCAATTGCCCTCTCCCGTGAAGCCGACCGACCGGTCCTTCGCTCTCTAACCCTGAGTTTTCCCTCACTACGCTGTAATTGCGCCCTCCGGGCGCGGAAATTGGAGATTCACCAGTATGAGACGCGCAAAAATCGTTGCCACCCTCGGGCCGGCAGCGTCCAGCTACGAGCAGATCAGGGCGCTCATTGACGCGGGCGTTGACGTCTGTCGCATGAACCTGAGCCACGGCAACTATCAGGTACACGAAAGCGTGTACGCCAACGTGCGCAAGGCCGCGAACGATTCTGGCCGCGCCGTCGCCGTCATGGTCGACCTGCAGGGCCCGAAGATTCGTCTCGGCAAGTTCGAGGGCGGCCCGTACGACCTCGCCGTCGGCGATATCTTCAAGATCACCACCGAAGATGTGCTCGGTACCAAGGAACTGTCCGGCACGACCTTCAAGGGTCTGCCGCACGATGTGCACCCGGGCGACTTTTTGCTCATCGACGACGGCAAGGTCAAGGTGCAGGTCGTTGAAACGGATGGCGTCGTCGTCACCACCAAGGTCATCGTCGCCGGGCCCGTCTCCAACAACAAGGGCATCAACCTGCCCGGCGTGGCCGTCAACGTGCCCGCCCTGTCAGAGAAGGACGAAGCGGACCTGCGCTGGGGCCTCCGCCTCGGCACCGACCTCATCGCGCTCTCCTTCGTGCGCAGCGCCGAGGACATAACCCGGGTGCACGAGATCATGGCCGAAGAAGGTCGTCGCGTTCCGGTGATCGCCAAGATCGAAAAGCCGCAGGCCGTTGACAACCTCGAAGAGATCGTCGACGCCTTCGACGCCATCATGGTCGCCCGTGGCGACCTCGGAGTGGAGCTCCCGCTCGAAGCCGTGCCGATCGTGCAGAAGCAGGCTGTTGAGATCGCCCGCCGCATGGCCAAGCCGGTCATCGTCGCCACGCAGATGCTCGAATCAATGATTCTGAGCCCCGTGCCCACCCGCGCCGAAACCAGCGACGTCGCCAACGCCGTCCTCGACGGTGCGGATGCCGTCATGCTCAGCGGTGAGACCAGCGTCGGAGAGTACCCCGTCGTCACGGTGCAGACCATGGCTCGCATTGTGGAATCCACCGAGATTCACGGCCTGGAGCGCATCGGCAAGCTCACCAATCGTCCGCGCACCCAGGGTGGCGCCATCACGCTGGCCGCCATCGAGGTCGCCGAATTCGTTGAAGCCAAATTCCTGTGCATTTTCACCGAGTCCGGAGACTCAGCGCGACGTATGTCGCGTCTGCGGTCCAAGATTCCGATGCTGGCGTTCACGCCGGAGCCGGGCATCCGTCGTCGTCTGGCCCTCACCTGGGGCATCCAGACTTACCTCGTGGAGCCGGTGACCCACACCGACGCCATGTTCGGTCAGGTCGATGACATTCTCATCGGTCAGGGCCTCGCTGAAATCGGTGACAAGGTCGTCGTCATCTCCGGTTCCCCTCCCGGAATTGTCGGCTCGACGAACGACATTCGCGTGCACCGCGTGGGCGACGCCCACAACGAGGTCGCACCGGCGTACGTCAAGAAGTAAGCCTTCAAGCGAAAAGCCCCGCCCGATCATCTCGGCGGGGCTTTTTTTGCGTGTGGTTGCGTGTGGTTTAGAGAACGGGCGGCTTCTGCGCCCGCGCGTCGAGCCATTCCTGGTGCTGCCGCAGCCCCGAGCGGATGGCGTTTCGAATCACGAAATAGGCCGCCCAAAACCCCAGTGCGATCAGCGCCGGATAGATCAGTAAAGACAGGTAGCCCCAATACGCCATGTTATTCATCATCGGTCCAGCCTGACAGGTGCGGGCGTGTCAACACAAACTTGCCGTGATTTCTGGTACCGGTGGTGGGACTCGAACCCACACGTCCTTGCGAACAAAGCATTTTGAGTGCTCCGCGTCTGCCATTCCGCCACACCGGCTTACAACTACTCGTTCAGAATACCGTAGGCTTTCCTCGTGACCGACCAAGACAGCACCCCCACCCCTCCGCGCCGCGTTGTCGTCGCTGAGGATGAATCCCTCATTCGCCTCGACATCGTCGAGATTCTGCGCGACAACGGCTTTGAAGTCGTCGGCGAAGCCGGTGACGGAGAAACTGCGGTCGCCTTGGCGCGGGAGCTCCGCCCCGACCTGGTCATCATGGACGTCAAGATGCCCCAGCTCGACGGCATCAGCGCGGCTGAACGCCTCTCCAAGGAGCACATCGCTCCGGTGGTTCTGCTGACCGCATTCAGCCAGAAGGAACTGGTGGAGCGCGCCACGGAAGCCGGCGCCCTCGCTTACGTCGTCAAGCCGTTCACCCCCAACGACCTGCTGCCGGCCATCGAGATCGCCCTCTCGCGCTACAGCCAGATCATCACCCTTGAGGCCGAGGTCGCCGACCTGGTCGAACGGTTCGAGACCCGTAAGCTCGTCGACCGGGCCAAGGGCCTGCTGAACGAGAAGATGGGCTTGACAGAGCCGGAGGCCTTTCGCTGGATTCAGAAAGCCTCGATGGACCGTCGCCTCACCATGCACGACGTGTCGCAGGCGATCATCGAGCAGCTCAGCGCCAAGAAGTAGCGGCACTCATCAGATAGAACGGCCCGGCAGATTCTGCCGGGCCGTTGTGCGTTGTGGCCGGGGCGTGTGGCCGGCTGGCGGTTCGGACTGTATGTCGGTGGTGTCCGATACGCTCGAAAAAAGCAAGGGTGGGCGCATGTTTTTACTGGACGGCAGCGTGGTGACGAGTGCAAGTGACCTGAGTGCTGCATCCGTTTGCGAATTTGCCTTCCTGCGCCGCATCGACGCGCGGCTCGGCCGCATCGACGTCGTGCCCGACCCGGTCGACGCCATGCTCGAACGCACGTCCCGGCTCGGTGACGAGCACGAACAACGGGTACTTGAGCGGTACCGGCTCGGCCAATCTGTGGTCGAAATTGCCCGTCCAGAGCGGATGGACCGCCGCGCTCTCGAGACAGCCGCCGACGACACGCGGCTCGCTTTCAGCACTGGCGCTGAAGTCCTCTTCCAGGCCACGTTCTTTGACCCCGACTTCGGCTCGCCCACCGCAGATATCGCCTTCCTCGGGTTCGCCGACTTCATCGTGCGCCAGAGCGACGGTTGCTGGCTGCTGCAGGACACCAAACTCGCCCGGCATGCCCGGGTTACAGCGCTACTGCAGCTCGCCGCCTACGCCGGGCAACTGGAGCGATTCGGAGTTGCCACGGCTCGTTCGGTCGAACTGCTGCTCGGCGACGGTTCCGTGAGCGTGCACCGGCTCGCCGACATTCGGCCGGTCTATCGCAAACGCCGGCAGCGCCTGGTGCAGATCATTGCCGAGCGTCTCGCCGACACCGTCGCCGTCGCCTGGGGAGACCCGCGGTACACCGTCTGCGGGCGTTGTGCCAGCTGTGAGACCGAGGTGCAGGAGCAGCGCGATCCGCTGCTGGTTGCCGGGCTGCGGCTTTCGCAGCGTGCCCGGCTGGCGGCCGGCGGCATCCGCACCATTGACGACCTCGCGGCATCGACCGGCAGTACCGACGGAATGACCGAGTCGACGCTCACCGCCCTGCGCACGCAGGCGCGGCTGCAGCTGCAGGCGGTGGCGGGCACTGCCCCGCCGGTTGACCTGTACAACGCGGGTGCGCTGATGGTGCTGCCCGAACCGAACCCCGGCGACATCTTCTTCGACTTCGAGGGTGACCCGCTCTACTCTGAGGGAGACGCGTCTGAGGGAGACGCGTCTGAGGGAGCCGCGTCTGAGGGAGCCGCGTCGGAGGGAGCCGTGACGGAAGGCAGCGCGACCGCGGGCACCAGCACGCAGTGGGGCCTCGACTACCTGTTCGGACTGGTCGACACCGATGAAACCTTTCATGCCTTCTGGGCACACAGCTGGGCCGAGGAGCGCGTGGCGCTCACCGACTTTCTGGCTTACCTCGCCGATCGCCGAGCGCGGTTTCCGGGCATGCACGTCTACCACTACGCCGCGTACGAGCGCACTCACCTACTCAGCCTGGCCGCTCGGCACGGCGTCGGCGAAGACCAGATCGACCAGCTGTTGCGTGAGAACGTGCTGGTCGACCTGTACCCGCTGGTTCGCAAGACGATGCGCGTGGGGTCGCGTTCCTACTCGATCAAGAAGCTCGAACCCCTCTACATGGGGGTCGAGTTGCGCGGTGGCGCGGTCACCAACGCGGCCGATTCCATAACCGAATACGCCGCAGCCCGCGACCTGCACGAGCACGGAGATCGGGCCGAAGCGCAGCGCATGCTCGACTCTATCGCCGACTACAACCGCTACGACTGCGTGTCAACGCTGCGCCTGCGCGACTGGCTGCGCGCGCTGGCACGCGGGGCCGGCATCCGCACTGCTGGCACGCCACTCGAAGCGGATGCCGACACGGTAGAGCCGTCGCCGGTGCGGGACGCCCTGCTCGCCCTCGCGGCCCCGATCAGCCACACCCCGCGCAGCGTAGACCAGACCGCGGCCGCCTTTGCCGCCGCAGCGATCGACTACCACCGGCGCGAGCAGAAGAGTTTCTGGTGGGGGCACTATTTTCGGCTCGAGTACCCGATCGACGAATGGCAGGACACCCGCGACGTGCTCGTCGTCGAACACGTTGCCGTGGAACGCGACTGGTTTCGTGAGGGCCAGCAGCGCGTCGACCGCCGCCACCTCTGGCTGCGTGGGCGGCTCGCTCCGGGCAGCAGCATCAAGCCCGGCGACCAGGCCGGGCCCTATGTGCTCTACGACTACCCGGGGCCGTTCCCCAACCCGGATACCTCCGACGGCGCGCGCACCCACCGCGTTGTGAAAGTGCTCGAAGTCAGCGACGACGGTGGCATCCTGGTCGAAGAGACGCTCCTCAAAGACGTTGCTCGATACGATCACCGGCCGAGCGCCCTCGCGCCGGCTGCCCCGCCGCGGCCGATGCAGCAGAAGCCCGCCATCGATGAATGGGCCGCTGCCATCGTCGACGCCCAGCCGCGCTGGCCGAGCGACCCGATGGTCGACATTCTGCGCCGCACTCCGCCGCGTACCCGCACGGGGCAGCTGACGGCCGTCGCGGCCGCTGGCACCACGATCGACGCCGTCATTGCGACGCTGCTCGACCTCGACCACTCCTACCTCGCGATCCAAGGGCCGCCCGGGACCGGCAAAACCTATCTCGGTGCCCACGTCATGACCGCGCTCGTGCAGCAGCACGGTTGGAAGATCGGTGTCGTCGCGCAATCCCATGCGGTCGTCGAGAATCTTCTTTGCGCTGTCGTTTCGGCGGAGCTCGATCCGGACCTCGTTGGCAAGGTGGCGAAGACCGGGGCCGACCCGGCCGATGCCGCCTTCACTGTACTGCCGAAGGATGGCCAGCTGCTCTTCGCGCTCGACCATGCCGCGACCGGATTCGTGATCGGCGGCACCGCCTGGGACTTCAGCAATCCCGCGCGCGTTCCGCGCCATAGTCTGGACCTGCTCGTCGTCGACGAAGCCGGGCAGTTCTCACTCGCTTCGACGATCGCGTCGAGCGTGGGCGCCCAGAATCTGCTGCTGCTGGGCGACCCGCAGCAACTACCGCAGGTCAGTCAGGGCACCCATCCCGAGCCAATCGACCAGTCCGCGCTCGGCTGGGTCGCCACCGGCCACGACGTGCTGCCCGCCGACCGGGGCTATTTTCTCGCCGAAAGTCGCCGCATGCATCCGGCGGTGACCGCTCCCGTTTCCCGGCTGTCCTATGGCGGCCTGTTGCGCGCCAACCCGGTCACCTCGACCCGGTCGCTCGCCGGCATTGCGCCCGGTGTGCACGCGGTGCCCGTCGTGCACACCGGCAACGCCATCTGCTCACCCGAAGAAGCTCATGTCGTGGTAGACCTCGTGCAGACCACGCTCGGCCGGCTGTGGACCGACCCGAGTGCCGACCGGCTGAATGACTCGCTGACCGAAGCCGACGTGATCGTCGTCACGCCGTACAACGCCCAGCTCACCCTGGTGCGGCAGTCCCTCGACGCTGCAGGTTACCCGGGCGTGCGGGTTGGCACCGTCGACAAATTCCAGGGCCAGGAGGCCGCCGTCGCGATCGTTACGCTTGCGGCCAGTTCGGCCGAGGATGTGCCGCGCGGCCTGTCGTTCCTGATCATGAAGAACCGACTGAACGTCGCCATCTCACGCGCGAAATGGGCCGCGTACCTGGTCTATTCGCCGGCGTTGACCGAGTATCTGCCGGTGACACCGGCCGGTGTCACCGAACTCAGCGCGTTCATCAGCCTGGTGGAGCCTGACCCTGCAGAGAAGTCAGACCCTGCAGAGAAGTCAGACCGCGCAGAGAAGTCAGACCGCGCAGAGAAGTCAGACCGCGCAGAGAAGTCAGACCCCGCAGAGAAGCCCGGCTACGCAGCCAACTAGGCGTGCGGCGGCAGGTCCTTGATGATATTAGTGATGCGAATCGTCGAGCAGCGTCGACCGGCGTCATCGGTGACCACGATCTCGTGCGTGGTGAGCGTACGGCCGAGGTGAATCGGCGTGCAGACCCCGGTCACGTAGCCCGACGTCGCCGAACGGTTGTGCGAGGCGTTGATCTCAATGCCTACGGCGAGCTTGCCCGGTCCGGCGTGCAGATTTGCGGCCATTGAGCCGAGGGACTCGCCGAGCACGACGTAGGCGCCGCCGTGCATAAGCATGGCCGGTTGCGTGTTGCCAGCCACGGGCATCCGTGCCACTGCCCGGTCAATCGTGAACTCGGTGAACTCCAGCCCCATCTTGTCGGCGAGGTCTCCGCCACCGCGCTGCTGAACCCAGGCGAGTGCATCGTCAGTCGTATTGAACATGATCACCTTTGGTCGGGGGAACCCACGCGGGAAGACACTTGTAGGCTGGGGGAGTGTTGGACTCCGAAAAGCCTACCCTGATGATCATCGATGGCCATTCCCTGGCATTCCGGGCGTTCTTCGCCCTGCCAGTGGACAGCTTCCAGACCCACGCCGGGCAGCATACGAACGCCATCCACGGCTTTCTGTCGATGCTGCTCAGCCTGCTGCGCAATGAGAAGCCGACCCACCTCGCGGTCGCCTTCGATATCTCCCGTGCTTCCTTTCGCACCCGGGAATACCCCGAATACAAGGGCACCCGCAATGCGACGCCGCCGGAATTCCTCGGCCAGATTCCGTTGCTGCAGGAAGCCCTCGCCGCGATGAACATCACCACCATCACCAAGGAAGACTTCGAGGCCGACGATATCCTCGCGACCCTTTCGGTCGAAGGCAGCGCAGCCGGCTACAACGTGCTCGTCGTTTCCGGCGACCGCGATGCCATCCAGCTGGTCAACGAGACCGTCACCCTGCTCTACCCGGCCAGCCAGGGCGTGTCGGCCCTCACCCGCTACGACCCGGCTCGGGTGCGCGAACGCTACGGCATCGAACCGGAGCAGTACCCCGACGTGGCCGCGCTCGTTGGCGAAACCAGCGACAACCTGATCGGCATCAGCAAGGTCGGCGAAAAGACCGCCGTGAAGTGGCTCGGTCTGTACGGCAGCCTCGATGGCATCCTGGAACACGCCGACGAGATCAAGGGGGTCGTTGGCAACAACCTGCGCGAGCAGAAGGAGAACGCGATTCGCAACCGCCGACTCAACCGCCTGGTCACCAACCTGGAGCTGCCGATGGCCGTCGCCGCGCTCGAACGCGGCGCCATGGACACCGACGCGGTGCGGGACATCTTTACCCGCCTCGAATTCAAAACCCTGCTCGACCGGGTGCTCAAGCTGGCCGGCGAGGACCCGGCGGTTGAAGCATCCGTTACCGTCATTGTGGAGGTCCCCGCCGTGCAGGCGCCCGTCGCGCAGGATCTGCTCGACGAAGAGCTGCAATCCTGGCTTGACCGGGCCACCGTGACTCACCCGGCGGGCCTTGGCCTCACGGTGGAGGTGCAAAACGGCAAGGCAATCGGTTTCGGGCTGGCCAGCCCGACCGAAACCATCAACCTGCCCTGGCAGCCCGGCCGTAAGGACTACGCCCCGCTCGAAGCGTGGCTCGCGAGCGCAGCTCCGAAGATCATGAACGACGCCAAACATCAAGTGAAAGCGCTGCGTCGCAGCGGGCTGCCCTTCGCCGGCCTCGCCTTCGACACCCTGGTCGGCGCCTGGCTCTTCCGCCCCGGCGGCCCCGACAAAACCCTGGCAGACCTCGTGTCGCGCTACCTCGACGAGACCATGCCCATCGCCGACCCCAACCAGCTCGTTCCCGACGAGACCCAGCAGGCCGGCGCTCCCGCCCAGGCCTGGTACACCCTGCGCCTGTTTGCCGCCGTCGAGAAAGTCCTCGACCCCGGCTCGCTCAAATTGCTGCTCGAGATCGAACTGCCGACCCTGCTGGCCCTGGCCGACATGGAACTGGCCGGCGTCAGCGTCTCGCACGAGCAGCTCGCCGAACTGTCCGCCGAGCTCGGTGCGAGTACGGCCAGCCTCGCCGCCGCCGCCTACGCGGAGATCGGCCGTGAGGTGAACCTCGGTTCACCCAAGCAACTGCAGGACGTGCTGTTCACCCAGCTCGAGATGCCCAAGACCCGCGCCAACAAGACCGGTTTTTCAACGGATGCCGGCGCTCTCGCTGACCTGCAGGCCAGCAACCCGCATCCGTTCCTCGACCTGCTGCTCAAACACCGCGACGCCACCAAGCTGCGCCAGATCGTGGAAACCCTCGACAAGGCCATCGACACGACCGGCCGCATCCACACCACCTACGTGCAGATCGGCACCACCACCGGCCGCATCTCCTCGAACGACCCGAACCTGCAGAACATCCCGGTGCGCACCGATGAAGGCCGGCGCATCCGCGTGGCCTTTCAGGCCGGCGCCGACAGCGAGAGCCTGCTCACCGCCGACTACTCCCAGATCGAAATGCGCATCATGGCGCACCTCTCCGAAGACGCCGGCCTGATCGAAGCGTTCAACGCCGGCGAAGACCTGCACCGGTTCGTCGGTTCCCGCATTTTCGGTGTCGATCCCGCCGACGTGTCCGGCGAAATGCGCAGCAAAGTCAAGGCCATGAGCTACGGGCTCGCCTACGGCCTCAGCGCCTTCGGACTGTCCAAGCAGCTTCGCATCGACACCAAAGAGGCCAAGCAGCTCATGACCGACTATTTCGAGCGGTTCGGTTCGGTGCGCGACTACCTGCGCAACGTCGTCGAGCAGGCCAAGGTCGACGGTTACACCGAGACTATCTTCGGGCGGCGGCGGCCGTTCCCCGACCTGGCCAGCCCGAAACGGGTGCTGCGCGACAACGCCGAACGAGCGGCACTGAACGCGCCGATCCAGGGCTCGGCGGCCGACATTATGAAGATCGCCATGAATGGTATCGCCGCCGATCTGACGGATGCCTCGATGGAGTCCCGCATGTTGCTGCAGGTGCACGACGAATTGATTTTCGATGTTGCCCCGGGGGAGTGGGACGCCCTTCGCCAGGTCGTCACCCACAACATGGAGTCCGCTGCCGACCTGCTCGTTCCGCTGACCGTGCAGGTCGGTCGCGGCGCCAACTGGGACGCCGCCGCTCACTAGTCCAACTGAGCGCGGTTGAAGGGCTGAGGGGGCCCACGGCGTCCTTCCCCGCCCGGTTTCCGAGCGACTCACTCTGTCGCGTTGACCGGCCAATTTCCCCAATTGGGGGGTTCGCAACGAACCGCCGTGTTCTAGGCTCAATGCATGACAAACGACATCCAGCGCACTCCCACGGCCATCGACCAGATCGCCGAAGAGTGGGTGGACACCCTCGTCGACCTCGACCCCACCGTGGGTACCTACATCGGCCGTACAGAGGGAGACGGTCGCTACGGCGACTACTCCCCGGTCGGTCATGAACGGTTCCTCGACGCGGCGAAGACGACGATCGCGCAGTTGGATGCCGCCCGACCGGTGGACAGCGTCGACGAAGTCACGCAGACCGACCTGAGCAGCGAACTGTCGCTCACCGTTGAAAGCTCCGACGCGCAGCTGCAGCTCCGCGACCTCAACGTCATCGCCTCGCCCGCGCAGGAGATCCGCGAAATCTTCGACCTCATGCCCACGAAAACCGTCGAGGACTGGGCCAACATCTCCAGCCGTCTCGGCAACCTGCCGGCAGCCATCGACGGCTACATCGAGACCCTGCGCCGCGGCATCGAACGCGGTGTGACACCGGCGCGCCGCCAGGTGCGGGAGGTATTCGCCCAGGCCCAGCGCCACGCTTCCAACGACGGGTTCTTCGCCGAATTCACCGCGAATGCCTCGCTCGACACCGGAACCCTACCCGCCTCCCTGGCCAAGGATCTCGGCCTCGGTGCCCGCCAATCGGCGACCGCGTACGACAAGCTCGCCACCTTCTTCCGCGACGAGCTCGAGGGTAAGGCCACCGAAAACGACGCGATCGGCCGTGACCTGTACTCCCTCGCCTCCCGCCGCTTTCTCGGCGCCACCATCGATCTGGATGAGACCTACGAGTGGGGCATCGAAGAACTCGCCCGCATGGTTGAAGAGCAAGAGAAGGTCGCCGACCAGATCAAGCCCGGTGCCAGCGTGCTCGAAGCCATCGCCTACCTCGACACCGACCCGAGCCGCAAACTGCACGGCACCCAGGCGCTGCAGGAGTGGATGCAGAAAACCAGCGACAAAGCCGTCGCCGACCTGGCTGAGACCCAGTTCGACATTCCCGACGAGATCAAAACCATCGAGTGCATGATCGCCCCCACCCAGGAGGGCGGCATTTACTACACCGGCCCGACCGACGACTTCTCCCGGCCCGGCCGCATGTGGTGGTCCGTTCCGGTCGGCGTCACCGAATTCGACACCTGGCGTGAACTGACGACCGTGTACCACGAGGGCGTGCCCGGCCATCACCTGCAGATCGGGCAGGCCGTTTATAACCGAGCCAAGCTCAACACCTGGCGCCGCCAGCTGGCCGGCACCTCGGGCCACGCCGAGGGCTGGGCCCTCTACGCCGAACGCCTGATGGAACAACTCGGCTACCTCGACGACCCGGCCGACCGTCTCGGCATGCTCGACGGGCAGCGGATGCGCGCAGCTCGCGTGGTGCTCGATATCGGGGTGCACCTGGGCAAACAACTGCCCGACGGCTCCGGCCCCTGGACCGCCGACTACGCCTTCGAATTTCTCGGCCAGAACGTCAACATGAACGAGAGCTTCGTCAAATTCGAGGTCAACCGCTACTTGGGCTGGCCGGGCCAGGCCCCCTCCTACAAGGTCGGCCAACGCATCTGGGAGCAGCTGCGCGACGCTGCACAGCAGCGCCAGGGCGCCGCCTTCTCGATCAAGGAGTTTCACCGCGCCGCCCTCGACCTCGGCGGCGTCGGGCTGGACACGCTGCGTTCTACGCTGCTGAAGTAGGGCATCCGCTTGTGTCGGCGACCGGCGGGCTGGTCGAGTTGCCCGCGGGGGAGTCGGGTAGCTAGTATGAAGTGTCACATTTGTGACGCCTATCCGCTGCCATGCGCGGAGCGTTCCACGGTCTTTCTGTACCGCGGAGCATCCAAAAACACCTGAATTATTTTTCGCGTCTGGCCCGACTATGTCCATCCTGGAGCAACTACTACATGACAATCGCAACGACCGAACGGGCACCCAAGCAGGTCGCCATAAACGACATTGGATCTGCTGAAGACTTTCTTGCCGCGGTCGAAAAGACTCTGAAATTCTTCAACGACGGAGACCTCATCGAGGGCACCGTAGTGAAGATCGACCGCGACGAGGTTCTCCTCGACGTTGGGTACAAGACTGAGGGTGTCATCCCCTCTCGCGAACTTTCCATCAAGCACGACGTTGACCCCTCTGAGGTTGTCAAGGTCGGCGACCTGGTCGAGGCCCTCGTTCTTCAGAAAGAAGACAAAGAAGGCCGCCTCATCCTCTCCAAGAAGCGCGCTCAGTACGAGCGTGCATGGGGCGACGTTGAGAAGATCAAGGAGTCCGACGGTGTTGTCACCGGTTCGGTCATCGAGGTCGTCAAGGGTGGACTCATCGTCGACATCGGCCTGCGCGGCTTCCTGCCGGCATCGCTCATCGAACTTCGTCGCGTTCGCGACCTGACCCCGTACCTGGGCCAGGAAATCGAAGCGAAGATCCTTGAACTCGACAAGAACCGCAACAACGTTGTGCTGTCGCGTCGCGCCCTGCTCGAGCAGACGCAGAGCGAAAGCCGCACCACGTTCCTCAACAACCTCCAGAAGGGACAGGTCCGCAAGGGCGTCGTCTCCTCGATCGTCAACTTCGGCGCGTTCGTCGACCTCGGCGGCGTCGATGGTCTGGTTCACGTTTCCGAGCTCAGCTGGAAGCACATTGAGCACGCCAGCGAGGTCGTTGAAGTTGGCCAGGAAGTCACCGTCGAGATCCTCGAAGTTGACCTCGAGCGCGAGCGCGTCTCGCTGTCGCTCAAGGCTACGCAGGAAGACCCGTGGCAGGTCTTCGCCCGCACCCACGCCATCGGCCAGGTTGCACCGGGTAAGGTCACCAAGCTCGTTCCGTTCGGCGCGTTCGTTCGCGTCGCAGAAGGCATCGAGGGCCTCGTGCACATCAGCGAGCTCTCCGGCAAGCACGTCGAGCTCGCCGAGCAGGTTGTCTCGGTCGGCGACGAGGTCTTCGTCAAGGTCATCGACATTGACCTCGAGCGTCGCCGCATCTCGTTGAGCCTCAAGCAGGCCAACGATGGCGTCGACCCCGACGGCACCGAGTTCGACCCGGCGCTCTACGGAATGCTCACCGAGTACGACGACAAGGGCCAGTACAAGTACCCCGAGGGCTTCGACTCCGAGACCAACGAGTGGCGCGAAGGCTTTGACGAGCAGCGCGAAAAGTGGGAGCAGGACTACGCTGCAGCCCAGGCTCGCTGGGAAGCCCACAAGAAGCAGGTTTCGACCGCGAACGACGAGATCGCTGCCCCCAGCGACGTCGCACCGGCCGGCTCTGCCTTCTCGAGCGAGTCGGCTGGCGCCGGCACGCTCGCCGACGACGAAGCACTCGCGGCTCTCCGCGAGAAGCTCTCCGGCGGCAACTAGCACCACAGCTTAACCACAGCGCTGTTTCACAGCTACGCAGTGTGACTGCGCACGTCGGGCCGCATCTTTCGGGATGCGGCCCGACGTGTTTAACCGGGGCGACGAAAGCGGATGCCGACGGACCGCGCGCACAGAGGTATCCGCCGTCACTACGCAGCCGTCATTAGATACGTCGTGGTTCGTGGTATACCTAGTAGTGAGGAAATTTCCTCTATTTGGTTGCGTCCCGGTATTCACAAAATTGCCGAGCGGATGCGGCTATCCCCCATGTGCAATCGGCTTCTGGGTGGAATGGCACAGTGCGCAACGGTTTCACAGCCCCATCGGAGAGTTTCATGCATAGTTTTCGTCCCGTTACTGACACCGACAACCCGGTCGAGAACAATTCTGAATGGCGGAGCTCGACTGACGACGCGGGCACACCGTTCGACGGAGCTGTGTCACCGTCAGGCAACGGCGTGCCGCGCCGTGCTGGCCGAACGACCACCGACGGCGATCCGCTTGCCGATACGGCGTCAGCGCCCAACCCCAGCGCCGTGGTCAGAGCATCTTCCGGCTCCGGACCGCAGCAATCTTTGATACCCGGGGACGAGAACGATACTGCACTCGGGGAAGGCTCCCTGCCCGAAGTGATCGCCACGGCTGACCACGACTCCATATTCTTTTTCCCGGGCCTCCGCGACGGCGTTACCGAAGTGGCTGAGTCAGGGGCAACGTCCACTGCTCTGGTGGTCGAGGACGACCACAAGTCGGCGAAGCTCGTCCGTCTTTTCCTCGAAGCCGAAGGTTTCGCGGTGGTTGTAGCATCCACCGGCGAGGAGGCGCTCGTTCTCGCCCGCAAAATTCCGCTCAGCCTCATCACCCTCGACGTGAAATTGCCGCGCATAGACGGGTGGAATTTTTTGCTGCAGCTGCATGATTCGCCAAAATTTGCATCAATTCCGGTCGTGGTCATCGCCGGCGATGCGGACATGAGTGTGGCGCTGAGTCGTGGCGCAGCGGCCGTGCTGGAAAAACCGCTCCAGCGAGCGGAACTGCAGAATTCTCTTGCCCTGCTGGGGTTGCGCCTCAATCGTTCCTATCCCCGCCGCATTCTTGTCGTTGACGAAGACCGGGAAACCATCGAGCAGGCGACTTCGGATGTGGAGGAACCCACCTACTGCGTCAAATCTGCTGAGACCGGCGATGCGGCGATCACCAACGAGGAAGAAGACACCATCGACAGCGATCCAGGACAACCCGTCGTCGCCATGAACAAACCAGACCTCAACCGTGAGGCGTTACTCGCTGAGATCAAGCGCGCCCTCGAATAAGCGGATACGGTGACGCGCATGGGGGAGGAATTAACATGCGAAGTGATTGGGGGATTCCTGGAGGCCTGCAATGACTACGACCTCGACGCCATCATGGGCTATTTCGCAAACGACTGCGTCGTCTCCATGCCGCGGGGAACTCCGCCCCGTGGCGACCAGTACGTGGGCAAGGACGAGGTTCGGGCCAGCCTGGCAAAACGATTCGAGGGAATCCCGAACGTGCACTACGGGAGCGACCAACGCTGGGTCTGCGGTGATGATTTCGGGTATCCGAGTGGACCCAGACCGAAACTTCGACGCGGGCCCCGCGAGGAGTCGGCGCATTCGCTTGGCGCTTGCGCGCGGTGCAAGCCGAGCCAGCAGATAGTCTGGCGGGATGTATGTGATTGGGCTGACCGGCGGTATCGCCTCGGGCAAGAGCACAGTGGCGAAACGGTTGGCGGAGCTCGGAGCTGTGGGCATTGACGCCGACCAGTTGGCCCGCGAGGTCGTCGCACCCGGCACTGTCGGCCTCGCCGCGATCCAAGCGGAGTTCGGCGATAGTGTGGTGCTGCCGGATGGCAGTCTCAATCGGCCGGCGCTCGGTGCCATCATCTTCGCTGATCCGGAGCGACGCGAACGATTGAATGCGATCACCCACCCGGCGGTCCGCCAGCTCACCCGCGACCGGATTGCAGCCGCGGACGCCGCCGATCCGCATGCCATCGTGGTTTATGACGTTCCGCTTTTGGCTGAGGCTGTCGCCGGCGGCCTAGTGACCTTCGATCTCGTCGTGGTCGTGCACGCCGATGCCGCAACCCGAATTCAGCGCATGATCGACCTCCGCGGGTTGACCGAGGCGGAAGCTACTCAGCGGATTGGAGCCCAGGCCACTGACGAGGAGCGCCTCGCCATCGCTGACGTTGTGATCAACAACACCGGGTCCATCGCCGCGACACTAGCGCCGGTCGACGCGCTCTGGGAGCGGGTTCTCGCGGCTGAAGCCGGCAAGATCGCTGTGACCGACGGCATCCGCTTGCCGTCTTCTGCTGCGCAAGACTGACTGTCAGACCGCCTTTGTAGAATGAAGGTATGGAACCAACGCGCTCTGTGAACCCGTTTGAAGTGGTCAGTGAGTACACGCCGAGTGGCGATCAGCCGTCCGCGATCGCCGACCTGACGGCCCGCATCAACGCTGGCGAAACAGACATCGTACTGCTCGGTGCCACGGGAACCGGCAAGTCGGCGACGACCGCCTGGCTGATCGAGCAGGTGCAACGTCCGACGCTCGTTCTGGCCCACAATAAGACGCTGGCCGCCCAGCTGGTGAACGAATTCCGCGACCTCATGCCCAACAATGCGGTCGAATACTTCGTCTCCTACTACGACTACTACCAGCCCGAAGCCTACGTACCCCAGACCGACACCTTCATCGAGAAGGACTCCTCAATCAACGAAGAGGTCGAACGGCTGCGGCACTCCACCACGAACTCGCTGCTGAGCCGCCGCGACGTCATCGTGGTGTCGACGGTGTCGTGCATCTACGGTCTGGGCACGCCGGAAGGCTACATGCAGGCCATGATCGCCCTGCAGGTGGGGCAGAAGGTCAGTCGCGACTGGTTGGTGCGCAAATTCGTCGCCATGCAGTACAAGCGCAACGATGTCGACTTCTCTCGCGGCAACTTTCGGGTTCGCGGCGACACCATCGAGATCATCCCCATGTACGAAGAGCTTGCGATTCGCATCGAGATGTTCGGCGACGAGATCGAGGCGCTGCACAGCCTGCATCCGCTCACCGGTGACATCGTCAAGACACTCGACGCGGTCTCGGTCTTTCCCGGCTCGCACTATGTCGCGAGCGACGACGTCATGCGCCGGGCGATCGGCACCATTGAAATCGAACTGGCCGACCGCCTCGAGGTGCTCGAGCGCGAGGGCAAACTGCTCGAAGCCCAGCGGCTGCGCATGCGCACGACCTTCGATCTCGAGATGATGGAGCAGATCGGCTTCTGCTCGGGTATTGAGAACTACTCCCGGCACATCGACGCCCGCGAACCGGGGGAGGCCCCGCACTGCCTGCTCGACTATTTTCCCGATGATTTTCTCATGGTCATCGACGAGTCGCACGTGACCGTGCCGCAGATCGGCGCCATGTATGAGGGCGATTCCTCGCGCAAGCGCACCCTCGTCGACCACGGCTTTCGGCTGCCGAGCGCGCTCGACAACCGACCGCTCAAGTTCAACGAGTTCAAGAACCGAGTCGGCCAGACCGTGTATCTGTCGGCCACGCCGGGTAAATACGAGATGGGCATAGCGGATGGCATCGTCGAGCAGATCATCCGCCCGACCGGTCTGATCGACCCGCAAATCATCGTCAAGCCGAGCAAGGGCCAGATCGACGACCTGCTCGAAGAGATCAAGAAGCGTTCTGAACGCAACGAACGCGTGCTGGTCACGACGCTCACCAAGAAGATGGCCGAGAACCTCACCGACTTTCTCACCGAGGCGGGGGTACGGGTGCGCTACCTGCACTCGGACGTCGACACCCTGCGCCGGGTGGAGCTGCTCACCGAACTGCGCGCCGGAATCTACGACGTACTCGTCGGCATCAACCTTCTGCGTGAGGGCCTCGACCTGCCCGAGGTATCCCTTGTCGCCATCCTCGACGCCGACAAGGAGGGCTTCCTGCGCTCGGCCACGTCGCTCATCCAGACCATCGGGCGCGCCGCCCGCAACGTGTCCGGCGAGGTACACATGTACGCCGACCGGCTCACCGCCTCGATGGAGAAAGCGATCGACGAGACCGACCGCCGCCGCGAGAAGCAGGTCGCCTACAACACGCTGCACGGCATCGATCCGACCCCGCTGCGCAAACGCATCGGCGACATCACCGAGGCCCTGGCCCGCGAAGAGGCCGACACCGCCGAACTTCTGGCCGGTCGCGATGCCCGCCGTAAGTCGTCGACGCCCAACCGCCGGGTCGGCCTGGCAGCGAACGGTGCCAACGACCTCGAGTCGATCATCGCCGACCTCAATTCGCAGATGCTCGAGGCTGCTGGCGAGCTGAAGTTCGAGCTCGCCGCCCGCCTGCGCGATGAGCTCTCCGAGCTCAAGCGCGAGTTGCGCCAGATGGAGAAGGCCGGCCACCTGCAGTAGCCGTGCCCGGGCCGTCATGGGTCCCGTTGCGGATCGCGGCACGTGTTTGAGAAGCCGGCACTAGTTCAAACACGTGCCAACTTCCCAAACGAGTGCCGCCAGAGCGGATGCCCCCGTCCGACTCAGTCGAACGCGGCCCGATTGCTGAACCGGGTGCGGTTGCCGCCGGCCGTGAGGGCACCGCCGACCGCAACGAGCGCCGGCAGCGCCACCACGATGAGGGCCAGCTGGAGCCATGGCGGCGTGAACGGCAGCAGAGACTGCCCAGCGGTATCGCGGGTCAGCGATAGGGCGAGCGAGGGTACGAGTCCGAGCAGTACCCCGATGACGCTGCCGAGGCCGACGATCACCACCGCCTGCCAGAACCCGAACGCCCGGCGCACCCGTGGAGACGCCCCGAGCGAGGTGAGCACCGCGTTGTCCCGGTGCCCGTCAGCGCGGGCGAGCCCGATGGTGATCGACGCCGTGACCAATGCGATGATCGCGGTGAGGGCGAGCAGCGCCCAGGTCCACGATGCGCCGAAGGCCTGTGGCCCTGGCTCGACCTGCACGAACAGACCTGGTTCGACGGCGGTGACGGCCCCCTGCACCTGGTCTTGCTGCGCCTGAGTCGGAGCCGCATTGAGGCTGCTGACGACCATGGTTGGTCGATGGTCCAGCTCCAGGGAATCGGCCGTCTCCGTGAGCATGAAGATCGCATAGGGCAGCGGATGCTCCGGCGACTGTACGCTCCCGGCCAGCGCCACGCTGCGGGCCGGTGCCACGGGCGCGTCGAGGGTGGCCATCCAGTCGAGGTGGATCGTGTCATCGACCACGTACTGCTGGTAGGTGCTCACCGCACCGCCGGCGGTGAGCGTGGCCCGGGACTGGTCTGACACCGGCACGCCGAGAATGGCAGCGAAATCTGCTATGTCGCCCACCCGGATGTGTTCGCTGATGCTCGACATCATCGGATCGAGGTAGTACGGCGTCGGGCAGCGAATGTCGGTGCGATCTTCCTGATGACCGACCTCCGACCGAGTCGCGTCGCTCGGGCACACCGTGCCCGGATCGAGGCGCGGGTACGCGAAAACGGGGGCTGTGCTGCCGGTTGCGGTCTCGCCGTCGGCCGGGGTCTTGACCCATAAGGGCGGGTTCGCGACGCTGCTGAGCAGGCGCGCCCGGGAGTCGGGGAAGGCCCCGTCCAAGGCGTTACGAACCTCTGGTCCGCTCTCCAGCAGCATCGTCCCGTACGGCGGTTCGTCGACGTAGGCGTTCAGGCTTACCCAGGCCGTGTCCTCGGGAACGGAATAGTAGTAGTCCTTGCTCGAGTTCACCTGGAAGGTCGAGATGAGGCTCATCGCGAAGGCGGCGACGAAAACGCAGCTCATGATGGCAGCGAGGGCCGGCACGCTGCGCCCGGGATTCCGAGCCACGTCCCGGGTCGCCAGTCTGGCTCCGGGGCCGAACCATGAGGCGAGCCCGGCGGCCCAGCGCAGAATCAGCGGAGCGAGAAACACCGCTCCGAGCTGCATGATCACCGGTCCGGCGATGATGAGGCCGATTCCGAAATTGGCCAGCCACGCCTGATAGACGGGGAAGTACGCGGCGAGCTCGAGCAGTCCGCCGCTCACAGCGACGATCGCACCGAGGGCCAGCAGGATGATCCCGGCCGCTGGGCGTCGCGGCGTCGGACGCGGCGGACGTAGGGCACCGCGGAGCGCTCCCAGAACGTCGATCCGCCCGGCTGCCCGGGCCGGCACCGCGGCAGCGCACCAGCCGGCGAGAACGGCGAAGGCCGCGATGATCAGCAGCGACAGCAGATCGAGGTGAAACCCCGGATACCGCGCCGCGCTGCCGTTCGCCGAAATCTGCATGAAGATCCACGCTCCGGCCAGGCCGAGCACCGTTCCTACGGCCGCCCCGAGGGCGCCGAGGATGACGCCGCCGAAGGACATAACGCGAAACAGCATCCGTTTGTCGCCGCCGACGCTGGCCAGGGTTGCCAGGGTGCGCTGCTGGGTTCGGGCGCCGACGGTGAACGCGGCGCCGGCGAGCAGGGCCACCTCGAACAGGGCGAAGCCGCCGAGCAGAATGAGGAATGAATCAAAAAAGCTCAAGGAGACGGTGCCGTCCAGGGGATAGCTGCCCACCGGCGGCGGGTCGAGCAACACGGTGCGCGAGAGCACGGTCGCCCCGCGCGGGTTGAGGTCGCCGATCTGGCTCCAGATCAGCGGGGTGTCGGGCAGATACCACTCGGTCAGCAGGTCGGAATCATCGGGCAGGACCCCGTCGAAGGCGCCGGGGAGACCGTAGAACGAGGTCGCCGCGTCGTCGAGCCAGGCGCTTCGGATCGTGCCGACGATGGTGAACTCGCCGGGCTCGGGGGCGGTGATCACGGCCGTCGACCCGACAGTTGCCCCCAAGCGGTCGAGCGTGGCGGCGGTTACCATGATCTCGCCGTCGTTCGCGGGTGCGGAACCGCTTGTGACATCCCATTTTCCGGCGAAGGACGCATCCCACGGCTGTCCCTGCACCGCCGTGAAGGAGCCGAGTCCGTCCTTCGTTTCGGCGACGACGTTGGCCTGCCGGATGGACAACAAACGGGTTCCGGCTGGGAACAGCGAGGCGGCGGTGACGGGCTCCGGCTCGATTGACTGCGCGGCTTCGCCATTGAATGCCTCGTCGCTCGGCCCCCAATGGCGGTCGTTGAGCGGGTCCTGGGTGAACTTCGGGTCGGGCGACGCGACGATCATCACCCGCGCCTCTGTCGAGCCGAGTTCGAGCACGACCCGTTCGGCGGGAGAGGCAGTGTTGCTCGCGTCCACCGTGGTGATTCCTACCAGTCCGAGCACGGGAATCGCCACGAGCAGCGCGATCAGCGCGCTGCGGCCGCGGGATTGCAGGGCCATTCGCCGGGCGATCCGAAACGCGATTCGGGTACTACCCGAGCGCCCGCCCGCAAGCGAGCTCGGCTCAACGCTCATGCCGGCAGCCCGCTCAGCAGGCTCGACACAGCGGATGCCCGCGACTCGTCCACAATCCGCCCGTCGCGCAGAAAGACGATCCGGTCGGCCCAGGCCGCGTGGCGGGCATCATGGGTGACCAGAATGCCGCCGGCACCGGCATCGACTCGCGAGCGGAGCATCCGCAACACAAGCTCGCCGGTCGTGCTATCGAGGGCGCCGGTGGGTTCATCGGCGAGAATCAACGACCGGCCGCCGACGACGGCGCGGGCGATCGCCACCCGCTGCTGCTGGCCGCCCGACAAATCAGAGGGGAAATGCTGGGCCCGTTCACCGAGCTCGACGATATTGAGCGCATCGAGGGCTGGACGGTGCGCTTTCTTTGACGTCCACCCGTCGAGTTCGAGTGGCAGGCTCACGTTTTCGAGCGCGGTCAGCGAGGGAATCAGGTTGAAATCCTGAAACACGAATCCGAGGCTGCGCCGGCGCAGGGTCGCGAGTTCGCGGGCCGAGAGCTGGCTCAGCCAGTGCCCTTCGACGACGACCTCCCCGGCCGTCGGTGGGGTGAGTCCGCCGGCCACCGTTAGAAGGGTCGATTTTCCCGAACCGGATGCCCCCATCACGGCCACGAGTTCGCCGCGGCGCACCGACAGGTCGACTCCCGCAAGCGCGGTGATCGCGGTCTCGCCGCGGCCGTACTGCATCGAGATTCCGTCGAGCTGCAAGAGAATGTCGGAGCCGGTCATGCGTTGGCCGCCGCAGTCTTGGCCGGGCGACCGCGCTTGGGCACCTCGGTGTTGAGCGGCAGCGGAGCGGCCAGGCCGGCCGCGCGGGCTCTGGCCAGCCGGTGCTCCGAGTGGTCGAGCCAGCGCGCTTCCGCCTCGGCGGCGAAGATGAGCGAGTCGATCACGAGCAGCCAGGCCAGCTGCTCGGATGATTCCGGGTCGGCGGTCGCGTTCTTGGTGCGGGTCAGTTCCTGCAGGGTGCGCATGGTGGCGGTGCGCTGGACCTGAATCACCTGGGCGATGTCGACGCCGGGCAGCGTTACGGCGATCGCGAGCTTGATGGCGAGCTCGTCACGGGTGGCCATTGTGCGCACCACGGGGGAGCCGAGCCAGTCGGCGACCTCCGCCCGTCCGGCATCCGTTATCTCGACGTAATTCTGACCGTCGGCGTCGATATCGGCCTTCTGCACCAGACCGTCGCGCTCCAGCCGGTCGAGGGTGTTGTAGATCTGGCCGACGTTGAGCGGCCAGGTCGACCCGGTGCGCCGGTCGAATTCGGCCCGCAACTGGTAGCCGTAGCACGGCCCCTGGTTCAGGATGGCGAGCAGACTCTGGCGAACAGACATACGACCTCCGGCAATTCAAACGGCTATTAGTCACCGAGTATATACATACTCTGAAACAATATTGGGATGTGCCGGTGTTCGCTCTCGGCGATGCTTGCTGTCAGGCACTGTCAGCGGCGTTGCATAGACTCAATGAGTGTCGATTACCAAGGTAGAAACAGGTCCCAAACTCAGTGTGCGCGGAGCCCGCGTACACAACCTTCACAACGTAGATCTGGAGATTCCGCGCGATGCGCTCGTGGTCTTCACCGGTCTCTCCGGTTCGGGAAAGTCGTCGCTCGCCTTCGACACCATCTTCGCCGAGGGCCAGCGCCGCTACGTGGAGTCACTCTCGGCCTACGCTCGGCAGTTTCTCGGGCAGGTTGACCGCCCCGACGTGGACTTCATCGAGGGTTTGAGCCCCGCGGTCTCGATCGACCAGAAGTCCACCAACCGCAACCCGCGGTCCACGGTCGGCACGATCACCGAGATCTACGACTACATGCGCCTGCTCTGGGCCCGTATCGGCGTGCCGCACTGCGCGATCTGTGGCGAGATTATCCAGTCGCAGACCGTGCAGCAGATCGCCGACCAGCTCATGGAACTGAAGGCGGGTATCCGCTACCAGGTGGTCAGCCCGGTCATTTCGCAGAAGAAGGGCGAGTTTGTCGACCTCTTCCAAGAGCTCGCCGGTGGCGGTTACTCCCGCGCGATCGTCGACGGCACCCAGATTCAGCTGAGCGAACCGCCCACGCTCAAGAAGCAGCAGAAGCACGACATTTCCGTTGTTGTCGACCGTCTGGTCGCCGGCCCCGAACTGCTCAGTCGCCTCACCGACTCGCTCGAAACGGCGCTCAAGCTAACCGATGGCCTCGTGCAGATCAACTTTCTCGACGAGGAAGGCGACAAGGCCTGGCAAAACTACTCCGAGAAGCTCTCCTGCCCGAACAACCACCCGGTGCAGCTGACCGAAATCGAACCGCGCACGTTCTCGTTCAACGCCCCGTTCGGCGCCTGTCCGGAGTGCTCCGGCCTCGGCACCCGCATGTCCGTCGACGAAGACCTGCTGCTCGGCGACCCGGACCTGAGTATCGCCGAGGGTGTTGTACTGCCCTGGACCACCCAGGGCAAGGGCCTGTTCCAGTACTACGAGAAGCTCCTCGACGGTCTCGCCCGCGACCTCGACTTCTCGCTCGACACCCCCTGGGGTGACCTGACCAGCGAGGTGCAGAACGCCGTCATGCGCGGCGATAACTTCGAGGTGCGGGTCAAATGGAAGAACCGCTACGGGCGTGAAATGAGCTACACCTCCGGCTTCGAGGGTGTCGTGCCCTACATCGAACGCCAGTACCTGCAGGCCGAGAGCGACACCCAGCGGCAGCGCTGGTCGGAATACCTGCGCGAGGTCGACTGCCACGTCTGCAAGGGCACGAGGCTCAAGCCCGAGGTGCTCGCCGTGCTCGTGCACGACGCGAGCATTGCGGATGTCTGCGCGCTCAGTTTGAGCGACGCCCGCGAGTTCATGGACCAGCTCACGCTCACCGACCGCGAGGCCGCCATCGCCGCCCAGGTTCTGCGCGAGATTCGCGCGCGCCTCGATTTTCTCATTCGGGTCGGGCTCAACTACCTCAACTTGGCGCGGGCCGCGGCGACCCTGTCCGGCGGTGAGGCACAACGCATCCGCTTGGCCACTCAAATTGGTTCCGGGCTCACCGGGGTGCTCTACGTGCTCGACGAACCCAGCATCGGCCTGCACCAGCGCGACAACCGTCGCCTGATCGAGACGCTGGTCACCCTGCGCGACCTCGGCAACACGCTCATCGTGGTCGAACATGACGAAGACACCATCAAAACCGCTGACTGGATCGTCGACATCGGCCCCGGCGCCGGGGTCAACGGCGGACACGTCGTGCACTCCGGCTCCTACGAGGGGCTGCTCGCCAACACGAAGTCGCTCACCGGCGACTACCTGGCCGGGCGCAAGTCCATCGCCACCCCGACGACCCGCCGCCCGATCGACCCGGAGCGACTCATCGGCGTCACCGGTGCCGAGGCCAACAACCTGCAAAAGGTCTCGGTGACGTTCCCGCTCGGCACCTTCACCGCCGTAACCGGGGTCAGCGGATCTGGCAAGTCATCGCTGGTCAACGACATCCTTTACCGTGTGCTCGCCAATCGGCTGAACGGCGCCCGCAAGCTGCCCGGCAAGCACACCAGGGTCACCGGTCTCGAGCAGCTCGACAAGGTCATCCACGTTGACCAGGCACCCATCGGCCGAACCCCGCGCTCCAACCCGGCCACCTACACCGGCGTGTTCGATAAGATCCGCACCCTGTTCTCCGAGACCATCGAATCGAAGACCCGCGGATACCTGCCCGGTCGCTTCAGCTTCAACGTCAAGGGCGGCCGCTGTGAAGCCTGCTCGGGTGACGGCACCATCAAGATCGAGATGAACTTTCTGCCCGACGTGTACGTGGCCTGCGAGGTGTGCGGGGGAGACCGGTACAACCGCGACACCCTCACCGTGCACTACAAGGGCAAGAACATCGCCGAGGTGCTCGACATGCCGATCAGCGAGGCGGCCGATTTCTTCGAGCCGATCTCGTCGATCCACCGTTTTCTCAAAACGCTGGTCGAGGTCGGACTGGGCTATGTGCGCCTCGGCCAGAGCGCCACGACCCTCTCCGGCGGCGAGGCCCAGCGGGTGAAACTCGCCACCGAGCTGCAGCGCCGGTCCAACGGTCGCAGTGTATACGTGCTCGACGAGCCGACCACGGGCCTGCACTTCGAAGACGTGCGCAAACTGCTGCTCGTGCTCAACAGCCTTGTCGACAAGGGCAACACCGTCATCGTGATCGAGCACAACCTCGACGTCATCAAGTCCGCCGACTGGGTGATCGACCTCGGCCCAGAGGGTGGTTCCGGCGGTGGCAAGGTACTCGCGACCGGCACCCCTGAGCACCTCGCCACGGTCAAGAAGAGCTTCACCGGTTCCTTCCTGAAGGAGGTCCTGGCTGCCGGCTAGGCGGCCGCGAGGCCATGTCTGATGCCCTGAGCTATCGCCCGAAAACGGGCGAGATTCCCACGACCCCCGGGGTCTACCGGTTTCGCGATGCGACCGGGCGCATCCTCTATGTCGGCAAGGCCAAGAACCTGCGGGCCCGGCTGAGCAACTACTTCGCGCCGCTGTACAGCCTGCACGAACGTACCCGCCGCATGGTCACCACCGCGACCGGGGTCGAGTGGACGGTCGTCGGCACCGAGGTTGAAGCCCTGCAGCTTGAGTGGATGTGGATCAACGAGTTCGATCCGCCGTTCAACGTGCAGTTCAAGGACGACAAGTCCTACCCCTACCTCGCCGTCACCCTGGGCGATGAGGCGCCGCGCGCGCTCGTCACCCGCACCGAGAATATCAAGGGCGCCCGCTACTTCGGGCCGTACCCCAAGGTGTGGGCCGTGCACGAAACCATCGAGCTCATGCTCAAGGCCTTCCCCATCCGCACCTGCAACAACGCCAACTACAAACGGGCCATGCAGAGCGGCAAGCCGTGTTTCGCCGGCCAGATCGGGCGCTGCTTCGGCCCCTGCTCCGGCCTGGTCTCGATGGAGGATCACCGCAAGATCGTCAATGAGTTCGTTAGCTTCATGAGGAGTCACGACAAGAAACTCATCAACGAGCTCACCCAGGAGATGAAAGACGCAGCAGCGGCGCAGCAGTACGAAATCGCCGGCAAACGGCGCGACCAGGTGCGGGCGCTCAACGCCGTACTCGAGAAGAGCGCCGTCGTGCTGCGGGACAACGTCGACATCGACCTGTTCGCCATCGAGCAGGACGAGCTGGCCGCCGCCGTGCAGCTGTTCATCGTGCGGGGCGGTCGCATCCGCGGTGTGCGCGGTTGGATGGTCGACAAGGAGCTCGACGTGACCAGGAGCGAGCTCATCGACTCCATGATGCAGACGGCCTACAACAACGAGTCGAAGCCGCCGCGCGAAATCGTACTGCCCGAACTGCCCGACGACGCGGAAGCCCTCGAGACCTGGCTGGCCGATCTGGCCGGGCGCAAGGTACGGCTGGTGGCTGCGCAGCGCGGCGAGAAGGCCGCCCTCCTCGTCACGGCCACCAACAACGCCAAACAGGCCCTCATGCTCTACAAAACCCGGCGTAGCTCCGATTTCGTCGCACGGTCGAAGGCGCTCGAAGACATTCAGGAAGCCCTGGAGATGCCGGCCGCGCCGCTGCGGATGGAATGCTACGACGTGTCCCACCTCAGCGGCACCAACATCGTCGCATCGATGGTTGTCTTCGAAGACGGGTTACCCCGCAAAGACGAATACCGCCGCTTCAACATTCCAGTGTCCACCGACGACACCGACTCGATTTACCAGATTCTCACGCGCCGGCTGGCCTACCTGAAACCCGAATCCGGGGCAGCGGATGCCGCAGATCCCGCTCCGATCGCAGTCGCCGGTCAGAGCGACATCGCCCAGGTCGAGCAGAAGCGAGCCAAATTCAAGTACCAGCCCAACCTGCTCATCGTCGACGGCGGCCAGCCGCAGGTCGCCGCAGCCAAACGGGCACTCGCTGAATCGGGCGTGACCGGAATTCAACTGTGTGGCATCGCCAAGCGGCTCGAAGAAATCTGGCTGCCCGACTCCGACTACCCGGTGATTCTGCCGCGCAACAGCGACGCGCTGTTCCTGATTCAGCGCATCCGCGACGAAGCTCACCGGTTTGCCATCACTCATCAGCGCATCCGACGTAAGAAGGACGTAGCCTCGATCTTGGGGGAGATCGCCGGGCTTGGCCCCGCCCGGGTCAAGGTGCTGCTGCAGCATTTCGGTTCGGTGGCCCGGCTCAAGGTCGCATCCGTGCAGGAAATAGCAGATGTTCGCGGCATCGGCCCGGTGCTGGCCGAGGCGATCCATGCCCATTTGCGCGCGTGAACCGCCCACCGCTGGGTAGGCTGGATAGTCCCACAACTTTTCATTAAGGCGCTTTGAACGTATGACTACGGATCCCGACAAGCAGGAAGTGCTGATCGTCACGGGAATGTCCGGGGCGGGTCGTTCGACCGTCGGCAATGCGCTGGAGGATCTCGACTGGTACGTCGTCGATAATCTGCCCCCGCAAATGCTGCGGCCCCTGGTCGATCTGGTCGAACGTGCCGGTACCAACCTGCCCAAGATCGCCGCCGTGGTCGACATTCGCGGCCGCGATCTGTTCGGTGACTTTCTCGAAACCGTGCAGCAATTGCGAAGTAACACGCAGGTTCAGGTGATCTTCCTCGAAGCGCGGGATGACGCGCTCGTGCGCCGCTTCGAATCGGTACGTCGGCCGCACCCTCTGCAGGGTGATGGCACCCTGCTCGATGGCATCGCGGCGGAGCGGTCTCGCTTGCTGACCGTGCGGGAGTCGAGCGACCTGGTCATCGACACCTCAGACCTCAATGTGCACCAGCTGGCGACGGCCATCACTGAGCGATTCGCCGCAGCCGGATCGGCCGGCGTGCAGCTCACCATTATGAGCTTTGGCTTCAAGTACGGCCTGCCGACGGATGTCGATCTGGTGGCCGATGCCCGCTTCCTGCCGAACCCGTTTTGGATCCCAGAGCTGCGGGCGCACACCGGTGTCGATCCGGAAGTGAGAGACTTTGTACTTGCCCAAAATGGTGCCCTCGAATTTATCGACCACTATGCGGCCGCCCTGGCACCGGTTTTGGCCGGGTACCAGCGGGAAAACAAACGCCATGCCACGATCGGTATCGGCTGCACCGGGGGCAAACATCGCTCCGTCGCCATGGCCCGGGAACTGGCGTCTCGACTCGAAAAACTTCCCGGAGTCGTGGTTAATATCAAGCACCGCGACCTCGGACGCGAATAAGCGAGACCGGGCGCAGCATCCGCTGCTCCACCGCACTCTCATCCCTCAGACCTAACGCAACTGATCAACAGAATGGAAAAGCGATTGGCACTCACCGCCGACGTTAAAGATGAACTTTCGCGCGTGGAGGTCTCCAAGACCACCGTGCGCGCGGCCGAACTGGCCACTATTCTTCGGTTCTCCGGAGGTTTGCACATGATCAGCAGCCGCATCGCGATCGAATCGGAACTGGACACCGCCATCCTGGCTCGCCGGGTGCGGAAGGACCTGGCCGAGCTCTACGGAGTGCGCAGCGCCCTGCAGGTCATTGCCGCCGCCGGCCTGCGCCAGTCCAGCCACTACCTCGTGCAGGTCATCGAGGGTGGGGAGACACTGGCACGACAGACTGGCCTGTTGGATGCCCGTCGGCGCCCGATTCGAGGTCTGCCCAACCGTCTCACCACCGGCTCGAAGGAAGAAATCGCCGCCGTCTGGCGCGGAGCCTTCCTCGCCCACGGCACTCTGACGGATCCGGGCCGTTCGGCGGCCCTCGAGGTCATCTGCCCCGGCAACGAAGCCGCCATGGCATTGGTCGGCGCTGCCGGACGCCTCGGCGTCGCGGCCAAGGCGCGCGAAGTTCGCGGGGTACACCGGGTCGTCATCCGTGACGGCGATGCCATTGGGGCGATGCTCGTGCACATGGGCGCCACCAACACCGTGCTCAACTGGGAGACGCTGCGGCAGCGTCGCGAAGTGCGTGCCACCGCCAACCGGCTGGTCAACTTTGATGACGCGAACCTGCGCCGTTCGGCCGAAGCCGCGGTCGCCGCCTGTGCCCGCGTTCAGCGCGCCATGGACATCCTGGGCGAAGATATCCCCAAACACCTGCGCTATGCCGGCGATCTCCGCCTCAATTTTCGTGACTCCAGCCTTGATGAACTGGGCCACCACGCCGATCCGCCGATGACCAAGGACGCCGTCGCCGGCCGGATCCGCCGGCTGCTCGCCATGGCAGACAAGAAAGCGGTCGAGCTTGGCATCGAGGGAACCGACGTTCCCTACCCGGTTCACCCGGAAGACGCCTGACGTGATCAATTCTGTGCCTGGGAACCGCGCAGGTACACTTGAATGTGCTTACAAGGTCGCCGCATCCGATGTGGCGCCACCACTGAAAAGGAGATAAGTAATGGCTGAATATATCCTGCCCACCCTTGACTATGACTACTCGGCTCTCGAGCCCAGCATCAGCGGTGCCATCATGGAACTCCACCATGGCAAGCACCACCAGGCGTATGTTACCGGCGCGAACACCGCGCTCGCCCAGCTCGCCGAGGCCCGCGACAGCGGCAGCCTCGCCAACGTGAACAAGCTGCAGAAGGACCTCGCCTTCAACCTCGGCGGCCACGTCAACCACTCCATCTTCTGGACCAATCTCTCCCCGAACGGTGGAGACAAGCCTGTCGGCGAACTCGCCGCCGCGATCGATGACAACTTCGGTTCCTTCGATAAGTTCCAGGCGCACTTCACCGCCGCTGCCCTGGGCGTGCAGGGTTCCGGCTGGGCAGTTCTAGCTTGGGACTCCATTGGCCAGCGCCTGATCATCCAGCAGTTCTTCGACCAGCAGTCCAACTTCGCTGCTGGTACCGTTCCGGTTCTCATGCTCGATGTCTGGGAGCACGCCTACTACCTCGACTACCGCAACGTGCGCGCTGACTACGTCAAGGCGTTCTGGAACATCGCCAACTGGGCGAACGTTCAGGAGCGTTTCACCGTCGCACGCGAGAAGACCAACGGCCTGCTGCTACTCTCATAGCCTGCCGGTGCCCCACCCCAGCATTTCGGTGCGCGGGCGGGGCACCGCTGTTTTCCTCCCGTACCCAGTAGTGCATCACTTTTCATCGCGCCAGTCGGCGCCCTTTTCTAACAGGAGTTATTTGTGTCCGTAAAGATCGGCATCAACGGATTCGGCCGTATTGGCCGTAACTACTTCCGCGCAGCCCTCGCGAAGGGCAGCGACATCGAAATCGTCGCCGTCAACGACCTCAGCGACCCCGCGTCGCTCGCCCACCTGCTCAAGTACGACTCCGTCGCCGGTCGTTTGAACGCCTCGGTCGAGGTCGACGGTGACAATATCATTGTCAACGGCAAGCCCATCAAGGTGCTCGCCGAGCGCGACCCGGCCAACCTCCCCTGGGCAGCCCTGGGCGTCGAGATCGTCATCGAGTCCACCGGTCGCTTCACCAAGGCCGTCGACGCGCAGAAGCACATCGAGGCCGGCGCAAAGAAGGTCATCGTCTCTGCCCCGGCAACCGGTGCTGACGTTGCCACGCTTGTGCTCGGTGTGAACGAAGACACCTACGACGCGGCGATTCACAACATTATCTCGAACGCATCCTGCACCACGAACTGCCTCGCGCCGCTCGTCAAGGTGTTCCTGGACAACTTCGGCATCGAGCGTGGCCTCATGACCACGATCCACGCCTACACCGCAGACCAGAACCTGCAGGACGGCCCGCACAGCGACCTTCGGCGTGCCCGTGCCGCCGCGCTGAACATCATCCCGACCTCTACCGGTGCAGCTAAGGCACTCGGCCTGGTCATCCCGGAGAGCGTCGGCAAGCTCGACGGTTACGCGCTGCGCGTTCCGGTTCCGACCGGCTCGATCACCGACCTCACCCTGACGGCCTCGCGCCCGGTCACGGTCGAAGAAGTGAACGCCGCCTACAAGGCTGCAGCCGAGGGCCCCCTCAAGGGCATCCTCAGCTACACCGAGGACCCTATCGTCTCCAGCGACATCGTCGGCGACCCGCACTCCTCGATCTTCGACGCCGGCCTCACCAAGGTGATCGGCGACCAGGTCAAGGTTGCTTCTTGGTACGACAACGAGTGGGGTTACTCCAACCGCCTCGTTGACCTCACCGAGTTCGTCGCCGAGCGACTCTAACGGCCCCCGGTGACGTTACGCACGATTGACTCGCTTGGTTCCCTCGCCGGCAAGCGGGTTATTGTCCGCTTCGACCTGAATGTTCCGTTGAAAAACGGGCAGATCACCGATGATGGACGAGTGCGGGCGTCACTGCCCACCCTCAACGCCCTCGTCGCTCAGGGCGCCCGCGTAGTGATTGTTTCTCACCTCGGGCGTCCCGACGGGGCTGTTGATCCCCAGTACAGCCTGAAGCCGGTCGCTGCTCGCCTGAGCGAACTGGTGGCCCTTCCGGTGGCCTTCGCCACCGACACCGTCGGCGCCTCGGCCACCGAGGCCGTGGCAGCGCTGCAGAACGGTGAAATCGTCGTCCTGGAAAACCTGCGCTTCAACGCCGGAGAAACCAGCAAAACGGATGCCGATCGCCTCGCGTTCGCCCAGCAGCTCGCGCTGCTCGGCGACGCGCTCGTTTCGGATGGCTTCGGCGTTGTCCACCGCAAGCAGGCCAGCGTGTACGATCTCGCCTCGCTCCTTCCGAGCGCTGCCGGACTGCTCATCGCTGCCGAACTCGACGTGCTTGATCGCCTCACCGAAAAGCCAGAGGCGCCGTACACGGTCATCCTCGGCGGGTCCAAGGTGAGCGACAAGCTCGGCGTCATCGGTCACCTGTTGCCGCGCGTGAATTCGCTGCTGATTGGCGGCGGAATGCTGTTCACGTTCCTGGCCGCGCAGGGGCACCAGGTCGGCGCGAGCCTGCTCGAAAGCGATCAGATCGACACGGTTCGCGGTTACCTGGCCGAGGCGGATCGCCTTGGCGTCAAAATCGTGCTTCCGACCGATGTCGTTGTCGCCTCGAAATTCGGTGCAGATGCCGAACACGTCATCACACCGGCCGACGGTATCGAGAACACCCCGTTCGGCGCAGCCGGACTCGGCCTCGACATCGGACCAGACACCGCTCTGGCGTTTGCCGAAATAATTCGGGCATCGAACACGGTGTTCTGGAATGGCCCGATGGGCGTTTTTGAACTCGCACCGTTCGCGGAGGGCACCCGTACCGTGGCCGCCGCACTCACCGAGGTTACCGGCCTCAGCGTGGTCGGCGGTGGCGATTCCGCCGCGGCCGTGCGTATTCTCGGTTTCAACGACGACCAATTTGGTCATATTTCTACCGGCGGCGGTGCCAGCCTCGAGTTCCTCGAAGGTAAGCGCCTGCCAGGACTGGAGGTCCTCGGATGGCAGTGAACATTAACCCTCGGCGTACACCGCTGATCGCGGGCAACTGGAAGATGAACCTGGACCACCTCCAGGCCATCGCCTTTGTGCAGAAGCTCGCCTGGAATCTCAAGGACGCCAATCATGATTTCGCCGCCGTGGAGGTGGCAGTCTTTCCGCCGTTCACCGACCTGCGCAGCGTGCAGACCCTGGTTTCGGCCGACAAGCTGCCGCTCGCCTTTGGTGCGCAGGATGTCTCGGCGCAGGAATCCGGAGCCTACACCGGCGAGATCTCCGGGGCGTTCCTGGCTCAGCTGGAGTGCCAGTACGTCATCATCGGGCACTCCGAACGCCGTACCCTGCACAATGAGTCCGATGAGCAGGTCGCCGCGAAGGTGACCGCAGCCTTGAAGCACAATCTCGTGCCGCTGATCTGCGTGGGCGAAAGTGCTGAAGACCTCGCCGTTCACGGTCCAAGCGCCGTTCCCGTCGCTCAGCTGCGTGCCGCCCTCGCCGGCGTCACCAACGCCGCCGATATCGTCGTCGCGTACGAACCGGTTTGGGCCATTGGGTCCGGACAGGCGGCAACGCCTGAACAGGCCGAACAGGTCGCCGCAGCCCTACGCGGCGTTCTCACCGAACTGCTTGGGCAGGACGTCGCCGACAAGACGCGCATCCTCTATGGCGGTTCGGTCAAAAGCGGCAACATCGCCGCGTTCATGCGCGAACCCAATGTTGACGGTGCCCTGGTCGGCGGTGCGAGCCTGGATATTCCAGAGTTCTCCAGCATCATCCGCTATCAAAAGCACGTCGGTCTCTAAACCGACGCGCACCCTCCCAGTCGTGAGCGAGGGGGTTGCCCGTGTGGCAACCGCCTCGCTTGTGGGCTGAAGGGTATAATTACGATGGTCTGGGCGCCAGAGTTGCGTCCACCGTGTTTGTGAAAGGTTTCGTGTGGAGATTCTCCAGGTCGTCATGCAGGTGCTCGTCGGTATTACGAGCCTCCTGCTCACCATGCTCATTTTGTTGCACAAGGGGCGGGGTGGTGGGCTCTCCGACATGTTCGGCGGCGGTGTGACTTCCAACCTGGGAGCGTCGGGGGTGGCCGAGCGAAACCTCAACCGGATCACGATCATTCTGGGCCTGCTCTGGATCTCCTGCATCGTCGTTCTCGGATTGATCACGAAGTTTGACACAGGAGCTTAACTTTTCGACCAGTGCGGAGTTACCCTGAGGTTTCCGGTGCACTTTGTCGTGCACAGGCTTTCAAGGCACATTGTCTACAGCAGTAGCACCAATCACAGCTCGAACCTGCAGCGCACGACTGCACGAGTCAACGGAGGAACAAGATGGCATCAGGCGGAAGCGCAATTCGTGGCTCTCGTGTAGGCGCGGGGCCCATGGGCGAGCAGGACCGCGGTTTTCACGCGGACCGCATCAAGGTCTCATACTGGGATGCTTTGGGCAATGAGACGGTACGGTACTTTGCTGCGAGCCTGCCCGATGAAGAGATCCCGGTGACCATTGATTGCCCGTCGTCGGGGCTTCCCGCTGGCCGGGACAAGGAGAATCCTCCGTCGGTCGTGAAACTCGAGCCCTACAAGACCCACTTGGCCTATGTCAAGGAGCGTCGTACCGAAGAAGAGGCCGAGTCGCTCCTTGAAGAAGCACTCAACCAGTTGCGCGTTCGTCGGGGCAAGCTGTCGCCTACGAACTGATCTGCACCACCCAAAGGGCCGGCTCTCGAGAAATCGAGAGCCGGCCCTTTGTTGTTTTTCACGCCTGATTAGGGAATCCGATTCAGCGGATGCCCTCGGAAAGCCTAGTAGGCAGCCGCGATCAGGCTTTCCGGCACTTGGGCTGCTGCGTCGTTGTCCACGAAGAACACGGTGTGGTAGCGGCCCTTGATCCCGGCAGCGGGTACCTCGTCGCGGCTGGCTCCAGCGAGAGCCAGTCCGAGCGCCGATGCCTTGTCAGATCCGGCCAGCACCAGCCAGACGCGATCCGACGAGTTGATCACGGGCCGAGTCAGGGACAGACGGTCGGCCGGGGGTTTGGGGGAGTCACGCACAGCGATGACGCTGGCTTCACGCTCGCGGATACCCGATCGGTGAGGGAAGAGCGACGCGATATGGCCATCGGGTCCGACTCCGAGAAACGTGACGTCAAAACGAGGGTACTGGGATCCCTCGGGGGCTCGAGCCAACAACTCCGCCGCATAGTGGGCGGACGCAGCGTCGAGGGCATCCGTCCCCGCTTCGACGTCGTCGTCGGACGCTCCGAAAGCGTGAATATTTTCCGCAGGGACCGAGATGTGGTCCAAAAGTGCTTCGCGCGCCTGCAACTCGTTACGTTCCGGATCGGCGCGGGGAAGCCAACGATCATCGCCCCACCAAAAATTCACCCGGGACCAGTCGATGGTGTCGCGGGCGGCCGACTCGTTGATGGCGGCCAGAACGGCGATGCCCACGGAACCGCCGGTGAGCACGACGTTGGCCTCGTCCTGTTCGTGTAGGACGTCAACCATGTTGGTCAGAAAGCGTGCAGCGACCGACCCGGCCAGCGCTTGCTTGTTCTGGTGCAGCAGCACGCGTCGTTCATTGGTCACGGTCACGCTCCGGTTCTTTGTGCCACCACGTCATCGAGTTGCGGCAGGCCGCGCGTGATCACCTCACCATACAGCTCATCGGGATCGAGTCGGCGCAGTTCATCGGCCAGGCAATCGCGCAGGCTGCGGCGCTTGAGCGTCAGGTCCTGCATCGGCTGGCCCGGCTGGGTGAGGGTGGCAATATCGGGAATCTCGCGTTCGAGGGAAATGGTCCCGGACGCGCGCGTCAGATGTACACCGTGCACACCATTGGCCAGGGGGCCCGTCGTCAGGACGCAGTCCACGGGCACCTGCAGCTGCATCTGCAACCAGGCAGCGAGCAGCGTGGTCGAGGGCGAGGCTGCGGCACCGGTCACCTGGATGCCGATGATCGGCTCATAGGGTGGCTGGTCCAGAACGGCCGCCAACTGGGCCCGCCAGAGCGTCAGTCGGGTCCAGGCGAAGTCGGTGTCGCCGGGACGATAACTGCCGCACAGCTGGTGCAGTGCCGCTTGCGGGTCCGGCTGGGCAGAGGAATCCGTGATCCGGCGATAGGCGATGCGGCCGAGTGGCGAGTCGCCGGGAACGGCTGGCGCGGTGCCCGGCCACCAGGCGACGACGGGAGCATCCGACAAGAGCAGGCCGGTGACCAGGCTTTCCGGATCGTTCGCGGCATCACCGTAGACGCGCAGAACGATGACCTCGCTCGCGCCGGCATCCCCGCCGACGCGAATTTCCGCATCGACGCGAGCAGTCGCATCCGTTTCATCGTTGTCCTGGGTCGACACGACGATGACTCGCATGGGGTGTTCCCGCGAGGCATCGTTGGCGGCTTCAATGGCTTCCTCTTCGTGTCCGAGGGTGGAGGCGATGATCAGCGTCAGTACTCGCCCGAGGGCGACCGCGCCACCCTCCTCGCGGATGCGCACGAGCGCCTTGGAGATCTTCGCGGTGGTCGTGTTGGGCAGATCGACGATCATGGTCGCCTCCAGGTGCGGCCGTCGCGGGCCAATAGGTCGTCAGCGGATGTGGGGCCCCAGGTGCCGGGGCGGTATTGTTCCGGCTGGCCCTGGGTGGCCCAGTATTCTTCCACCGGGTCCAGAATCTTCCAGGACAGCTCGACCTCTTCATGGCGGGGGAACAACGGCGGGTCGCCCAGGAGGACGTCAAGGATGAGTCGCTCGTAGGCCTCAGGGCTGGCCTCGGTGAAGGCATGCCCGTAGCCGAAGTCCATGGTCACGTCGCGAACCTGCATGACCACTCCCGGAACCTTCGAGCCGAACCGAATGGTGACCCCTTCGTCCGGCTGCACGCGAATCACGAGGGCATTGTGTCCGAGTTCGGCCGTCTGGCCGGGCGCGAACAGGTATTGGGGGGCCCGCTTGAAGACCACGGCAATTTCGGTCACGCGACGCCCGAGGCGCTTGCCGGCGCGCAGATAGAACGGAACGCCAGCCCAACGTCGGGTGTCGATCGTCAAACGCATGGCAGCATAGGTTTCGGTGACCGAGTCCGGGTTCATCCCGTCTTCTTCGAGAAAACCGACGACCTTTTCGCCGCCCTGCCAGCCGCCGGCGTACTGCCCGCGGGCGGTGCCGAGGCCGAGGTCGGCGGGGAGCCGCACCGAGGCGAGCACCTTTTCTTTCTCCGCGCGTAGGTCGGCGGCGTCGAAGGAGATCGGCTCTTCCATGGCGGTGAGCGCGAGCAGCTGCAGTAGGTGGTTCTGAATCACGTCGCGAGCCGCGCCGATACCGTCGTAGTATCCGGCACGACCTCCGACACCGATGTCTTCGGCCATGGTGATCTGCACGTGCTCGACGTGGTTGGCGTTCCACAGCGGTTCGAACATCTCGTTGGCGAATCGCAGCGCCAGAATATTCTGCACCGTCTCTTTGCCGAGGTAGTGGTCGATGCGAAAGACGGAGTCGGGTGGAAAGACCGACTCGACGACATCGTTGAGCTCACGGGCCGTTGTCAGGTCGCTCCCGAACGGTTTCTCGATGACGACACGTCGCCACTGGCCGTTCTTCTGCTCGGCCAGGCCGGAACGGCGCAACTGCTCGGTGACGAGGGGGAACGCCTTTGGCGGAATGGCGAGGTAGAACGCATGGTTGCCCATCGTTCCGCGTTCTCGGTCCAGCTCGTCAATGGTTTGCGTCAATCGAGCGAACGCCTCGTCATCGTCAAAGGTGCCCGAAACGAAACGGATGCCTTCGGCTAGCTGCGCCCAGACATCTTCGTGAAAGTCGGTGCGAGCGTGTTCCTTGACGGCGTCATGCACAACCTGCATGAAGTCCTCGTTGTCCCAGTCGCGGCGGGCGAAGCCCACCAGGGCAAAGCCGGGCGGCAGCAGCCCCCGGTTGGCGAGGTCATAGACCGCGGGCATGAGTTTCTTGCGCGCGAGGTCACCGGTGACGCCGAAGATCACGAGGCTGGACGGCCCGGCGATTCGATTCAGACGATAGTCGGACGGCGACCTGAGCGGATTAAACTCCGGGGTAATTTCCACCGGGGACATGCAGCTCCTTTGACGGGACAGTGCAGAAAATTGAGGACACGAAAAAAAATCGGGTGATGCGCAAGCGGGTGGGGTTCCTCGCGGCCGCTGGCCGAGAGGACCCCGATTGGTTAGCTTAAGGCGTCAAAAAGCGTGCTGATGTTCTGCTTCGGCTGGGTCAGCGTCAGTGTCAGCACGGGCCGGCCGTGCTCAGCGAGCACGCTCGCGTCGCCGCTGGCCTGTGCCTGAATGAGCTCACCAAAGGTGAACGGACGCTCAGGAATGTCGAGGTCCTCCGCCGGTGTGGTCAGAATCTGCAGGAAGACGGCCGTTGCCGTTCCACCCTTGTGGAACTGACCGGTGGAGTGCAGAAAACGCGGTCCCCAGCCGAAGGTCACCGGGCGCTTGGAGAGAGCGGCGAGCTTATTGCGAACCTCGGCCAGCTCGGGCAGTGCGAGCCGGTCGACGTAGGCTTGCACGGCCACATAGCCGTCGGGGCCGAGCTCCTCGAGTAGTGCATCAACGGCCGAAGCGAGGTCGCTCGCGGCACCGATGACGTGTGGCGTGCCGCGCACTTCGATACCGTCAGCGATGAACGCGGCGGGTTCCGGTGCGGGGCGGGCGTCCAGCAGACCGCGGGTCGCGATCTTCGCGGATTCAACGTCTGGCTGGTCGAACGGGTTGATACCGAGCAGGCGCCCGGCGACAACGGTCGCGTATTCCCAAACCAGAAACTGTGCACCAAGGGTTCCGCTGACGCGGATCTCGTCGCCGGTTTCGCTGAACAACTCGGTGCCGGCGTCAGCGACGACCCGCACGAGTTGCACATCGGGAAGCGCTTCGGTCAGTTCCGGAGCATCGAGTTCGAGCACGACCGGCAGGATGCCGGTGCCGAGCTTGCCGGTCGATTCGGCGATGAGCTGTTCGACCCAGTCGGCGAAGCCCACAATGTGGGTGCCGTCCGAGACGATGGCGAGCTTGTCGCGGCGCGGGCTGGTCGCGGCGATCGCCGCTCCGAGCACGAGCCCCGGGTTCTCTGGGGAGTCAACGGCCAAAGCCAAGGAGATGGACTCTGCTTCGTCGAGAAGAGCACCGATGTCAACGCCCGCCAGGCCCGAGGGTACGAGGCCGAACGCGGTCAGTGCGGAGTAGCGACCGCCCACGTTGGGATCGGCGTTGAAGACGCGATAACCGTCCGCGAGAGCGGATGCCTCGAGTGGCGATCCTGGATCGGTCACCACGACAATACGTTCGGCTGGATCGATTCCAATGGCACGAAACGCACGCTCAAACACGCGGCGCTGGCTGTCGGTTTCGACGGTCGAGCCGCTCTTCGATGACACCACGAGAGCGGTGCCCACGAGGTTGTCGTTCAGGGCAGCGAGCACCTGGCCGGGGTCGGTCGCGTCGAGAACGGTGAGGTTCACGCCAGCCGTGCGAGTGATGACCTCGGGGGCGAGCGACGATCCGCCCATGCCGGCGAGGGCGATCTGGGTGACGCCGCGCGCCTGCAGGGTGGCACGCAACTCCAGAATCTCGGCCACGAGCGGCCTGGACACCACGACGGATTCGGTCCAGCCGAGGCGCAGTGCGGCCTCGGCTTCCGCCTCCGGCCCCCACAGCGCCGGGTTGAGGCCGGTGACGCCGGAGGCGACGAGATCCGTCACCAGCGTCGGTACGGTGGCGCGTACAGCATCGGCAGCTAAGCCGCTCACCGAGATGCGAAAGCTCATTAGACTGCCGCGGTTGTCGACGCTGCGGTGAGGGCCGTCTGCACGGTGTCGAGCAGTTCGTTCCAGGACACCTCGAACTTCGAGAGGCCTTCTTCTTCGAGCAGCCGGGTGACGTCATCGTACGAGACGCCCTGCGCTCCCAGTGCGTCGAGCACAGCGTTGGCAGCGGCGTAGGAGCCGGTGACCGAGTCGGCCGGGATGACGCCATGGTCGGCCGCAGCCTTCATGGTCTTCTCGGGCATGGTGTTGACGACCTCGGGGGCGACCAGTTCGGTTACGTACAGGGTGTCGGGCAGGCTGGCATCCTTGACGCCGGTCGAGGCCCAGAGCGGGCGCTGCTTGGTGGCGCCGGCCTTGATCAGGCCGAGGGCACGCTCACTGCTGAAGGCCTGCTCGTAGACCTGGTAAGCAAGCTGCGCGTTGGCGACGCCGGCCTTGCTCTTCAGAGCCAGAGCCTCGGGGGTTCCGATGGCTTCGAGGCGGGTGTTGATCTCGGAGTCGACGCGCGACACGAAGAACGACGCAACCGAGTGAATGGTTGAGAGGTCGATGCCGGCAGCCTTGGCCTGCTCGAGCCCAGCCAGGTAGGCGTTGATGACCTGGCGGTGACGCTCGAGGCTGAAGATCAGGGTGACGTTGACGCTGATACCCAGGGCGATGGTCGCTGTGATGGCTTCGAGCCCTTCGACCGTCGCGGGAATCTTGATCATCGCGTTGGGGCGGTTGACCTTCTTCCAGAGCTGCTGGGCTTCGGCGACCGTGCCGGCTGCGTCGCGGGCGAGGCTCGGCTCGACCTCGATCGAGACGCGGCCGTCCTGGCCCTGGGTCGCGTCGTAGACCGGGCGGAAGATGTCGCAGGCGGCGGCAACGTCGTCCGTGGTGATGGCGAAGACGGCTTCGGTGACGTTCGTGCCGGCGGCGGCCAGGGTTGCTACCTGGTCGGTGTAGGCCTCGCCCTTGGCGAGGGCTCCGGCGAAGATGGTCGGGTTGGTGGTGACGCCAACGACGTTGCTGTTCTTGATCAGGTCCTGCAGACCGCCGGAGTTGATGCGCTCACGGGACAGGTCGTCGAGCCAGATGCTGACGCCGGCTGCGGACAGCTGGGCGAGGGGGGTAGTCGTGGTCATAGTGAAAATCTCCTAATAATGCTGCCGTCAGGCAGCTGGCTATAGCGGTTTAATGGAGAGTCATGGAGACGCGCGGTGTTGACCTGCGGCGACGATCCATGCCTGTGGGACAACGTCAGGCTGCGCTGATTGATTCCTTGGCGGCGGCGACGACTGCTTCAGTGGTGATTCCGAATTCGCGGAACAGCGTCTGGTAATCAGCGGATGCACCGAAGTGCTCGATTGAGATGCTGCGGCCGGCATCGCCGACGTAGCCGCGCCAGGTCAGCGCGAGGCCGGCCTCGACGGACACCCGTGCGGTGACGGCTGCGGGCAACACCGATTCGCGGTAGTCGCTGCTCTGCTCTTCGAACCATTCGAGGCAGGGGGCGCTGACCACGCGGGCGTTGATGCCTTCACGGGCAAGCTGGGCCCTAGCGTCGACGGCGAGCTGCACCTCGGAGCCGGTGCCGATCAGAATGACGTCCGGGGTTCCGCCGGCCGCTTCGGCCAGCACGTAGGCGCCGCGGGCGACGTTCTTGGCCGAGGCGAAGACCTCGTCAGATGCTGCGCCCTCACCGCGCTCGTAGACCGGAATGTTCTGGCGGGTCAGCGCGATGCCGGCCGGACCATTACGGCGTTCCAGAATGGTCTTCCAGGCCCAGGCGGTTTCGTTGGCGTCGCTGGGGCGAACCACGTCGAGTCCGGGAATGGCGCGCAGGGTTGCGAGTTGTTCGATCGGTTGGTGGGTCGGGCCGTCTTCGCCGAGCGCGACGGAGTCGTGGGTCCAGACGAAGATCGACGGAGCCTTCATCAGTGCGGCCAGACGCACAGCGGGGCGCATGTAGTCGCTGAAGATGAGGAAGGTGCCGCCGAACGGGCGGGTGTTGCCGTGCAGCACGATGCCGTTGAGAATGGCGGCCATGGCGTGCTCGCGAATGCCGAAGTGCAGCACCCGTCCGTACTCGTTGCCCGACCATTCACCGGTGGAGTGCTCGCTCGGAATAAACGAGGCAGCGCCGCCGATGGTGGTGTTGTTGGATTCGGCAAGGTCGGCTGAGCCGCCCCACAGTTCGGGGATGACGCCGCCGAGGGCGGTGAGAACCTTGCCGGACGCCGCGCGGGTCGATACCGCGGTGCCGCCGGGGAAGACAGGGAGGGCCTCGTCCACGCCGTCAGGCAGATCGCCGGAGAGGACCCGGTCGAGCAGAATCTTGCGCTCCGGGTTGGCCGTCGCCCAGGCATCGAACTGCACGGTCCACTCGGCGTGGGCAGTGACGCCGCGATCGAGGGCCAGCCGGGTGTGGGCGATGACCTCGGGAGCGACGTCGAAGGTCTTCTCCGGGTCGAAGCCGAGAATGGTCTTGACTCCGGCGAGCTCTTCGGCGCCGAGCGCGGAGCCGTGGATCTTGCCGGTGTTTTGCTTCTTCGGGCTCGGCCAGCCGATGATCGTCTTGAGGATGATCAGGCTGGGCTTGCCGGTTTCGTTCTGGGCAGCCTCGATGGCTGCGTTCAGCTCGGCGACGTCTTCGACGTAGGAGCCCGTCTTCTTCCAATTCACCGTCTGCACGTGCCAGTTATAGGCGGCGTAGCGCGCGGCGACGTCTTCGGTGAAGGCGATGTTGGTGTCGTCTTCGATGGAGATCTGGTTGCTGTCGTAGATCGCGATCAGGTTGCCGAGCTGCTGGTGGCCGGCGAGAGAGGATGCCTCGCTCGTGAGGCCTTCCTGCAGGTCGCCGTCGCCGGCGATGACGTAGACGAAGTGGTCGAACGGGCTGGCACCGGTGGCGGCATCCGGATCAAACAGGCCACGCTCGAAGCGTGAAGCGTAGGCGAAGCCGACGGCGGAGGCCAGTCCCTGGCCGAGCGGGCCGGTGGTGATCTCGACGCCGGCGGTGTGCCCATACTCCGGGTGGCCGGGGGTCTTGGATCCCCAGGTACGGAGGGCCTTGAGGTCTTCAAGCTCGAGGCCGTAGCCGCCGAGGTACAACTGCACGTACTGGGTCAGCGAGCTGTGGCCGACCGAGAGAATAAAACGGTCGCGACCGAGCCAGTCGTTGTCGGCCGGGTCCCGGCGCATGATCTTCTGAAACAAAAGATACGCGGCGGGAGCGAGGCTCATCGCTGTACCCGGGTGCCCGTTCCCAACCTTTTCAACGGCGTCAGCCGCGAGAATGCGTGCGGTGTTAACCGCCTGATCGTCAATGGAATCCCATTGGAAAGCTGCCACGTCACGTAACCCTTCATTGAAGCGAAGGCGGGTTGAGCTCAACCCATCCTTTGATAGATGTGCAAGTGTCGGCAACCGTCTCACACTGCGGGGCCGCGCCATCCCGACGCGAGAATTTAGGTGAAATGTCACCCCCAGCGAGTTGGCCTGCTGTTGCCGCCATCTCCCACCCGGGGGCTCGCCGAACTTCTGATTCACTGTGGGGAGCACTATAAGTATAGGGAAGTTTGCGGCGGGACGCTCTATATGACGTGACATGTCCATTGTCGGGAAGGGGCAGTGGGTGACCTACACTAAAAAGACTTGCCTAGCGTTAGAGGAACAATGAACGTCGCCCTGAAGACCCCGGTCCTAAGCGGACCGCGCACAGTGAAGCGCACCCTCAAGGCTTATATCTCCCTGACTAAACCGCGAGTCGTCGAATTGCTTCTGGTAGTAACCGCACCCACGATGCTGCTCGCCGAACGGGGCATCCCCAGCCTCTGGCTGATTCTGGCGACTCTCGTGGGCGGGGCCCTCAGCGCTGGTTCCGCTGGAGCGTTCAACTGCTACCTCGATCGCGATATCGACCGCCTGATGAAGCGCACGAAGAACCGTCCGCTCGTCACCGGTGAACTGAGTGACCGGGAAGCCTTGATCTTTGCGTGGGCGTTAGGCGCGGCATCCATTCTCTGGCTGGGACTGCTGACCAACTGGCTCGCCGCCGCACTGTCGTTCGGTGCCATTTTGCTCTACGTCGTCTTTTACACGATCATTCTCAAGCGTCGCACCCCGCAGAACATCGTCTGGGGCGGTGTGGCCGGGTGCATGCCCGTGCTGATCGGTTGGGCCGCCGTGACTGGCGACCTGTCGTGGCCGCCGGTCATTCTGTTCATGATCATCTTTCTGTGGACGCCGCCGCACTACTGGCCGCTGTCGATGAAGTACCGTGCCGACTACCAGGCCGCCGGCGTGCCGATGCTCGCCGTGGTGCGCGGCCGTGCCCAGGTGGGACTGCAGGTCATCCTGTACGCCTGGGCCACCGTCGCCTGCTCGCTGCTGCTGATCCCGATTGCCGACATGGGGCTGCTGTACACCTTCGTCGCGCTCGTCACCGGCGGCTGGTTCATCTACGAGACGCACCGCCTGTACAGCCTGGCCATCCGGCACGAGCATGTATCGCCGATGCGCGTCTTCCACGGCTCGATCGCCTACCTGACCCTGCTGTTCGTGGCCGTCGGAATCGACCCGCTGCTGCCGTTCTAATCGGGACCAGCCACAGCCCGCGCTAGACCCGGCGGGTGAGGCGGGTGTCGATCTTGCCGACATCGGCCGAGTGAATCACGACGGTCACCACGCGTCCGGCCACGGCCATCGCGGTACCTGTGAAATCGGAGGCCGTCACGGTGATGGCTGGCAGGGCCATGTCGTTGACGATCAGGTTCGATCGGTGCGCCAGCGCTAGCTCGATCTCCGCCTGCTGCTGCGTGTGCCGTCCGGCCCAGAGTTCAGACCCGAACTCGTAGGGATTCTTGGCATAGTTCATCACGATGTATTGCAAGTGTTGGTTGAGTGCATCACGAATGGGGTCTCCGCCCCGATTTGTTGAACCCGGCACGTCGGTGAATACGAATCCGCGCAATTCGGCGATGCCGATCGGGCCGGCCGGCGAATTCTCGAACCAGAAATTGCCCGCGGGATCGGCGAGCCAGTAATGGGCCTGCGCTTCGAGTGTGCGGCCGTGATTGCCGTACCAACTCCAGCCGCGTTCCTGAATGCGCCGTTGCGGCACGAAGCCGAACACCGGCGGTCCGAACAGGGCAAGGCGCGCCGCGTCGTCTGGCGGCTTCGACTTGGCTCCCGGCGCGAGGTGCATGTCTGGAGAATACACCGGAGGCCACCGCCGGGGGAGTGCCGCGCGGCAATTTCCGATCGGGGTATTTGCGCTGCGCCGTGAGGTGCCATCTTCGGCTCCTTCATGCGCGTGAGATGACGTATTCGGCCCATTCAAAGCAACTCACGGTGCCGGATGTGTCGTCTCGCCCGTCCCAGGGCGTGTCCGTGGGGCGAAGGTGTCGTCTCGCGACTCTCGATCGTGTTCAGTTAGCTGCGAGCGTGCTCGTGCGTCGTTTCGGGTACCCGGTCCGTGAGGGTGGTCGGAGCCTTGAGGTTCAGCACGACGGCGGTCATCGCCGCGGCGAGCACGCAGGCGAGCACCATGTGCAGCCCGACGAGCACCGGCGGCAGGCCCAGGTTTGCCTGCAGCAGGCCGACCACAATCTGGACAAGCTCGACCACGAGTAACGTGACGACGAGTTTACGCACGGGCAGCTTGCCTCGAACGGATGCCGCGAGCAGCACGATCGTCAGGACCAGCGTCGCGTAGCCGGGCCAGGCATGCAGGTGCTCGAGCAATTCAGCGTTGAACCCAGTACGACCAGCCTCGGCGTCACCCGAATGCGGTCCGGAGGCCGTGGTCACGACTCCCATCACCACGGTCAGTGCCACCACGAAACTCGTGGCGTGGGCGAGCCCGGCGAAGCCGACCGGTACGACGAGGGCGCGCGGACCCGACGGGAGGTAGACCCGGTGCACCAGCACGGTGGCGATGCACACCATGATCAGCGAGGCCATGAAGTGAAATCCGACGATGAACGGGTTGAGACCGGTCAGCACGGTGACGCCGCCGACGAGGGCCTGCGCGAGAACGCCAACGCCGAGAATGACGGCGAGCGTGAACAGATCCTTGCGCTCGGTGCGCAGTCGCCACAGCAGCACGACGGCCGCTATCGCAATAATGCCGATCAGTCCGGTCATCAGGCGATTGCCGAACTCAATAACGCCGTGCAGGCCCATCTCCGGCGTCGGCACGAGCGATCCGGCAACACAGGTCGGCCAGGTCGGGCAGCCCAGTCCGGAACCGGTGAGGCGTACAGCGCCTCCGGTGCCGACGATCAGGATCTCCGTCACGAGTGACAGCCAGGCGACGACCCGGATTCGTCGGTCGACAGCGCTCGGTAACCAGTAGCGAATTTTCTGGCTGACGACCCGGTATCCTGCGTCGATAGCACTGGACAAGCCCTGATTTTTCCGATTCACCGATTCTGCTCTCTCTGTCGTGCTTATCATCCGTGCGTTTTCATCGTGCCGTGTCCAAATGTGAATCGACCGGCAAGCACGCGAATCCCACTGATCAACCTGTAGAATTGCAACATCCATGGAGATCCTTCCCGCGGTCATCCGATCGAGGGATTCAATCCGGGCCGCAGGGCTCGGGGTCATCGCGATACTCCATGAATATTCTAGGTACGCAACGTAGCTGTCCAGACAACCCGTTCCCCCGTCTCCGTTGGAGGCGCCGTGGGAATGACCGGACTAATATCCGGGTTGTGATGGGTGGAGAAGAGGTTAATATGTCGGATGTCCTGCTAGACCGTCCCGACCTTGAGGGGATCGGCACCTACGAATTCGGGTGGGCCGACTCAGACAAGGCCGGAGCATCCGCTCGTCGTGGTATTTCTCCCGAGGTTGTCACTGACATCTCGAACCTGAAATCCGAGCCGGATTGGATGCTGCAGCGACGGCTGAAGGCACTTCAGCTGTTCGAACGCAAGCCCATGCCCACCTGGGGCGCCGACCTCTCCGAGATCGACTTCGACAACATCAAGTACTTCGTGCGGTCCACGGAGAAGCAGGCCCAGACCTGGGAAGACCTGCCCGACGACATTAAGAACACCTACGAGAAGCTCGGTATCCCCGAGGCCGAGCGTCAGCGCCTCGTCTCCGGTGTCGCCGCCCAGTACGAGTCTGAAGTCGTTTACCACCAGATCAACGAGGAGCTCGAAGCTCAGGGCGTCATTTTCATGGACACCGACACAGCGCTCAAGGAACACCCGGAGTTCTTCGAGGAGTACTTCGGCACCATCATTCCCTCCGGCGACAACAAGTTCGCCGCGCTCAACACGGCCGTCTGGTCCGGCGGATCCTTCGTCTACGTCCCCCCGGGCGTGCACGTTGAAATTCCCCTCCAGGCCTATTTCCGCATCAATACCGAGAACATGGGCCAGTTCGAGCGCACGCTGATCATCGCCGACGAGGGCAGCTACGTTCACTACATCGAGGGCTGCACGGCCCCGATCTACAAGTCCGATTCGCTGCACTCCGCCGTGGTCGAGATCGTCGTGAAGAAGAACGCCCGCGTTCGGTACACGACCATCCAGAACTGGTCGAACAACGTCTACAACCTCGTAACCAAGCGGGCCACAGCCGGCGAAGGCGCGACGATGGAGTGGATCGACGGCAACATCGGTTCCAAGGTCACCATGAAGTACCCGTCCATCTACCTGATGGGCGAGCACGCCAAGGGCGAGACGCTCTCGGTGGCCTTCGCTGGCCCGGGCCAGCACCAGGATGCCGGCGCCAAGATGATCCACATGGCTCCGTACACGCAGTCGTCGATCGTCTCCAAGTCCATCGCTCGCGGTGGCGGGCGCAGCGGATACCGCGGTGAGGTTCGAATGGATGCCTCCGCGCACCACTCCGCCAACACCGTGCGCTGCGATGCACTCCTCGTCGATACCTCGTCGCGCTCCGACACCTACCCATCCATCGACATTCGCGTCGACGACGTGCAGCTCGGTCACGAGGCCACCGTTTCCCGGGTCAGCGCCGAGCAGCTCTTCTACCTGATGAGCCGCGGCATGCCCGAAGACGAAGCCATGGCCATGATCGTTCGCGGATTCATCGAACCGATCGCCCGGGAGCTCCCGATGGAGTACGCCCTCGAACTCAACAAGCTCATTGAAATGGGCATGGAAGGATCCGTCGGCTAAATGTCCGCCGCTTCAGCGCTTTCGAAGAGCGCGTCAACAACTGTGCCCGAATCATCCACACCCGCACCCGAGTCGGTTCTGCCGGCCGGTCAGCACGGAATCAAGAAACACTCCGACGGACGTTTCGGCTACGTGCCGGTACAAACCCGATCGGATCGTTTCAAGAGTGTCAACGTCGCCGACTTCGAGACCGTCACCGGCCGCGAAGCCGTCTGGAAGCTCTCGCCCGTCGCGAAGTTCACCGATCTCACCGCCGGTACCCTCGACGGCTCGCGCTACGAGATAACGTCCACCCCGTCGGAGGACGTCTCCGTCGAGTGGGTCCCCAGAACGGATGCCCGCATCGGCACCGCCGGTCTGCCGGAAGAACGCGCCGCCGCGAACGCCTGGGGCGTTTTCGAGGACGCCCTCGCCATAACGGTGAGCGGCGAAGAGGCCAAGGAGATCACGGTCACGCGATCGGCCCTCGGGAGTTCCGCCCGCGGAGCGCACACCATCATCGAGGCCAAGCCGTTCAGCCAGGCCACGGTCATCCTGGCGAACACGGGTGACGCCCGGTTGAGCGAAAATGTCGAGATCATCCTCGGCGAGTCCGCCAACCTCACGGTCGTCTCGTTGCAGGAATGGGACGACTCGGCGGTGCACCTGGCCAACCATTTTGCATCCATTGGTCGCGATGCGCGCCTCAAGCACGTCGTCGTTTCGCTCGGTGGCAGCATCGTGCGGGTGAACCCGTCTGTGCGTCTGGCCGGACCCGGCTCCGACACGCTGCTACTCGGTCTCTACTTCGCCGATGCTGGTCAGCACCTGGAACAGCAGGTGTACGTCTTCCACGACGCTCCGAAGAGCCGCAGCCGAGTCAACTACAAGGGTGCGCTGCAGGGCCAGGACGCCCGCACGGTCTGGATCGGCGACGTGCTGATCGGCAACAAGGCCGCTGGTACCGACAGCTATGAGCAGAATCGCAACCTCGTGCTCAGCGAGGGCACTCGCGCCGATTCCATCCCGAACCTGGAGATCGAAACCGGCGACATCGTCGGAGCCGGTCACGCTAGTGCCACCGGTCGTTTCGACGATGAGCAGCTGTTCTACCTGCAGTCTCGCGGCATCACCGAGGACGAAGCGCGTCGGCTCGTCGTCCGCGGATTTCTCACCGAGGTCGTGCAGCAGATCGGTTCCCCGGAACTCGAAGCTCGGTTGCAGCTCGCAATCGAAGCCGAACTTATTGGAACGGACTAAGCATGGCCGCGACGAAGATTTGCGCTCTCGATGAGCTCGAAGTAAACCAGGCCGTCAAGGTCGAAATCGACGGGGTCGCCATCGCCCTTGTGCGTGATGCCGCCGGCGATGTTTTCGCCATCGGTGATACCTGCACGCACGGTGATATCTCCCTGTCGGAGGGATTCGTGGAAGGCCAGACTCTCGAGTGCTGGGCTCACGGTTCGATGTTCTCCCTCACGACAGGAAAGCCGCTCTCGCTGCCGGCCTACGACCCGGTCCCGGTCTACAACGTTGAACTCATCGACGGCTTTGTCTTCGTCGATCCTTCCGTCACCGTCGCGGTCTAGTCACACCTTAAAGCAACCGCCTCACCAGCCATTTTTAGAAAGGGATAAGACATTCATGTCTGTTCTTGAAATTATCGACCTGCACGTCAGCGTCGAGACCGACCAGGGCACCAAGCAGATTCTGCGCGGCGTCAACCTCACCATCAACGAGGGCGAAATCCACGCCATCATGGGCCCGAACGGCTCCGGCAAGTCCACCCTCGCCTACACGATCGCTGGCCACCCCAAGTATCACGTCGAGAGCGGTTCCATCCTCCTCGACGGCGCTGACGTGCTCAAGATGACAGTGGATGCCCGTGCCCGCGCCGGCCTGTTCCTCGCCATGCAGTACCCGGTCGAGATTCCCGGAGTCACCGTCACGAACTTCCTGCGCACGGCCAAAACGGCCATCGAGGGCGAAGCCCCGCCGATCCGCACCTGGATCAAGGATGTGCGCGAGTCGATGGCCAACCTGCGCATGGACAAGGCTTTCGCCGAGCGCAACGTCAACGAGGGCTTCTCCGGTGGCGAGAAGAAGCGCAACGAGATCCTGCAGCTTGAACTTCTCAGGCCTAAGTTCGCCGTACTCGACGAGACCGACTCCGGCCTCGACGTTGACGCGCTCAAGATCGTCTCCGAAGGAGTCAACCGTGCCAAGGCCAACACCGGCCTTGGACTGCTGCTCATCACGCACTACACGCGCATCCTGCGCTACATCCACCCCGATTTCGTGCACGTCTTCGTCAACGGACGCATCGCCGAACAGGGCGGCCCCGAGCTCGCCGACCGCCTCGAGGACGAAGGTTACGATCGCTTTCTTGTCCCGTCGAACGTAGGCTAGTCGTATGGTCTCAACACTCAGTCCGGCCCGCTTCGACGAAATCGAAGAAGCTCTCAAGGACGTCATGGACCCGGAGCTCGGCATCAATGTCGTCGACCTTGGACTCATCTATGACCTCGGCTGGGACGACGAGAATGACGCGCTCATCGTGCACATGACGCTCACCTCGGCTGGCTGCCCGCTGACCGACGTGATCGAGGAGCAGACGGCGGAGGCGCTCGATGGCGTCGTCGACCAGTTCCGCATCAACTGGGTCTGGATGCCGCCGTGGGGTCCGGAGAAGATCACCGACGATGGTCGCGACATGATGCGAGCCCTCGGCTTCGCTATGTAGCTCTAGTTCTATCTTGAAGGCCCCGCCTGCACCGCAGGAGGGGCCTTCGGTCTGCCTGGTTCGGGTCGCGCCGAAACCTCAATGTCCGAGCAATAGCAGGTGACCCGTCCCGGCGCGTCACACCACGACATCCGCTTTAGAAAAGGTTTCCACTCAGTAGAACGGTATGCTAGTTGTATGGATATAGGGGAAAACGGGGCCATGAGACGGCGTGCGGCGCAGGCGGCGAGTACTCGGGCGGAGATTGTTATGGCGGCGGGACGCCTCATGCTCGAGCGCGGATACGTGGGCACCTCGGTTGCGGCGATCGCGGCGGAGGCTGGCGTGGTGGTGCAGACCATCTACAACTCCGTGGGGTCGAAAGCGGAATTACTCGCGGCGGTTCTTGATCGAGTGGCCGCGGAACCGGGGGCACCGGCGTTGCTATCGGGGGCCACACGCGAGCGCATTGCTGAGGCGCGAACGGCGACAGAGGTCATCCGCATTCTGGCCCGGTCAAGTGCGCTCGTGAATGAGCGCACCTCGGGCATTCTGCGCATTGTCAGCGAAGCGGCCGTTGTCGATCCGGACGTGGGGGAGTTCGAGCAGAAACGGGACGCTGCCCGGCTGCACGGCTTCGGCGAAGTGGCGGCTGCGCTTCGGGAAAAGCGCGGACTGCGCGGTGGCATCAGCGACCACGAGGCGGCCGCGACGATGTGGGCGCTGGCCCACCCGCACACGTTTCGTACCCTCGTGCTGTCCCTCGGCTGGTCGACGGAGGCGTACCTGAATTGGCTGGAAAAGTCGCTTCTGGCGTCCCTACTGTAGGCGCCGTGTGCCGAGCACAGCCTGAGGGCAAATATACTAGTGAGTTGGACCGCTCTGGCCCACCCACACTTCACACCCGTACAAACACTTCGAATGGACTATTGCTGTGCTCAACGTGCAAGATCTCGAAATCCGCGTTGGAGCCCGCGTGCTCATGGAGGGCGTCAACTTCCGCGTCGCGAGCGGCGACAAGATCGGCCTCGTCGGCCGTAACGGTGCCGGCAAGACGACGCTGACGAAGACTCTCGCCGGGGAGACAAACCCGACCAAGGGTTCGATCAGCCACTCCGGCGAGATCGGCTACCTGCCGCAGGACCCGCGCGCGGGCGACCCGAGCATGCTTGCCCGTACGCGCATTCTGGACGCCCGCGGCCTCGGCACTATTGCCCTGGGCATGCAGGAGTCCAGCATGGCCATGGCCGATTCCGATCCCAAGATCGCCGCCGCCGCCATGAAAAAGTACGGGCGTCTGACCGATGAGTTCAACGGCCTTGGCGGCTACGCCGCCGAAGCCGAAGCCGCATCCATTGCCAGCAACCTGAAACTGCCGGACCACATTCTCGACCAGGCTTTGAGCACCCTCTCCGGTGGCCAGCGTCGTCGCATCGAACTCGCTCGCATCCTGTTCTCGGCCGCCGAGATGATGATCCTCGACGAGCCCACCAACCACCTCGACGCCGACTCGGTGGCGTGGCTGCGCGAGTTCGTCAAGAACTACAAGGGCGGCTGCATCATCATCAGCCACGACATCGAACTCGTCGGCGAAACGGTCAACCGGGTCTTCTACCTCGATGCGAACCGCATGATGATCGACATCTACAACATGAACTGGAAGAACTACCTCCTCCAGCGCACAGCGGATGCCGACCGCCGCAAGAAGGAACGCTCGAACGCCGAGAAGAAGGCCTCGACCCTGCAGCTGCAGGCCGCGAAGTTCGGGGCCAAGGCCAGCAAGGCCGCCGCAGCCCACCAAATGGTGGCCCGGGCCGAGAAGCTGCTCTCCGGCCTCGACGCCGTGCGTGCCGTTGAGCGCGTTGCCAAACTGCGCTTCCCCGAGCCAGCGCCGTGTGGTCGCACACCGCTTATGGCCAAGGACCTCTCGAAGAGCTATGGTTCCCTCGAAATCTTCACCGCGGTCGACCTCGCGATCGACCGCGGATCCAAGGTCGTCATCCTTGGCCTCAACGGTGCCGGTAAGACCACACTGCTGCGCATGCTCGCCGGCGTCGATGAATCCGACACCGGTTCGATCGAACCCGGTCACGGTTTGCGCATCGGTTACTACGCCCAGGAACACGAAACCATCGACGTGAAGCGTTCGGTGCTCGAGAACATGGTCTCCTCCTCGCCGAGCATCACCGAGATGGAAGCACGTCGGGTGCTCGGTTCGTTCCTGTTCACCGGCGATGACTCGAACAAGCCGGCCGGCGTACTCTCCGGTGGAGAGAAGACACGTTTGGCCCTGGCCATGATCGTGGTCTCCGGTGCCAACGTGCTGCTGCTCGATGAGCCCACTAACAACCTCGACCCGGCCAGCCGCGAAGAGATCCTCGACGCCCTCGCCCACTACGCCGGCGCCGTCGTTCTGGTCAGCCACGATGAGGGCGCCGTGCAGGCCCTCAATCCCGAGCGCGTCCTAATCATGCCCGAGGGCACAGAGGACCACTGGAACAAGGACTACCTCGACCTGATCGAGCTGTCGTAACCAATTCCGTGACCCGGTCACCTGTCGGTGACCCAGGCAAAAGGACTAGAGCGTGATATCGATGAGATCGCCACTGCGCATCGCGCTGGTCTGCCTGCACACCTCGCCGGGCACGGACCCTGGCTCCGGCGATGCCGGCGGTATGAACGTCGTCGTGCGGCATCAGGCCGAGCGGCTGGCCGCCCTTGGACACCGTGTGACGATTCTGACTCGGCGGTCAGCGGCGGATCAGCCCGAATCGCAACAGCTGGCCGAGGGCCTCACGCTGCGGTTTCTGGCCGCCGGGCCCGCCCGAGCGCTGTCCAAGGGCACGCACGAGAACTATATCGATGAGTTCTCCGACCGGCTCAACGCTCTCGAGCCGGTCGACATCATCCACTCGCATCACTGGTTTTCCGGCATGGCAGCGCTTCCCGTCGCCCGCAACTGGGGCGTCCCGCACGTTCAGAGTTTCCATAGCATTGCAGCGGATGATGCGTCCCCGCTTTCGGCCGGAGAACGCGCCGAATCACCGGGACGGATGCGGGGAGAAGCGCGGCTGGCGCGGGAATCCGACGCGCTGGTGGCGATCAGTGCGGCGGAGGCCGCCACGATTTCCGGGCGGCTCGGCGGCTCGGCGAGCCGAACCAACATCGTGCTTCCAGGGGTGGACAGCAACTTGTTCTCACCCAAACGCCAGCCCGCCGGCAGCGCGGTCGACCGCGGTTACGCCGTTGTCGCCGCGCGTTTGCAGCCGCTGAAGGGCCTTGATCTGGCGATTCAGGCCATTGCGGCACTACCGGCGGGCCTGCGTCCCGACCTAGTTGTTGCCGGTGATGCCTCAGTCGACTACTCCGGTTACGTTGAGGAGCTCCATCAGCTCGCCGAACGGGCCGGTCTGTCCGGCATCCGCTTTGTTGGGCCGCAGTCCCATGCGCACCTGGCTGAACTGTTTCGCGGGGCCCGCCTGGTGCTCGTGCCTTCGCACTCGGAAACATACGGTCTGGTGGCACTGGAAGCGGCCGCGAGCGGTGTGCCCGTCGTCGCTTCGGCGGCCGGTGGCCTGCGTGAAGCAGTTGTCGATGGGATCACCGGACTGGTCCTGGAATCCCGCGAACCGCGGGTCTGGGCCGACGCGATGGCGCAGATCCTGTCCGATCCGACCCTGGCACGCGAACTGTCGCTGGCTGCTCGCAAGCATGCCCTCGGTCTGGATTGGAACCGTTCGGCAGCGTCGCTGGTGCGGGTGTACCGCGGTCTCCTCGACGAGGCGACCGAGGCCCGGCAGCACCACCGCGCCGTCGCCTGAGGAGCCGTCTCGGCGGGCTCGACCAGCGAAGTGGGCCAGCTCGAGAGTTGAGGTGGCTAGCCCCGCTGCCGGTCGAGCAGCTCGTCTTCAATCTCGGCATCATTGCGTGGCTTCGCCGCGCGCTTGCGGGCGCGTTCCTCGGCGCGTTCGCGCTCCTCGGGGTCCTCAGCATTGACGCTGCGGTATTCTTCGCGCAGTGCCCAGCCGAGTCCGATGAAGGCGAGTAGCCCGAATACGAACCACTGGAACGCATAGGACAGGTGTGGGCCCTCATCGCGGATCGGTTTAAGCACGGCGGCCGGGCGCTTCTCGGTCGCCGTGGGGCTCTCGGTGTCCATCAGCCCGTACGCGCCGGTATAGGTCGGGGCATTGAGTCGTTCTGCGATGGTAGTGAGGTTGATGGTCGCGACCTGGTTGCCGCTGGCCGTGCGGCCGGGCAGATCAGGTTCGCTGGCCTTGAGCCGGGCCACCACGGTGACCGTTCCGGAGGGCGCCGCCGGAACGGTGTCAGGAGCATCCTGTTTCTGCCCGGTGGGCAGCCAGCCGCGGTTGACGATAAAGATCGTGCCGTCGGTAAGCAGCAACGGGGTCAGTACTTCGAAGCCCGGGTTTACGTTGAGCGGGCGGTTGCGCGCGAGCATCTCGTCAGCGGTGAGGTAGGTTCCGGTCAGTTCCACCGGCATCCATTTTTGCGATTCGTCGAAGGCGGCCAGGTTTTCAAGAGCCTCGGCGACGGGCACCGGGTTCGAGTCGAAGTTGGAATCGATCTTGAACAGCTCGGTCAGTGCCTCATCGCGGCGGGCCAGCTGCCAGAAGCCCAGCCCGGCGCAGACCGCGGCGAACAGCATGGTCAGCACGAGATATCCGGCCCAGCGGCGGCTGAAGGCGAACTTCCAGCCCGTCATTGCTGGTCTCCGGAGGAGTCGGGCGTGCACGTTTCGAGTGCGCTCACCGTCAGCGGAAAGTCCCGTGAGGCCAGGAATTCGCGCAGGTAGTCCACGTGTTCGTCGCAGGCCAGCCAGGTTTTCACCCGATCAGCAGAGTGGATGCGCGGGTTGCGCCAGTCCAGCCGCCACCTTCCTGCAGCGCGGCAGTCCGCCCGCGAACAAGTCGTAGATTCCAGAGGTCGACCCAGGCCTATCATCGGACTGCCGCCAGCAACCGCGTCAGCACTCACTTGACCTCGTCGTTGCCGCGGTAGAGCTCGACGCCGCCGGGCCGGAGCACTTCTGCTGCCGGAGGGGAAATTTTCACGGTCGCGACCACGACGGCAAAGTACGGCAGCAGAATAGCGCCGAGCGCGCAGACCACGAGCCACCAACCTTGTACGAAGAGCATGAGCACAATGCAGATGACACGCACTCCCATGGCAATCGAGTATTTGATCATTCGGTTGCGGCGTTCAACCTCGGGGGAGGCGGGGAGGGAGGTGATCGACTGCTGCTTCATAGGTCCATCGGGTTCGTCTACGGTGGAAACTCCACCTATCAAGACTACGTCTGCCCGGCGACTTTGTGGCACGCCTTAAACTTGAATTTGCCGGGTGTTTCCTTGAACCCGATTTACGATACCCAGCGCACCAGGACAGGAACATCATGACAACGACTCGAACAGTGCTCGTCACTGGCGGCAACCGTGGAATCGGCTTCGCCATCGCTGAGGAGTTTCTGGCCCAGGGACATCGGGTTGCAGTGACGTCCCGCTCCGGTCATGGACCGTCCGGCAGCCTCACAGTGCGGGCCGACGTGACAGACGCCGCATCCATTGACGCCGCCTTCACCGAGATCGAAGCGACCTACGGCCCGGTCGAGGTTGTTGTGGCCAATGCCGGAATCACCCGCGATACCCTGCTAATGCGCATGTCAGAGGATGATTTCACCGCCGTTATCGACACCAACCTGAGTGGTGCCTTTCGCGTGGTCAAGCGCGCGAGCAAGGGCATGCTCAAGGCCCGATTCGGGCGCATCGTGCTGATCTCCAGCGTCGTCGGCCTGTACGGCTCGGCCGGGCAGGTGAATTACTCGGCGTCGAAGAGCGGCCTGATCGGCCTGGCCCGCTCGGTCACCCGCGAACTCGGTGCCCGCGGAATCACCGCGAACGTGGTCGCTCCCGGCTTCATCGAAACCGATATGACTGCTGCCCTGCCCGAAGCGCAGCAGGTCGAATACAAACGCAATATTCCGGCCGGCCGGTTCGCTACGCCGAGCGAGGTTGCGCGCGTCGTCAGCTGGCTGGCCGGCGATGATGCCGGCTACATTTCCGGTGCGGTCATTCCCGTCGACGGCGGTCTCGGCATGGGGCACTGACCGTCTTTTTGCAGCTGTCCGTTCAGCCGCGCAGGCCGAGAAGCGGCAGCACCTGGCTGAGGTTGCACAGGTCGATCACCAGGTCGGCCTCACGTTTCACCCGCGGTTTCGCGTTGAACGCGACGGCGAGTCCGGCCGCGTCCATCATGCGCAAGTCGTTGGCACCGTCCCCGACCGCAATAGTCTGCGCGAGCGCGATCTGCTCCTGTGCGGCCCATTCGCGCAGGGCGACAGCCTTGGCCTCGGCATCGATGATCGGTCCGATAACGCGACCGGTCAGGTGGCCGGCCTGTACCTCAAGCCGATTAGCCCGCCAATGATCAAGCCCCAGCTCGGCGGCCAGCGGGTCGAGCAGCTCATGAAAGCCGCCGGACACCACCCCGACCACGCCACCGCCGGCATGAATGCCCGCGATCAGCTCGTGCACGCCGTCGGTCGGGCGGATGCGTCGCCCCACGTCGGCAAAAACGCTCTCGGGCAGCCCCGCCAGGGTCAACACCCGCTCACGCAGGCTCTCGGCAAAGTCGAGCTCACCGCGCATGGCACGGTCGGTCACCTCGGCGACGCGCTCGCGCGCGCCTGCGGCATCCGCGAGCAGCTCAATCACCTCGTCTTGAATGAGGGTGGAGTCGGCGTCCAGAACGACGAGAAAACGTGCTGCGCAGCTAAGGATCACGGAGTAACGAGCACGCCCTTGCCGACGACGGTGATGCCGGATTCGGTCACGCTGAAGCCCCGCGCCAGGTCACGATCCCGGTCGACACCGACGGTGGCGCCAGCTTCGACGATGACTTCCTTGTCGAGGACGGCGCGCCGCACGATGGCGCCGGGTCGAATCTGCACCCGGTCGAAGATGATGGAGTCCACGACCTCGCAGGCGGAGCCGATCGACGTCCAGGGACCGAGCACGCTGCGCTCGATGTGCGCGCCGGAGATGACACAGCCCAGCGACACGATCGAGTCGATCATAGTGCCGAGGGCGCCTTGGCCGTCGCGCACGAACTTGGCTGGCGGCGAATTCAACTGCATGCTGAAAATCGGCCATTTCTGGTTGTACAGGTTGAACACCGGCAGGGCCGAAATGAGGTCCTGGTGCGCCTCAAAGAACGAGTCGATCGTTCCCACGTCGCGCCAGTAGTAGCGGTCGCGATCGGTCGACCCGGGTACTTCGTTTCGCTTCAGGTCATAGACGCCGGCGTCACCACGCGAGACGAAATCGGGAATAATGTCGCCGCCCATGTCGTGGCTGGAGTCGGTGCGCTCACCGTCACGAAGCACGGCCTCGATCAGGGCGTCGGTGTTGAAGACGTAGTTGCCCATCGAGGCGAATACCTCGTGCGGGGCATCAGCGAGTCCGACGGAATCCTTGGGCTTTTCACGAAAGTCGCTGATTCGATCCGGGGTGGCGGCATCCACTTCGATGACACCGAACTGGTCGGCGAGACCGATCGGCTGGCGAATGGCCGCGACGGTGGCGGACAACCCCGACGCGATGTGTGCGTCGATCATCTGACTGAAGTCCATTCGGTAGACATGGTCGGCACCGACCACGACGACAATGTCGGGCTTTTCATCGTGAATGAGGTTGAGGCTCTGCAGAATGGCGTCGGCGGAGCCGCTGAACCAGCGCTTGCCGAGGCGCTGCTGCGCCGGTACCGAGGCGATGTACGAGTTGAATAACCCACCGGAGACATGCCAGGTCTGCGACACGTGGCGGTCCAGGCTGTGTGACTTGTACTGCGTCAGCACGACGATCTGGGTCACGCCCGAGTTGATCAGATTGGAGAGGGCAAAATCCACCAGGCGGTAATGCCCGCCAAAGGGGACGGCAGGCTTCGCCCGGTCTTCGGTCAACGGCATCAGACGTTTTCCCTCACCACCCGCGAGCACGATTCCAAAGATCTTCTTGGCCTTCATGTGTACAGAGTAGGGCCTCCCCGGCAAGCCGACTCGCAACATGGCTGTGCGCCGTGTCGCCCTTTGCTACCTTTGCTCCATGCGAGTGGATCTGATGACCAAGGAATACCCCCCGGAAATCTATGGGGGAGCCGGTGTGCACGTGACCGAACTGGTGCGAGCGCTCCGACATGACATCGAGGTGTCCGTTCGGTGCTTCGGCGCGCCGCGTGACGACCTCGACACGTTCGCCTACGACGTCCCCGCGCAATTGGCCGACGCCAATGCGACCTTGGGCACCCTCGGGGTCGACCTGCAGATGGCGCAGGACGCCGCTGGCGCCGATCTGGTGCACTCTCACACCTGGTACGCGAATGCGGCCGGGCACCTCGCCCAAATGCTGCACGGCATCCCACACGTGGTCACGGCGCACAGCCTGGAGCCATTGCGACCGTGGAAGGCCGAGCAGCTCGGCGGCGGCTATCGGGTGTCGAGCTGGATCGAGAAAACCGCCTTTGAAGCAGCGGATGCTGTGATCGCCGTCAGCGACGGCATGCGTCGCGATATCCTGCGCAGCTACCCCGCACTCGACGCCAGCCGGGTGCACACGGTCTACAACGGCATCGATCTTGAGCGGTGGAAACCGACCAGGGATGACGATTTTGTGCGCGGCCTGGGAATAGACCCCGAGCGCCCCTCCGTCGTCTTCGTGGGGCGCATCACTCGACAGAAGGGCCTGCCCTACCTGTTGCGTGCGGCGCAGTTGCTGCCTCCGGAGGTGCAATTGGTGCTGTGCGCGGGCGCACCGGACACGCCCGGAATTCTGGCCGAGGTTACGGCCGGTGTCGAATCCCTGCAGCAGGAACGCTCCGGCGTGGTCTGGATCAATCGGCTGCTGGCCCAGCACGAGCTCGCCGCGGTCCTGACGCAAGGAACGGTGTTCGTCTGCCCGTCTATTTACGAGCCCCTCGGAATCGTCAATCTTGAGGCCATGGCCTGCGGCCTCGCCGTGGTCGGTACCGCAACCGGTGGAATCCCCGAGGTCGTCGCTGACGGCGAGACCGGACGTCTCGTGCCGATCGAGCAGCTCACCGACGGCACCGGAACGCCCCTGCACCCCGAACAGTTCGTCGCCGACCTGGCCCGCACCCTCACCGAGGTCGTGAGCGATCCGGCTCGCGCGGCCGAGATGGGGCGCGCCGGTCGGGTCCGTGCCGAGCAAGTATTCGGCTGGGCTCAGATCGCCACCCGCACACGGGAGATCTACGCCGCCCTGCTCTGAGCTGGCCGTATCTGCTGCCTCGGCGCGTCCCACTGCGACGCGCCGAGGCATGTTCGCACGGTCTGTCGGCAAGCGCGGCGCCCGATAACATGGTTGCATGGTCAACGTTTTGCATTTCACCGACGTCTCCGTCGTCCGGGGTGGCACCGCCATCCTCGACTCAGTGAATTGGAGCGTCGACGACGACCAACGCTGGGTGATTCTCGGCCCCAACGGTGCCGGCAAGACCACCCTGTTGCAGATCGCCGCCGCCTTCATGCACCCGTCGACCGGGCAGGCCGAAGTGCTCGATGAGACCCTCGGTGGAACGGATGTCTTCGAGCTGCGGCCCCGTATCGGCTTCGCTTCGACCGCCATGGCGCGCAAGGTTCCCGGCAACGAAAAGGTCATCGACGTTGTCATGACGGCCGCGTACTCGGTGACCGGCCGCTGGAATGAAGAATATGAAACCATCGATGAACGCCGTGCCCAGCGCGTTCTGCAGGAATGGAACCTCGATCACCTCGCCGATCGCAAGTTCGGCACCCTCAGTGACGGCGAGCAGAAGCGGGTGCAAATCGCCCGCTCGGTCATGACCGATCCGGAGATGCTGCTGCTCGATGAGCCCGCCGCGAGCCTGGACCTCGGTGCCCGGGAATCCTTGCTGCAACTGCTGAGTGGTTTTGCCCGCGAGACGAACTCTCCGGCCATCATCATGGTGACCCATCACGTCGAAGAAATTCCTCTCGGATTCACGCACGTACTGCTGTTGTCGGAGGGCAAGATCGTCGCCGCCGGCCCGATCGTCACGGCGCTCACCGCCACGGCGCTCAGCGAGACCTTCGGTCTCAAGATTGAGCTCACCGAGACAGATGGACGCTACGCGGCACGAGCGATCTAGGGCGGTTGCTTTCGCCGCGCGCCCAGCGCTCCAAGGCCACGGTGTTCTGCTAAAGTTAATGGCTGGCCATTTGGCCAACCAGCTTGTCGCCTCCTGGGGCTGCGGGCCCAACATTCGAACAGCACTGTGACCAGTTACAAGTCTGTTCACCAGAAGTGCAAAAGGAAATTCTCATGAAGTCTGACATCCACCCCGAGTACGCTCCCGTGGTCTTTCGCGACCTCGCCTCCGGTGCGACCTTCCTGACTCGTTCGACGGTCTCCAGCAAGAAGACCATCGAGTGGGAAGACGGAACCACGTACCCGGTCATCGACGTGGAAATCTCCTCCGAGTCGCACCCGTTCTACACGGGCAAGCAGCGCATCATGGACTCCGCCGGACGCGTGGAGAAGTTCAACTCGCGCTACAAGGGTTTCGGCAAATAGCACCTGTTTTTTAGTTCCAATGAAAAAGCGACCAGCCTCGGCTGGTCGCTTTTTTTATCTAGAGTTTGTTGCTCAGCGCTGGTCCTAGTTAGCGCTGGGGCCAGGCAGTATCGGCCAAAAATTCGGGATCGCGGCCGCGGCGCATGTATTCCTGAAAGCTTTCGGCCTGCTGGCGATACCAAGTGACCTGCAGGGCGTGCATCTCATCGAGGGTGGTCGGAAGGGCCACGCGGTGCGCGCGGTGAATCGCCTGGGCGACCCGGCCGGCGGCGATCGCATCCGCTCCGGCATCGTGCGCTTCATCGAGGCTGACACCGTAGAACGCGCTCGTCACCTCGAGGGTGCGCTTCCCCTTGCGGTACTTGTCGACGGCCTTGTCAATGACGAGGGGGTCGACCACCGGGCTGGGGGAGACGAGCGGGGCGATGCCATAGCGCACGGCTTCACGATTGAGCAGGGTGAGGTCGTACGGGGCGTTGTAGGCGACGATGGGCAGTCCGTCGGCCAGGTGCGCGCGAAGTGCCGCAACAATCTCGGCGACGGCTTCGGTGGCGACGCGACCGTGTTGCACGGCGTACTCGGTCGTGATGCCGTGCACGTTGGTGGCACCGGCGGGAATCTCAACGCCCGGATCGACGAGCCAGTCGATGCGCTCGATGGCGGTGCCGCTCGCGTCGAGGACTGCGACGGTGGCCGACACGATGCGGCAGGATTCTACGTCGATGCCGGTGGTCTCAAGGTCGAATACGGCGAGGTGATCGCTCCAGGTGCTCATACTTCAACCCTAGGGCCGACCACCGACACACTTCCGCGGCGCCACTCTCCGGCGAGGGAACTGGCCGCGAGCGCTGAGATCGACCTGGGAGTTGCGGGTGGCTCACGTCCGGCGTAGGCGGTCGGTACGCGAGGCACAATGCTGGACTTCGGCGCCGCAGTGTCTGTTGCCAGCAACCAACGCGGTTACGTCCCGGAGTGGGGTCGGCTATCGGCGGGGAATTCGTTAGTGAGTATTAGCCCTGCTGGGGGCCATCGATATTGACCTCGGGGGCCACGGAGTGATGCGGTCAGTAGCGCGTTTCGGGGCCGCCGAATATTTCTGTTGGGGGCCATCTGCTTAGCTCCTTCTGCCGCGTGTAGAGGCACGCGGCAGAAGGAGTAATC
>NZ_PJJT01000077.1:0-103154 GCF_002929615.1 Cryobacterium sp. M91 | reverse complement strand
CCGCCGCCCGCCCGCCCGCCGCCCGCCCGCCCGCCGGCTGCCCGCTGCGTGGCAGGCCCGCTATCGGCTGACGCCGTGGTGGGGCAAGGTGATCGTGGTCTGGGCGCTGTCGCGCGTGGTCACGACGAGCCTGGTCCTCATGCTGGCGAGCGTGCAGGGCCCCAACGCCTGGACCGGCGCGAGCCCGAAATACACCGACTTCGCCAATATGTGGGACGGCAACTGGTACAACATCGTCGCCGTTGTCGGCTACCCGAGTGTGTTGCCGGAAACCTCGACCGGCCAGATCGGCGAGAACGCCTGGGCGTTCATGCCGGGGTCCCCGGTACTGGCGCGCCTGCTTATGGAACTGACCGGGTTATCCTGGGCGCCGGTGGCGGTGTTCGTCTCGGTCGCCTTCAGCCTCGGCACCGCGCTGCTGTTCTACCGGCTGATGGCCCGGGTTCAGTCGCCGGCCACGGCCCTGTTCGCGGTCGTTCTGTTCTGTGCCGCCCCGCTGTCGCCCATGCTGCAGTTCGCCTACGCCGAGTCGATGTACCTCTTCTTTCTGACCCTCGCGCTCTACCTGCTGCTCGAACGCCGCTACTGGCTGCTGTTTCCGGTGATCGCGGTGATGGCCCTGACCCGGCCGAGCGGGCTGGCCTTCGCGCTCGCGCTCGGGCTGCACGTGATCTATCGCTTCGTCACGCGCGCGCGTGATCCTTTTGCGCCTCGAGAGCGGATGCTGGCGGCATCCGTTACCCTGTTCAGCGCTCTGATGGGACTGGCCTGGCCGCTCGCAGCGTGGGCGGCGACCGGCGACCTGATGGCCTATACCGACACGGAACTGGCTTGGCGAGCACCGTACATCGGCTATCAGGAGCTCGTGCCGTTCACGGCCTGGTTCCAGAGCGGCGTCTGGTGGCTCGGCAGCCCGTTGGGTATCGTCGTGGTGACCGCCCTGATTCTGGCCTTCGCGCTACTGCTGTTCACCCCCGCCGTGCGACGTCTCGGCGTTGACTTGCGGCTCTGGCTGGCGAGTTACGCCCTATACCTGCTTGCGGTGTTTTTTCCGCAGTCCAGCACGTTTCGGCTGCTCATGCCGATGTTTCCGCTGCTCGGCGCGGCCGCGATGCCGCGTAACCGGACCTACCGCGTGGCGATCGTTCTGGTCTGCGTGGCCGGGCAGTGGGGCTGGCTGCTGATCTGCTGGGGCGTCGACGGCTACGACTGGACACCGCCTTAAACGACCGCGATCAGGCCCTAATTTACGTCTCGGGCCGAGATAGTCGATAATGGATATACAAAGACGAATGGAAGGGGAGTTCATGGCGGCCATGAAGCCACGAACCGGAGACGGTCCAATGGAGGCGGTAAAAGAGGGGCGCCTGATTATCGTGCGTGTACCGCTCGAAGGTGGGGGTCGGCTCGTTGTATCAGTCAACGACGCCGAGGCCAAGGAACTTCACGATGCACTCGCAGGGGTTGTCGCTGCGGCGAAGTAGCGTTCCTCTAGTTCGAAACAGAAAAGAACGGCTGCTCGCGCAGCCGTTCTTTTCTATGTGCGGTCGGTTAAGCGCTCAGCTTGGTGATCTGCAGCAGCCCATCGCCGACGGGGGAGAGCGCGCTGATCACGGCACTCGACCCGGCGATCTCGGTCAGCAGCGTGCGAAAACCGGTGGCCACGTCGTCGCGCTGCGCCGGGTCGGCGACGCGGCCGCGCCACAGTGCGTGCGCCACGAGTACGGTTCCGCCCGGTCGGGCCAGGCGCAGGCCGTGTTCAACGTATTCGATGACCGACTGCGGGTCGGCGTCAACGAACACAATGTCGTAAGAATTCTCGTTCATGCGGGGCAGCACCTCGCCGGCCTTGCCTGTGATCAGGCGAACCCGGTTGGCCGGAATCTTCGCCTCGGCGAAATTGGCTTTGGCGTGCTGTAGATGATCGACCTCGGTATCGATCGAGGTCAGGGTAGCGCCGGGCGCGCCGGTGAGCAGCCAGATCCCCGATACTCCGGCCCCGGTACCGACCTCGAGGATGCTGCGGGCCCCGGTGGCGGCGGCGATCACGGCGGACTGTGCGCCCACCGAGGGTGCAATCGCGTCGATCCCGAGTTCGAGGGATTGTTGACGCGCGCGCGCGATGGCTTCGGATTCGACGACACAGTCGTCGGAGAACTTCCAGTTTAATTCAATGTCAGACACAAATAACTCCAGTAGATGATTAGCTCAAGACTAGGGCCGAGGTGGACTGGTCCATGGATGCCCCGCCGGGCAGATATTCTAGGGACATGTTTGGGCTGACGTTCGAAAAGATTCTGCTGATCGGGATCATCGCTGTCTTCTTGCTTGGCCCAGACAAGTTGCCGCACTACGCCGCCCAGCTTGCTCGCCTGGTACGCCAGCTGCGCGACATGGCCAATGGTGCCAAAGATCGCATGCGCGACGAGATGGGTCCGGAGTTCGACGATCTGGACTGGAAAAAACTCGACCCACGCCAGTACGATCCCCGCCGCATCATTCGGGAAGCCCTCGCCGATGAAGACCCGGTCAAGGAGCAATCCGCGTCAATTTCCCGGGCCGAGCCGAACCCCGACGGCGCCTATTTGAAACGCAAACGTGCCAGGGAAGCCGCCCTGGCCGCGCTCGAGCCGGCCCCGTTCGACTCTGAGGCGACGTAACGCTCCAAGGAGAACGGATGAGCGAGTTGAAGCAGCCCAAGCGAGTAAAAAAGTCCATCTACGAGACCGAACTCGCCCGGCTGCAGGCCGAACTGGTCACGATGCAGCAGTGGGTGAAGGCATCCGGTGCCCGCGTCGTGGTGATCTTCGAGGGCCGCGATGCTGCCGGCAAGGGTTCGGCGATCAAGCGCATCACCGAATATCTCAATCCCCGGGTGGCGCGCATCGTCGCGCTGCCGATGCCGACCGAGCGCCAGCGCGGCCAGTGGTATTTTCAGCGCTACATCGAGCACCTGCCCTCGACCGGCGAGATCGTGCTGATGGACCGATCCTGGTACAACCGGGCTGGCGTCGAGCGGGTGATGGGCTACTGCACTTCCGATGAATACCGTCGGTTTCTGCACCAGGCACCCCTGTTCGAACGGATGCTGGTCGAAGACGGAATTCTGCTGGTCAAGTACTGGTTCTCGGTGTCTGACCTGGAGCAGGAACGACGGTTTCGCTCCCGGCTGAAAGACCCGATGCGGCGTTGGAAGCTCTCCGAAACGGATGTGCTGTCGATCACCCAGTGGGTCGAGTATTCCAAGGCGAAGGATGAGATGTTCGTGCACACCGACATCGCCGAAGCGCCCTGGTGGGTGGTCGAGAGCGAGGACAAGCGGGCCAGCCGGTTGAACGTGATCAGCCATCTGCTCTCGCTCGTGCCGTACGAGAAAACGGACCCGCCGAAGGTGCACATTCCGCCCAGGCCGCCGGCTTCGGACTATGAACGGCCGCCGCGGGAGGAGAACCACCAGGTTCCCGACCATGCCGCGACGCTGGTGAAGCCGAAGGAATAAGGATTCCCGGGCGGTTTCACCGGGCCGGCTAGCGCGGTGTGAGGCCCAGGCTGAGGCCGGCCAGTCCGCGGGCCCGCGTCTTCATACGGTGCGCGAGCTCCAGAATGGCGCGAGCGGCCGGGTCGTCGGGCGCGCCGAGCACGACCGGGAGCCCGGCATCACCGCCGCTGCGCAGGGCCAGGCTTAGCGGAACCTGCGCTAGCACCGGCACCGGCGCGGGCTGCCCGACGGAGAGGCGCCTGGCGACCTCGTCGCCGCCGCCCGAACCGAACAGCTCGAGCAAGCTGCCGTCGGGCTGCACCATCGCCGACATGTTCTCGATCACGCCGTAGACGCTCTGCCCGATCTGGCGGGCCACGACGCCGCTGCGTTCGGCCACATCGGCCGCTGCGGACTGCGGCGTGGTCACGACGATGACCTCGGCGTGGGGGAGCAGCTGGCCGACCGTGATGGCGACGTCGCCGGTGCCCGGTGGCAGGTCGAGCAGCAGCACGTCGAGGTCGCCGAAGTACACATCGGTGAGAAACTGCTTGATCGTGCGGTGCAGCATCGGTCCGCGCCAGGCGACCGCGGCCGACGCGTCGTCGATGAACATGCCGATCGAGATGACCTTCACGTCGTGCGCGATCGGCGGCAAAATCATGTCGCCGACCTGGGTTGGTTTGACCGCGAGGCCCTCGTGCACCAGGCCGAGCAGGCCGGGAATGCTGAAGCCGTGCACGTCTGCGTCGACGATTCCCACTCGCAGGCCTTCACCGGCCAGCGCCACGGCCAGGTTCGCGGTGACGGTGGACTTGCCGACGCCGCCCTTGCCGCTCGTGATCGCGTAAACGCGGGTGAGTGACTCCGGGCCGAACTGCACACTGCGTGCCACCTGGCCGCCGCGCAGCTTCTCAGTCAGCGCGGTGCGTTGCTCGCGGGTCATGATCGCCACCTCGACGCTCGCGCGCCCCGGCCCGGACACCGACTCGGCGGCGGCGAGAACGTCGCTCTCGATGTGCTGGGCGGCCGGACAACCGGCAATGGTCAAGCGGATGCCGACGCTCACTTGACCGTCATCGCTCACGCTCACCCCGGACACCATGTCGAGGTCGGTGATGGGCTTGCGAATCTCGGGGTCGGTCACCCGTGATAGGGCGGTGAAGACGCGGGAGCGGATGCTGTCGGGCTCTGGAGTCAGAGGGGCCGGAGGAAAAGGTGTAGAAGTCATGCGGTGGGGCGGCTTTCGTCGGTGCTGTCTGGGGCTGCTCGTTCGTCGCTGCGCTCATCACTGCGCTCATCCAGATGCTCGAGCAACGCACGCAGTTCCGCGCGGATGAAGTCTTTCGAGGCCATGTCCTTGATCGCAATGCGCAGGGCCACGACCTCACGGGCGAGATATTCGGTGTCAGCGAGGGTGCGTTCTGACCGCTGGCGGTCCTGCTCGAACTGCACACGATCACGGTCGTCCTGACGGTTCTGCGCGAGCAGAATCATCGGCGCGGCATACGAGGCCTGCATCGAGAGCACGAGGGTCAGGGCGATGAAGCCGAGCGCGACGGAGTCGAATCGCCAGGCAACCGGGGCGAGCGTGTTCCAGGAGATCCAGGCGACGGCGAACAGGGTGAGTCCGAGCAAAAACCAGGGGGTTCCCATGCCGCGGGCGATGGCCTCGGTGAAGCGGCCGAACCGGTCCCGGCTGTGGCCGCCGTTGCGCCCGAGACCCACGAGGTTGCCGGTTCGCAGCCCCTTGGGCGCATCGAGGCGCAGGTCGGCGCGATTATTGCGGGCCACGAGTCGTCCTTTGCGCTCCGGGGAGCGGGATGCTGCCGGTTCTCAGCTCGCTGCGGGCGGCGGCGCGGCGACGCACATCATCATTGCCGTCGTGGCTGCGCCAGTCGTCGGGCAGCAGGTAATCGAGCACGTCATCAATCGTCACCACCCCGACCAGTCGGTAATTCTCATCGACCACGGGCACCGACACAAGGTCGTAGCTCGCCAGAATACGGCTGACTTCGGCGGCCGACGTGTCGGCGGTCACCGGATCCAGACCTGCGTCGAGCAGCGTGCCGAGCCGCTCGTGGGGCGGGTAGCGCAGCATCCGCTGAAAATGCACCATGCCCAGAAAACGACCGGTGGGAGCTTCGTAGGGGGGCAGGGTCACGCAGATCGCCGCACCGAGTGCCGGGGCAAGATCATGACGACGGATGCGCGCGAGCCCCTCGGCGACGGTGGCATCGGCCGAGACGATGATCGGCTCGGTCGTCATGAGGCCGCCGGCCGTGTCGGGAGCGTAGGAGAGCAGAAACCGCACGTCTTCGGCTTCTTCGGGCTCCATCAGGTCGAGCAGCTGCTCGCCGCGCTCCTCGGGCAGCTGGGCGATGAGGTCGGCCGCATCGTCGGGCTGCATCTGATCGAGCACATCGGCGGCGCGGGCATCGCCGAGGCTGGTCAGAATGCCGACCTGATCGGTCTCTGGCATCTCTTCGAGCACGTCGGCGAGGCGATCGTCGGGCAGCTCGCCTGCCACCTCAAACATGCGCTCGCGCGGCAGGTCGAGCAGGGTATTGGCGAGGTCGGCCGGTTTCAAATCGGAATAGGTCGCGATGAGGTGTTCGGCGGACTGCGCCTGGCCTTCGGTCGCTTTCTCGCGCACCTCTGCCCAGGTTGCAAAGGTCGTGACGCCCTTGACGAAGGGGGAGGCGCTGGTCTTGGGGCGACGCACGAACAGCTGGCTGATCGCCCAGTCGGCCTCCGTGCCCTCCTTGATCGCGACGTCTTCAATGGTGGCATCGCCCGAGCCGTCGGTGAAGAGCACCTTGCGGCCGAGGAGTTCGGCGATGACGCGCACCTCGCCGCCGCGCTGCTCATAGCGGCGAACATTGATGAGGCCGGTCGTGATGATCTGGCCGCTGCCGATGCTGGTGACCCGGTTGATCGACACGAAGACGCGTCGTTTACCGGGGATCTCCACGATCAGGCCGACGACGCTGGGCGGGTCGTTTTTTCGATACACCACGAGAACATCGCGCACCTTGCCCACGCGGTCGCCCGCGGGGTCGAAAACGGTGCACCCGGCCAGTCGGGCGACAAAAACTCTGGTGGCACTCACAATATAAATGTAGGCCACTGGCCCGACATTGGTGGCCCGGCACGACTTCCCGTGTCGGGCACCAGCCCGACGATGGTGACCAGGCACGAATTGCCGGCACGGAATAGGGTTGCGCTCATGACCGTTTGCGAACTTGCCCATGATTCCCGACAAAAGTTCACTGCGCGGTGCTCGGCCGGGCCCGCTTTCCGGGCGCAGGGCGAACGTTGAGCTTTCCGGCGAAGGACGGCATTCCGCCGGCGAGGCGAGCCGTGCAATTGATCTGGAGCGGAGTGGCACCCGACTACGGCAAAGTCAAAGACAGCGCCGCCGCCGGCCGGGCGCTCACCGGTCTCCTGAACGCAGCGCACGACATCCTCGCCTATCGGCAATTATCGGTCAAGGCCGAATCAATCCACCTGGTCTCCGGCGACCGGATGAGCTACCTGAAATTTGCGGTCGCAACCGATCGCACCGCGGGCAATGCCGTTTCGCTGTCCCACCTCCTGGCGGTCAACGCTGAGGAGGCACGGGGTCTCGGCGACCTGATCGGCGGGAACCCGCCGTTTCGCTCGCTCCGAATCGTCATCCTCTCTTTGGAGGGCGACTTCGCCATCAACCGGCTCGACCTGGACCCCGAAAGCCCGGGCGGTGTCTCGTGGTACGGCCCGTTCGACCGCGAGCTCTTCAAGGACATTGCTCTGGGCTTTGCGCTCTTCGTCACCCACATGGTGGCCAATGTCTTTGACGACGACGACGGTGAGGAGACGTTCGCCGAGTCCATTGAATGGATTACCTGAGGTGGCACGATCGGGCATGTCAACAGGTCTGCGTGAAAGAATACCGGAATGAGCAACCAGAGTCTGTTTCCCCGGCGTCGCCCAGTTTTGCCTCCCGTGTTGCCGCGCGGAGAGGTGCTCGCGACGTACAGCACCTACGCCGATGCGCAGAGCGCGGTCGACACGCTCGCCAAGGCGGACTTTCCGGTGAAGCAGCTGGCGATTGTCGGCAACGACCTCAAGAGTGTCGAGCGAGTGACCGGCAAACTCACCTACGGCCGGGTCGCGCTCGCTGGCGCGGCATCCGGTGCCTGGTTGGGAATTTTCTTCGGGATTCTGTTCTTTTTGTTCTCGCCGACCGGATCGAGCCTACCGTTCGTCTTCGCCGCCCTGATTATGGGTGCCGGATTCGGCATGCTGCTCGGTATTGCGAGCTACGCGATCAACCGCCGCCGCCGCGACTTCACCTCGACCATGCAGGTCATCGCGACCAACTACCAGATCATCGTCGACGTCGAACTGGTCAACCGGGCCCGCAACCTGCTCTCGGGATTCCGCGAGGCCGAGCCAACAGCGCCTGCTGCGCCCCCGGTAGATCCTCCGATCCCCTCCGAATAGTCACGCGAGAGCGCAAAAAGTGCCCGATTGGGAGTCCCAATCGGACACTTTTTGCGCTCTCGCGAACCTGTTTAGCTTTGCTTCGCGGCGATCCAGGCTTCAACTTCATTCGCGGTGCGGGGAATAGCTGCGGAGAGGTTTTCGGCTCCGGTGGCGGTCACCAGGATGTCGTCTTCGATGCGCACGCCGATGCCGCGGAATTCGGCCGGCACCGTGAGGTCGTCGGGCTGAAAGTACAGGCCGGGTTCGATCGTGAAGACCATGCCCGGTTCGAGCACGCCGTCCATATACATGTCGCGGCGTGCCTGCGCGCAGTCGTGCACGTCGATGCCGAGGTGGTGGCTGGTACCGTGCACCATGTAACGGCGGTGTTGGCCGTTGTCCGGAAGAAGGGCCTCCTCCGCGGTGACCGGGAGCATTCCCCACTCCGCGGTGCGCCTCGCGATGACCTGCATCGCGGCGGCGTGCACGTCGCGAAAGATGGCACCGGGGCGAACGACGGCGAGGGCGGCATCCGCTGCCTCACGCACGGTTTCGTAGACCTGGCGCTGGACGTCGCTGTAGACGCCATTCACCGGGAGGGTGCGGGTAATGTCGGCGGTGTAGTAGCTGTCGAGTTCGACGCCGGCGTCGATGAGAATGAGGTCACCGGCGGCGACAACGCCGTCGTTGCGGGTCCAGTGCAGAATGCAGGCGTGCGGGCCCGAAGCGGCGATGGTGTCGTAGCCGACCGTGTTGCCGTCGCTGCGGGCGCGGGTGTTGAACACACCCTCGACGAGGCGTTCGCCGCGGGCATGCTGGCTGGAGCGGGGGAGGTCGGCGATGACGTCGTCGAATCCGCGGGCGGTGGCGGCGACAGCGAGGCGCATTTGCGCGATCTCCCAGGCGTCCTTCACGAGGCGCAGTTCGGACAGATCCCGGGCCAGGCCGGCGTCGGGCTCATGCTCGGCATTGATCTCGATGCTGAACGGAGAGTCGGTGGCGTTGCTGCTGAGCACCCGCTCGGCGGCGAAACGCAGGCGGGCCTCGTCGACCTGCTCGGTAAAGGTCGGATCGGCTTCACGCAACACGAGGGTTTCGCTGTCGACCGCCTTCAGCACTGCGGCGAAGTCGGCGATGCCGCGCACCGCGACGGCGAGGTCGCTGGCGACCTGGGCGACGGATGGACGCGGTCCGATCCAGAATTCGCCGATGTCGGGGTTGGCGTAGAACTCGTCGGAGTCGCGGCCGGCCCGCTCGCGAAAGTACAGGGTCGCGTCGTGGCCGACAGCGGCCGCTGGTTCCAGCACGAGCACGGCACCGGGTTCGCTGTCGCTGCCCCAGCCGGTGAGGTGGGCGAAGGCCGAGTGGGCGCGGAAGGCGTAGTCAGTGTCGTTGGAGCGCTGCTTGAGGCGGCCGGCCGGAATGATCAGTCGCTGGCCCGGGTACTGCGCGGATAGCCGGGCGCGACGTGCGGCGGCGAACGGTGCCTGCTCGCGAGCTGGCGGCAGAACGTCGGTGCGTTCGGCCCATCCGCTCGCGATGAAAGCTTTGAAGCCGGTAGACCCGGGAGTGGTCGAACGGTTCTCGTTCGAACGCGCGGCAGGAATAAGTGCGGGAGCAGTAGTATCAGCCATTCCCCCATTCTCACACCGCACTCTGGGCGGCGCCCGATCGGGTGCTGCAGATGCTGCGACGAGCGGATGCTGCGCGGCTGTCCGAAACTAACTGGCCGGCGTCAGCGTCGCCACGATCGGTCGGTGATCGCTTCCTGCCTCGTCCAGTGACTCGATCACCTGCAGGCCCAAGACCCGCCAGTTCGGGGTGGCCATCACATGATCGATCGGGCTGCCGAGCAGCGCGGGCATCGCGGTCGGCCACGTGCCGACGGATGCCGCACCGATTGACAGGGCAGCATCCGAGCAGTTGCCGAGAACCGAGCCGCCGCCGCTCGCGCGCCCCGCCATATGGTCGAGCGTGGAATTGAAGTCGCCCGCCATGATCACGTCGTCGCTCAGGCACTGGGTGGCGAGCCAGTCGAGATCGCTGCGCCAGTTCGACATCTCATACTGAATCGGTGCAACGGCATGCACCGCCACAATGGTCGGGCCGGTCCCGTCGACCGGTTCGGCCACCACGGTCGGCAGCACGTTGGTGTTGCCGGGCGGCCCGGACCCGGCCGCGTTGGTGACCGTGTAGTCGCCCAGGTCCGGGCTGATCAGCACGGTGGTGGAGCGGGCCTTGGAGACCAGATCGAAGGCCAGGGTGTGCACCCACATTGGGCGGCCGGCGTCGCGCATCGCTTCGGCGATCAGAATGCCGGTCTCTTCCGTCGTTTCGGGCAGGGTCACGACGTCGGCGTTTTGGGCCAGCGCTTGCGCGGCGATGACCGCGGCGCCGGGAGCGTCTCCGAGCGTGTTCCAACTGAGTACGGTGACGGAGTCGGCATCCGCTTCGGCGCTGAGCTGACCCTGGGTGGGCGAAACCGTGGTCGTGAAACCGCGGGAGGCCAGAATGCCGACGTTGGCGATACCGAACAGGGCGAGCAGCACCATGGTCATTCCCAATGTTCGACGCAGCGGGCGAATAAACCGCAGTACCCCGAGCAGGACGAGCCCGACGACCGCGCCGATGACGGCCACGGCGCGAAAGGACACCAGATGGGCGACGACCCAGCTGTTGTGCAGGCCGAACGCCTGCGGCCAGGTCACCACCAGCAGGATGACGGCGGCACCGATCAGAATCAGTGCCCGAAGGAGTCTGGAGAACATTGTTCTGAACCCTAGATCAGTATTCTGGGGAATCCCCAGTGCCGTGGTCAGCAATGAACGGGCGCAGGTGTCCAACTAGCATGGGAGCATGGCAGTCGCGCGGCAATTTCGGGGTCCGATCGACCTTCACGCACACTCGAGCGTGTCGGACGGCACCGAGACTCCGGCGGAGCTCGTGCACGCCGCAGCCGTGGCCGGGCTCGGCACGATCGCCCTCACCGACCACGATTCGACGGCCGGCTGGGCCGAGGCTTCCGCGGCCGCACGCACCGAGCACCTGACACTTATTCCGGGAATGGAATTCAGCACCCGCGTGCGGTACGCCAGTGTGCACCTTTTGGCATATCTTTTTGACCCTGACGATTCGGCGCTGCTGGCGGAGATGACCCGCGTGCGCGCAGCCCGGCTCAGCCGGGCCGAGCAGATGGTCGCCCGCATCGGCGTGGACTACGACCTGAGCTGGGACGATGTGCTCGCCCAGACCACCCCTGAGGCCACGGTCGGCCGGCCACATATCGCCGATGCCCTCGTGGCCCGCGGGCACGCCCTCAATCGCAGCGCGGCCTTCGCCGACATTCTGCACTGGAAGGCCGGCTACTTTCAGCCGCACTACGCTCCCGATCCGGTGCGAGCGATCGAGCTCGTGCGCGCCGCCGGGGGGGTGCCGGTCATCGCCCACCCCGCCACCCGTGGCATCGGCGACGTCGTCGCCGAATCCAGCTTGAAGACGATGGTTGAGGCCGGACTGTTCGGACTCGAACTGGAGCATCGCGAGAATAATCCGGAACCCACCAAACGGCTGTACGAGCTCGCCGCCAAATTCGGGCTGTCCGTCACCGGTTCGAGCGACTATCACGGCACCGGCAAGCCCAACCTGCTCGGCGAGAACACCACAGCCCCCGACGTTCTCGACCGCATCATCGCCGAGGGCCGCGGCGCGGCTCCGGTTTACGGTTGATCCCCTGAAGCGGATGCCGCAGCTCTGAACGCAAACGCGCCCGACCTCCGAGGCTGCCGAAGCCGAAGCGAGGGCAGCCCGGGTGCCGGGCGCGAGCGGTGCTGAGCAGCTATTAGATCGCGCTGCCGGTCTGCGGTGAGCGACGACGGGTGCGGCTGCGACGCAGCGGGGCGTTGTTTCCGTCGTGGTGCTCGGCTCCGCCGCCATCGTGCGTGCCGGCGGCCGGAGTTGCCGCCGGGGCGTCCGGGTTCGTGCTGGAGCCGACGCGGGTGCGCGACCGGGCGGGGCGACTGGCGTCGTCGGCAACCGGGCTCGTCGCTGGCCGGTCAGAACCGGTGCGCGCAGAGTCGCCACGGCCGGAGCCACGACCGCCCTCGGAGCGCCCGCTCTCCGAGCGACCAGAGCGTGCCGCGCCGGATCGGCTGCCCGCTCCGGCGGAACGCGACCCGCCGGTACGTCCGGCCCCGCCGGTGCGAGCGTCCCCCGCGGTGACCTCCTTCACCGGGGTGGCGCGCAGGCGGCCCTTGGAGCCGGCTGGAATGTTCAGGTCGGTGTAGAGGTGCGGTGACGAGGAGTACGTCTCCATCGGTTCCGGCTGGCCGAAGTCCAGGGCCTTGTTGATGAGCGACCACTTGTGCAGGTCGTCCCAGTCGACGAAGGTGACGGCGATTCCGTTCTTGCCGGCGCGACCCGTGCGGCCGACGCGGTGCAGGTACGCCTTCTCGTCTTCGGGGATGGTGTGGTTGATCACGTGGGTGACGTCTTCCACGTCGATGCCGCGAGCGGCGACATCCGTTGCAATCAGAATCTCTTTCTTGCCGCTCTTGAAGCTGGCCATGGCGCGTTCGCGCTGTTCCTGGTTCAGGTCGCCGTGCACGGCGGTGGCGTTGAAGCCACGGTCGCCGAGTTCTTCGACGAGCTTCGCGGCGGCACGCTTGGTGCGGGTGAAGATGATGGTCTTGCCACGGCCCTCAGCCATGAGGATGCGGCCGATGACCTCATCCTTGTCCATGTTGTGCGCGCGGTAGACCAGGTGTTCGATGTTGGCCTGCATGAGGCCTTCGTCGGGGTCGGTCGCGCGAATGTGAATCGGGCGGTTCATGAAGCGGCGGGCCAGGGCAACGATCGGTCCGGGCATCGTCGCCGAGAACAGCATTGTGTGGCGGGTCGCCGGGGTCTGCGCGAACAGCTTCTCAATGTCGGAGAGGAAGCCGAGGTCGAGCATCTTGTCGGCCTCATCGAGCACCATCTCGCGCACGTTGGCGAGGGTGAGCAAACGCTGGCCGGCGAGGTCGAGCAGACGGCCGGGGGTGCCGACGACGATCTGAGCGCCAGCCTTGAGCTGTTCGATCTGACCCTCATAGGCCTTGCCGCCGTAGATGGAGACGATCTTTGTATTACGGTTCGCCGCGGCGAGTTCGAGGTCTTCGGAGACCTGCACGCACAGTTCGCGCGTCGGAACGACGATGAGCGCCTGCACACCGGGCTCCGGGTCGAGTCCGAGGCGCTGAATCACCGGAAGCCCGAAGCCGAAGGTCTTTCCGGTGCCGGTCTTGGCCTGGCCGATGATGTCCTGGCCGGCGAGAGCGAGCGGGATGGTCTGGGTTTGAATGGGGAACGGTTCGAGGATGCCCTTGTCAGCAAGGGAGTCGACCATGTCCTGGTCAATATTAAGTTCGGAGAAAGTCACGAATGTATGCCTGTCATTAACTGGAAGCGAAGTGCGCCCGTTTTTGCGTCTCGGGCAGCGGCCGCCGATCCTTGTCGGCGACGTAATTCCACCTTACTGCCCCGTCTGGACAGCGGCCACAGGCGCGCTGTTCTAAGCTAAGCCCGTGGTCACGTGGTTCGGTCGGCGCCCGCAGCGCAATGAAGCTCCGAGGCTTTCGGCCCGCGGGGCACCCCAGCCAACCGAAAAAGTGGACATCAGTTCGCTCGCGCCGGGCGTGCAGCATTTTCTTGGTCAGGCCGCGTACAGCGAGCTCGGCGAATTCGAAAGCCTCGCCCGTGCGGTGGCGACCGCACCGAACCTCTTCGTTAAAGAAGGCCTCAGCTCCGCTGCCGGTCGGGCGCTTAGCAAGCACCACGGACTGATCACCGAGATTCGTCGCCGCGGCCACGAGCCGGCCGTTGAGATGGCCCCGTTCGTCGTGAGTCTCGATGCGTTCCGCGCGAAGACCGCCGGTGTCAACTGGCACGAATTACTGCTGACCTGCTACCTCGTCGGTGGCTTGCTCGATGACTTCTTCATTCGGCTGTCCGACGGCCTGCCGCGGGATATCGGGCCTCGCGTCGCGCAATTGCTCGGCGAGGATTCCGGTACCGACGTGCTCGTTCACGAGCTCCAGACCGCGATCGAAAACGACCAGGCGCTCGGCTCACAGCTGGCGATGTGGGGCCGTCGGCTCGTCGGTGACACCCTGCTCGTGGCCCGGTCGGCCATGCCGGCCACGGATCCCACTAATGGCCGCGCGGGCAGCAATGAGTCACGCATCGAACCGGTCTTCACCGAACTCATCGCGGCGCACACCCGTCGCATGGATGGCCTCGGCCTCACGGCTTAAGAATGTGAGATTAGGCCGTGCCGGTTTTGGCCAGGGCCTGCAGCATCCGCTGATCGGCATGAATGCGTTGCCGGCTGATCATAAGATTCAGCACAACGGATGCAGCGACGGCGGCACCGAGAGACATCCACCAGATCCACCCCCCGGCCCAATTCCAGCCGAGCCAGGTCAGCCCGACCCAGACCAAGGATGCCGCGGCCGTTCCGATCGCGGGGACCAGCACCGAGCCCTGGGTTGAGCGTCCGGGCAGGAAGTACCGTGCGCCGAGGCCGATGAGCGTGCCGAACAGCGCGACGAACAACAGCTCCATGGCGTTTTAGGCGACGAAGCCGACGCGGCGCGATTCTTCGCTGCCGAGTTCGACGTAGGCGAGCCCCACGGTCGGAACGATGTAGACGCGACCCTTGCTGTCGCTGAGCTTCAGATAGCCGGTCTGACCGGAGAGGGCCGCCGCAACGGTCTCCTCAATCTCGGTCGCTGGCTGCGAAGTCTCAAAACCGATCTCACGGGGAGAGTTGAAAATACCAATGCGAATATCCACCGAACTGCCTTTCGTAGCCTTGCGCCCAGATTACGACAGAACGCGCCCTCGCCCTGACCGATTTCACTGTCGGCGCAACCCGTTACCGTTGAAATGTGACCAACCACGACCTCGACGCCGACCAGCAGGCTGTTCTCGATCTCCCCGACGCGGTGAGCGCCGCCGTCATCGGCGCGCCCGGCTCCGGCAAGACCAGTACGCTCGTCGAACTCGTCGCCGACCGGGTGTTGAACCGGGGGTATTCGCCGAGCGCGGTGCTGGTGTTGGTGCCGACGCGCGCCGGTGCCACCGCGCTGCGCGACCGGATCGCGCTGCGCCTGGCCGTGCCGACCAACGGGCCACTCGCCCGCAGCGCCAACTCCGTGGCCTTTCAGATCGTGCGCTCCGCGGTCGCCCAGGCCGGTGGGCCCACTCCGACCCTGCTCACTGGCGGCGAGCAGGACCAGATTATCGCCGAACTGCTGCAGGGCCACCTGGACGACGAGACGGCCGGAGCGCCGAGCGGCCCGGTCTGGCCAGACACCCTGGGCGCCGACGTACGCCAGTTGCGGGGATTTCGTACCGAACTGCGCGATCTCATGATGCGCGCCGTGGAATATGGCGTCACTCCGGAACAGCTGGAGCGTTTCGGCCTCGGGCGGCCGGAGTGGGTGGCCGCTGCCGAGTTCATTCGCGGTTACGAAGAGGCCAAGGACCAGGCCCGCCCCGGGCAGTATGACTCCACCGAGCTGGCCCGCTATGCTGCGGCGATCGTGGCCGGAGCCGAGGTAGGCCCGGCCGGGGCGGCGACGCTCGGTACCCTGGCCGGACTGCGCCTGATCGTGCTCGACGATGCCCAGGAAGTCACCCAGGCCACGCTCACTCTGCTGGCCCAGTTTCAGGCGCGCGGGGTCGCGATCATCGCCGTCGGCGACCCGGATATCAGCACCGGATCATTCCACGGTGCGCATCCGGATGCCCTCGGTCGCCTCGGTCAGTACCTCGGCCTGGGCCCGGTCGGGGCGCCGGTGGGGTCATCGGCCGGCCCCGCGGCGGCTTCGCCGTCCGGCGGGATCGCACCGCCGATCGTACTCGGCACCGTCTACCGACACGGCGCGGGCATCCGTCAGGTGATTCAGCGGATCACGAGTCGCATCGGCGCGGCCGCGGCCGGCACCCAGCGTGCGGCGGGCAGCGCGCAGGCCGAACCCGACGCGGTGAGCGAGATTGCTTTCGACGGCTCCGATGATCCTGCGCTCTCGGCTCCTAGTGCCGTGACCGCGCCCGAGACGCTGACCGCGCCGGACGCCGTCCCCGAACCGTCAGTGCACACCGTCATCGCGACCAGCCCGGCCGACCAGCTCGCGGTGATCGCCCGGCTGCTGCGCGAACGCCACGTGATCGACGAAACTCCGTGGTCGCGCATGGCCGTGATCGTGCGCACCGGTTCACTCGTTCCCTCGATCTCCAAGGGGCTCGCCGCGCTCGAAGTGCCGACCCAGGTGTCGACCGCGAGCACGGCCCTGCGCGACGAGTACGCGGTGAAAGCGTTCATCGTAGCCCTCGAGGTCACCCTCGGACGCAAAGCGCTCGACTCCCAAGCGGCGATTGAGCTGCTGCGCGGTCCGCTCGGCGGCCTCGACCCGATCACCCTGCGTCGGCTGCGCGCGGCACTGCGTCAACAGGAATTGGCCACCGACACGCCCGCCCCGCGCAGCGCCGATGACCTGCTCGTCGCAGCTTTGTATGACCCTGAGCTGCTCGCCACCATCGACAACCGCACCGCCCGCCGCGCGGCCGGTTGCGGAGCGAGCCTGCGCCAAGCCGCCATCGAGTACGCGGCCGGCGCCACCATCGAAGAACTGCTCTGGGGCCTCTGGCAGCGCAGCGGTCTCGACCGCGAATGGAAGGAGCAATCCACCGGCACCGGAATCGTCGTCGACGAGGCCAACCACAACCTCGATGCCGTCGTCGCCCTGTTCTCCGCCGCCCAGCGTTACGTCGAACGCACCCCGTCGGCCCCGCCGGTATTGTTCCTTGAACACCTCGTCGACACCGACGTGCCCGAAGACACCCTGGCGCCGCGCGCCCTCGGCGCGGCCGTCACCGTGTCCACGCCGAGCGGCACCATCGGGCGCTCCTGGGATGTCGTCGTGCTCGCCGGTGTGCAGGCCAACGTCTGGCCCGACCTGCGCATTCGCGGGTCCCTGCTCGGTGCCGGCGACCTCGCCCTCATCGCTTCTGGGCAAGACGCATCCGGTACCGACGCCCGCACCGCGGTGCTGCACGACGAACTGCGCATGTTCGCTCAGGCGGCCAGCCGGGCCACGACCGAACTACTCGTCACCGCCGTCAACAACGAAGAGAACGAACCATCGGTGTTCTTTCGCCTGTTGCCGCAGCCTGCTCCCACTCTGGGCGCCGACGACCCCGCCCACTACCCCGTGTCGCTTCGCGGTCTGACCGGAAGGCTGAGGCGCGACCTGACCCGCGCCATCCACTCGCCGGGTCGGGTCGACTCCGCCACCCGGGCAGCGGATGCCGCAGCCACGCTCGCCCGGCTCGCCGACGAAAACGTGCCAGGTGCCTCGCCCGACGAATGGTACGGCCTGGCCGACCCGAGCACCGTGCGCCCACTCAACGACCCGGAGGCCGGCGACCAACCGGTGCGGGTATCGCCGTCGCGCATGGCAGCCTTTGAAACCTGCCCGCTGCACTGGCTGATCGGTCAGGTCGGTGGCGGCGATTCCAACACCGCAGCCAACCTCGGCACGATCATCCACAAGGTCATGGAAGACGCCACCGATCGGCGCCCAGAAGCCCTGTGGCAGGGGGTGGAGGCCCGCTGGAACGAGCTCGACTTCGACGCCGACTGGCAGTCCCGGGTGCAGAAAGTTGCAGCCAGGGAGCTCACCGATCGGCTCGCCTCCTACCTGCTGGATTTCGAGAACGGCGGCGGAGAGCTGTTGAGCGCCGAGGGCACCTTTCAGCTCGAAGTGAGCGGTGCCGTGCTGTCGGGCACCATCGACCGGGTCGAACGCCAGGCCGACGGCCGGGCCGTGATCGTCGACCTCAAAACGGGCAAGGGCGATGCGACGAGCGATACCGGAGTCGCGGAGCATCCGCAGCTCGGCGCGTACCAGCTGGCCTTTCAAGAAGGCGCCATCGACGGTGTGTCCTCGGACATGGCCCTGGCCGGTGCACGATTGGTCATCGTCTCCTCGGGCACCGTCAAGCAGAACTATCGCAATCCCACCCAGCCCGCTTTCACTCCGGAGCAGCTCGAGGCCTTTCGCACCCGCGTCGGTGACGATGCAGCCGGCATGGGCGGCGCCACCTTCATCGCCGAAATCACCTCGCACTGTCTCGACCCCAGATCCCACGGGTCCTGCCGCATCCACGTCATCAAGCAGGTCAGCTCATGAGTCTTCTCAGCACCGCCACCACGGTCTCCGCCCTCGATATCGCGGCGGCGCTCAACATGTTTGCGCCGACTATCGAGCAGCAGGCGGTCATTGAAGCGCCGCTCACGCCGACCCTCGTCGTCGCCGGAGCCGGCAGCGGCAAGACCGAGACCATGGCCAACCGGGTGCTTTGGCTGCTCGCCAACGGCCACGCCCGCCCCGACCAGATTCTCGGACTCACCTTCACCCGCAAAGCCGCCGGCGAGCTCAGTGAGCGCATCAACAAACGCATCAGCGATCTCGAAACGGCCGGCCTCATGCCGATCGCCGCCGACCCCAACTCCGCCCATGGCACGGCCGCCGAGTCGTCCGACCTGTTCAACACCCCGAGCGTGTCCACCTACAACTCCTTCGCCAGCCGCCTGTTCACCGACAACGCCCTGTTGCTCGGCCGCGAACCCGAGTCGGTGCTGCTGAGCGAAACCAGCGCCTGGCTCCTGGCCCGTCACGTCGTCATCGACTTCGGCGACGGGCGGCTCGTACCTTTCGGCAAAAGCCTCGACCTCGTCACCGATGCCGTGCTGCAGCTCAGCCGTGCCCTGGCCGAGAATCCGCCGGCCGTTCACCTTGGTCAGCCCGGAGCTCCCCACGACCTCAGGGCACTGGTCGACAGTTTCGGCTACCTGCCCGATTTGCCCTACGGTAATCCGCGCAAGAAGACACCGTACGGGTCGGTCACTGACTCCCTGGCCGCAGTCGCCCCGCTTCCGGTGCTGGCCGAGTTGGCCGCTCGCTACAGCAGCGAGAAGCGTCGCCTAGGACTCATTGAGTTCTCCGATCAAGTAGCCCTGGCACTGCAGGTCTGCCAAAAGGTCGACGCCGTCGTCGACCGCTACCGTGACCAGTACCGCGTGGTGCTCCTCGACGAATACCAGGACACCTCGGTCCTGCAAACCGAGCTGTTGCACACCCTGTTTCGCAACCACCCGGTGATGGCCGTCGGTGATCCCCACCAATCCATCTACGGATGGCGCGGCGCCAGCAGTGCAAACCTGCTCGGCTTCGGCCGAGACTTCAACACCGGAGACTTCAGCCCAGCAGCAGCCCCGACCATGTCGCTGTCCTTCACCTGGCGCAACCCGGCGCTCGTCCTCGACGCTGCCAACGCCCTCGTCGCCCCGCTGAGCGCCGCGCTTCGCGCAAAACCGGGCGGAATCCAGGTCGAAACGCTCAAGGTTCCCGCTGGCACCCGGCCCGGCGCGGTCGACGCGCTTATGGCTGAAACCATCGCTGAGGAGGCCGGAGCCATCGCCGACTGGTTCGCCACCCGTCTGGTCGGCGAACACAGCGGCGCGATGCTGTTTCGGGCCCGCCGCGAGATGGAATACTTCGCCGAGGTACTACGGGCGCACGGCGTGCGTGCCCACGTGCTCGGACTCGGTGGGTTGCTCTCCACCCCCGAGGTCGCCGACGTTGTGAGCGTGCTGCGAGTGGTGCACGACCCCGCCGCCGGCAGCGAACTCGTGCGTCTACTCAGCGGTGCCCGCTACCGTGTCGGTGCGCGCGACCTGCAAACGCTCGCCGACGTGGCGCGCTGGCTGGCCGGGCATGACTGGGCCCAGAAAGCGATCTCGGCCGATCTGCGCGGCAAGCTGCGGGCATCCGTCGCCGGCGATGAGGGCAGCTCGCTCGTGGATGCACTCGACTTTCTCGGGTCAGCGCCCGACTCGCACGGCCAGCTCGCCGGGTTCAGCGATATCGGCCGGGCCCGGGTGCAGTCCGCCGGCCGTCAGCTGGCCTGGCTGCGCTCCCGCGCTGGCCTGCCTCTGCTCGACTTTGTACGCCTGATCGAGCAGGAATTTCGGCTCGACGTCGAGCTGATCGCGAACGAGGCCAACGACCTCGGCCTGGCCAACCTGTATTCCTTCCACGACACCGTCTCGGCCTTTCTCGACAGCGACGAGCAGGGCACACTGGCGAGCTTTCTGCGCTGGCTCAAACGGGCCGAACTGCAGGACGATCTCGGCCCGCGCGCTGAACTGTCGGAGCAGGGCACCGTGCAGCTGCTGACCGTTCACGGCGCCAAGGGCCTCGAATGGGATTTCGTCACCATTCCCAACCTGACCGAGAAGAGCCTGCCCGCCGCCTCTCGCGATACGAGCGGATGGTTGCGCTTCGGCGAACTGCCTTATGCGTTCCGCGGCGACCGGTCCGAGCTGCCCGATCTCGATATCGTCGGCCACGACACCCAGTTCGACTTCGACCTGGCGTTCCAGGCCTACAAGGCTGAGCTGGCCGACCGGCACGACGACGAGGAGCGCCGCCTCATCTACGTCGCGACCACCCGCGCCAAGCACGAGCTGCTGCTGACCGGCTCATTCTGGGGCCCCGGAGTCACCGCTCGCAAGCCCAGCCGTTACCTCACGGAACTCGCCCTGGCCGGGCTGATCGCGAAGATCCCCGACGCGCCCGCCGAGTCTGAGAAACCCGTCTCGGCGTCCAGTGGCACCGAACTGTGGCCGTTCGACCCACTCGGCGGCCGACGGGCGCTGGTCGAGGCTGCCGCAGAGAGGGTGAGCGCGAGCGAAACGGATGTCCCCACTCGCTGGTCGCACGCCGTCACCCTGCTGCTTACGGAGCGAGCCCTGCGCCTCACCGGCGGCGCGGGTGCCCCGGTGCCCACCCGCATCCCGGCCTCCCGGTTCAAGGACTACGTCGACGATCCAGCCGGTGTCGCGGCGGAGCTGCGCCGCCCAATGCCGCAGCGTCCGTACCGGGCCACTCGGCTCGGCACGCTGTTCCATTCCTGGGTCGAGCGTCGGGCGGGAGGAGCCACCGGCACCGATCGCGTCGATGCCAGCCTGTTTGACCTCGATCTGACAGACGAAGACCAGGGCACCGGCACACTCGAGCAACTTGACGTGCCGGAGCAAGAGCAGTTCGCGGTTCTCCAGGCCACCTTCGAACGCTCCGAATGGGCCGAGCGCAAACCCGTCGACGTGGAGATTGAAATTCACCATGTGCTCGCCGGGCAGGTTTTCGTCTGCAAGCTCGACGCCGTCTACCGCACCGAAACCGGCTACCAGGTCGTCGACTGGAAAACCGGGCGGGCACCCAAAAGCGCTGCAGACCTGGAACTCAAGCAGACTCAGCTTGCGCTGTACCGGCTCGCCTACGCCCGCTGGAAGGGGATCGATCCGAGCATCGTCGACGCCGTCTTCTACTTCGTCGCCGACGACACCGTCGTCGCCCCCGAGCGGCTCTACTCGGAGGCTGACCTTTTGGCGGCCTGGTCAGGGGCGATGGCCCCGGTGCTGGAATCGTCAGAATCAGAATCTGAATCTGAATCTGAATCGACGGTTAGTCCCGAAAAGTTGTAGCTGTCGGTGTGCATCGCCGCGTGCTGGTCGTAATCGCGGGCGGCGCGCGGCATGTGGTCGAGCATATTCTCCACGTCGCCGACACTCATGATCGGGCCGGTTTCGGGGGAGAGCGGCTGCTGGGTGTGGCTGTGCACCGTGTCGACCAGGCCGTCGAGCATGGCGACGGCGTCATCGACGATGGACTGGTCGTGGCTGCTGGAGCCGTGCAGCAGCCAGCGGGCCAGTTCCAGCTCGGCATAGAGCATGGCGCGCTGGGTGATGTGCGTGTCGCTGCCCTGGCGGGCGCTGGAATAGGCGTCGATGGCCAGTTCGGCGGCGTCACCGCGCGCGGCGAGTAGCCAGTGCAGGTCGCGCGCCGGGTCGCCGACGGCCAGCCCGGACCAGCCGAGAATCCCCGACACGGCGTCGTCGGTGATCAGAATGGAATCGGCCGACATCGACCCGTGCACCACGGCCGGCGCAAACTGCCACAGGGCTTCGTCGTCGGTGGCCTGCTCCCAGCGGCGCAGCAACGCGGCGGGCAGGTAGCCGGTGCCCGCGGCTCGATCGATCAGGTCGATGGCGTCCTTGCGGCACTGTTCGGCGCTATGCTGCGGCAGCCCGGCGGTGCCGATGAAGGCGCTCGGCAACGAGTGGATGGCGGCGATCGCGCGGCCGATCGACCCGGCGACGCCCTCATGCCCGGTGAGGGCATCCGCATCAAAACTGTCACCAGCCAGCAGCTCATAGACCACAGCACGGGTGCCCTGAATCGGCGTCTGGCCGACATACTCGGGCACGTCGAACGGCAGCCGGCTGCGATTGCCAGTGGTGAGCGCGCGCAGCGCCACGAGGTCCGCGGACTGCTCGGTTTCGGCCGACTGGCTGGTGGGAACGCGAATAATGAGCGCCCGACCGGCCTTGTCGATGACGAGCGCCGAGTCGAAGAGTCCGTGCGCGCCGGCACTGTGCTTGCGGGCGTAGGCCACGTCGAGCCCCGGAACAGCGGAGGTGGCTAACGCGGCTAGAGTGAGTTGAGTTCTGGCCATGCCTACTAGGTTAGATCGACTTGCGGTCTGGCGGTTATTCGCCACGCCTCCACCCACGTTCTTGCAGAGCTCGGAGATATACCATGTCGTTCACTTTCACGACGCGGTTGCCGCTGTCTCGCCAGGCGGTCGACCGTGACCACCTCACCCGCGGCCTGCCGGACTTGTTCGACCAGCTCTGGGCGGATGCCGCCACCCGCGTTCTGCCCGTCTGGCACGGCAAAATTCTGCTCGCGCCGCACGATGCTGCCAGCACCGACCCGGCCAGCACCGACCCGGCCAACACCGGTGTGCACCTCGCCCTGCTGCCGCCCACGAGTCTGCACAATGCCGGCCTGCGGGTCTACCTCGGCCGGTCCCTTCCCGCCGACCTGCCCGAGACTGCCGGTACCCGCATCGTTGCCGTGCAGCTCGATGATGACGCTGCAGCCCGGCTGGAGCCCGAGGAGAGTCGCTGGGTGGGCCTGCGCACCGTTGCGACCGTGCTCGATGACCGTGACGCCGGCCTGTTCGCCGAGGCCCTCGGCGTGCTCAACTGGCACGCTTCGCACGGCCACTGCCCGCGCTGCGGCGCCGCCACCCTGGTCGAGGAAGGTGGCTGGGTACGCCGCTGCCCGGTCGACAACAGCCAGGTCTTTCCGCGCACCGACCCGGCCGTCATCGTGCTCATCACCGACGCCGACGACCGCATTCTGCTCGGCTCCAACGCTATGTGGGAGAACAACCGGTACTCGCTCCTCGCCGGATTCGTCGAGCCCGGCGAGGCCCTCGAAACGGCCGTGATCCGCGAAATGTTCGAAGAATCCGGTCTGCGCGTGACCGATCCGGCTTATGTCGGCTCCCAGCCGTGGCCCTTCCCGGCCTCGGTCATGTGTGGCTTCACCGCGCGCCTCGCCGACGACCAGGCGGCCCATGAGCTGCTGCCCGACGGCGCCGAGATTCTCGCGCTGCGCTGGTTCAGTCGAAAAGACCTGCTCGATGCCGGTGAGTGGATGTTACTGCCCGGCCCGTCCTCCATCGCGCACGCCATGATCGAGCGTTGGCTCGGCGCGCCGTTGCCCGCCGCGACGGAGTTGATTCGTCCGTGACGGCCACCGCCGACTCGCTGCTCCAAGGCCTCGATGAACAGCAGCGCATTGCCGCCGAAGCGCTGATCGGCCCGGTCTGCATGCTCGCCGGCGCCGGAACCGGCAAGACGCGCGCCATTACCCACCGCATCGCGCTCGGCGTGCTGACCGGCGCCTACGCCCCCAACCGGGTCATGGCGCTCACCTTCACGAGCCGTTCGGCCGCCGAACTGCGCGGGCGCCTGCGTCAGCTCGGCGCCGGGGGAGTGGCTGCGCGCACCTTTCACGCCGCAGCGTTGTCCCAGCTGAACTACTTCTGGCCGCACGTCGTCGGCGGGCAGGCGCCGCGCATCCTCGACGGCAAGGGCCGCATTCTCGGGCACGCCGCTGAGGCTCTGCACCTCAAACTCGACACCGCCACGCTGCGCGACCTCGCCGCCGAGGTGGAATGGCGCAAAACCAGCGGCCTGAGCATCGAGCAGTACGCGGCCGGCATAGCCCGCCGCAGCCTGCCGGGCCGACTCGACGTCGACCAGGTCGTCGCCCTGCAGCAGACCTACGAGAAGCTCAAAGACGATCGCAAGCAGATCGACTTCGAAGACGTACTGCTCGCCATGGCCGGCATGATCGAGGCCGAACCCTCCGTGGCCCTGCAGGTGCGCGAGCAGTACCGGTTCTTTGTCGTCGACGAATACCAGGACGTCTCGCCGCTGCAACACGACCTGCTCGCCCTCTGGCTTGGCGACCGCCGCGATCTCTGCGTCGTCGGCGACGCGAGCCAGACCATTTACTCCTTCGCTGGTGCTCGCAGCGACTACCTGCTGGACTTTCCGAAGCACTACGAAGACGCCACCGTGGTGCGGCTCGAACAGAACTATCGCTCGACCGCGCCGATCGTCGCCACCGCGAACCAGCTGATGCGTGGCCGGTCCGGCGCCCTGACCCTGCAGGCTGCCCAGACCGACAGCGGCCCCGACCCAACGGTGCGCGGCTACGCCTCCGACATGGCCGAGGCCCGCGGCGTGGCCGAGCAGATTCTGCAGCTCATCTGGGCTGGCACCAAACCCGAAGACGTGGCCATCTTGTTCCGGGTCAACGTGCAGGCCGCGCTGCTCGAAACGGCTCTGACCGAGGTGGGGGTGAGCTACCAGATTCGCGGTGCCAAACGGTTCTTCGACCTCCCCGAGGTGAAGCAGGCGGTGATGAGCCTGCGGGCGGCATCCGTTTCAATCATTGGGGAACCACTGTTCAAATCGGTCAGTGACGTGCTGCGGTCGCTGGGCTGGAGCCAGACCGCCCCGGAGACCCGCGGCGCCGTGCAGGCGCGGTGGGAATCGCTCAACGCACTGATGGGCCTGGTCGACCAGGCCGCTGCCGGAACCACGTTCCGACAGTTCACCGACGAGCTGATGGAACGTCAGGCCGGCCAGCACGAACCGACGGTGTCGGCCGTGACGCTCGCCACGATGCACTCCGCCAAGGGCCTTGAGTGGGACGCGGTGTTCGTGGTCGGCCTGAGCGAGGGCCTGGTGCCGATCAGCTATGCGAGCACGTTCGAGCAGATCGACGAGGAACGCCGGCTGCTCTACGTCGGCATCACCCGCGCCCGGAAGCGACTCGCGCTGAGCTGGTCATCCTCTGGGGCACAGGCGCGGGCAGCTCGCGAACGCTCGCGTTTTCTGGAAGAGCTTGGCAGCCGCACCGCTCGTGCAGCCGGTGTACGGAGCCCGTGACCGCACCGCCCCACGCGTCCAGTCGCAGTGACCGGGTGAACAACACGGATCGGCCTGTTTCCAGGCGATCCTGAACGAGTCCGGCCACCCGGGCGGCGAGCTCGAAGCTCAGCCGCGGAGTTTCGCTCGGGGCCTCGCGCAGCACGAGCTGACATGCCATGGCCGGCCAGGACGGATCCGTGTCGACGTGGGCGAGCCCCAGACAGGTCAGGCAGGGTCCGCGGCCAGGTTCGACGAGTGGACCCACCCGCGCGGCGCTGTCGCTGAAGACCACCGGCAGGTGCGGAATATCGCGGCGCAGCCAATGCCCGTGCCGTTCAGGCGCGAAGACGTACTGCCCGATCAACACGGCCAGCTCGGGGTCGTCTCCTGGAGCCGGCTCCTCGATTCCGAGGTTGGCCAGCAGCGCGTGCAGCCGGGTCGCGGTCGGTCCGTGGCCGTCAACCAGCACGGTGCGGGGCAGCGGGTTTACCGGTGCCGGCGCATCGTCTGGCACGTACAACAGTGCCGGTTCGAGCAGGTCGAGCAGGTGCGTCACTTCGACAGCGGATGCCCCGGCGGCCGTTCCGAGCAGCATCGCGCCCGATCGATGCACCCCCGCAGAAAGCGCGGACAGCACAGCCTCGTGAGCGGGCGTCAGCCCGCCGATCGTGACAATGGCTTGGTCGATGCCGAGCTGCACGCAATTCGGTGTGCGCCACACCAGCGGATACCGCGGATTCAGTCTGAGGGCCATGCCGACATGATGACGCGTCTGGCGGTCGCGCGTAAAAGTTATCCACAGACGGGTGCGGGCCCGCTTCCACCGAATATTGGGATTTGGTGGTCACGCGGCCCCCACCGTCAGATTTCTTCAGTAGCGGATGACGACGCGACCGTCGATCTTGCCGTGCTTCATCTCGTTGAGCACCTCGTTGACCTCGTCGATGCGGCGCTCAGAGACCGTGGGGTGGATCTGGCCGCGCGCGTAGAACTGCAGGGCTTCCTCCATGTCCTGGCGGGTGCCCACGATGGAGCCGCGAATGGTGAGGCCCTTGAGCACGATGTCGAAGATCGGGGCGGGGAAGTCTCCCGGCGGCAGACCGTTGAAGACGATGGTGCAGCCACGGCGGGTCATGCCGATGGCCTGGCCGAATGCGGCCGGGTGTACAGCGGTCACGAGCACGCCGTGCACACCACCGGTGGCTTTTTGAATGGCGGCGACCGGGTCTTCGTCCTGCGCATTGATTACGAGCTCGGCGCCGTGTTTGCGGGCCAGGGCGAGCTTGTCGTCGGCGATATCGACGGCCGCGACGCGCAGCCCCATCGCCTTGGCGTACTGCACGGCGATGTGGCCGAGGCCGCCGATGCCGGAGATGACGACCCACTGGCCCGGGCGGGCCTCGGTCATTTTGAGGCCCTTGTAGACGGTGACTCCGGCGCACAGCACCGGGGCGATCTCGATCGGGTCGGCGCCGTGGGGAATGCGCACGGCGAAGCGGGCGTCGACGAACATGTACTGCCCGAACGAACCGTCCACGCTGTAGCCGCCGTTCTGCTGCGCTTCGCACAGGGTTTCCCAGCCGGTGCAGCAATACTGGCAACTGCCGCAGGCGCTCCAGAGCCAGGCGTTACCGACCAGGTCGCCGATGTCGAGGTCCTTGACGCCGTCACCGAGGGCGACGACTTCGCCGACCCCTTCGTGGCCCGGAATGAACGGCGGGCTCGGCTTAACCGGCCAGTCGCCTTCCACAGCGTGCAGATCAGTGTGGCAAACTCCGCTGCTGATCAGTTTGACCAGGGCCTGGCCGGGGCCGGGGGTCGGAACGGGCACTTCGTCAATGGTGAGGCCCTGGCCGAACTCGTGCACGACGGCCGCGTGCATGGTCGTTGGCACCCGGGTGGATTCGTAGCGCGCCTTGAACTCGTCCGTCGCGCCGGTGGTGGTCTCGGTTATCGTCATTGCCAAACTCCTTCGTTTGGGACATTTCGTCCGTTGAACGACGGTAGATCGGCACAGGTTGCGGCAACGTTGCGCGCCGTTACTCCTCGTGCGGGCGCTCGGCTCCGTCGTCGCGCAGCAGGTCTTCGAGAGCCTGGTCGACGTCGTCGAGCACCTCGGGCCCCCCGCGGGCTGCACTGGTCAGCCGAATGATCAGCGGCTGGGGATCGTCGATGTCTTCCGAAGTGGGCAACAGGTCGGGGTGCGACCAGAGCGCGTCGCGCGCCTCATTGCCAACGGCATCCGTCACGGCCTGCCACATCGCTGCGGCCTCCCGCAACCGGCGGGGACGCAGTTCGAGACCGACCAGCGTCGCGAAAGCGGACTCCGCCGGACCGCCTGAGGCCCGGCGGCGTTTGACCGTCTCGGCGATGGCATCCGCTTTGGGAAGTCGAATCGTGGCACGAGCGGTGACGACGTCGACCCAGCCCTCGACCAGGGCGAGCATCGTTTCTAGGCGGGACAGAGCCGCAAGCTGCGACTCGGACTTCTGCTGAATGAGGGAACCGTCGACCATTGCCTGGCGCAGGTCTTCGGGGTTGGACGGGTCGAAACTTCCGGCCAGGTCTTCGAGCCGGCTGGAGTCGATGCTGATGCCGCGTGCATAGGCGGTGACCGCGCTGGTCAGGTGCAGGCGCAGCCAGCGGGCGTGGCGGAACAGTCGCGCGTGGGCGATCTCGCGCACGGCGAGGTAGATCTGCACCTGGTCGGCCGGAACGTCGATGCCGGCTCCGAAGTCGGCAACGTTCTGGGGGAGCAGGGCGGCCTGCTGCTCACCGAGCAGTGGAATGCCGATATCGCCGCCGCTGACGACCTCGCTCGCCAGCTGGCCGACGACCTGGCCGAGTTGCATGGCGAACAGGGTGCCACCGATGCTGCGCACGAGCTGGCTCGCGTTGGCGACCATGCCCTGCATCTCTTCGGGAACCTGTTCGGCGAAGACCCGGGTGAGGGAGTCGGAGATGCTCGTGGCGACGGGTTCGGCGAGCTGGGTCCAGAGCGGCATGGTCACGGTGACCCATTCGCGGCGGGTCATCAGGCGCGGTTCGACGGTGAGTTCGGCCACGGTAATGACGTCATCGAGCCAGAGAGCCGCAATGTGAAAGGCCTGGCGCAGCTGGGTCTGCTGTTCATTGGTCGCGCTGAGCTGACCGGTGGCCGCTCGCTGTTCACCCTGGGTGAGGGCGATCTTCCAGTCGACGCCGGTGCCCTGGGAGTTCATGGCGCCCTGCAGCTGCTGCATGAGCGCGGCGACGCTGGCCGGGTCGTTGGGCAGACCGGCAGCGCCGGCGAGCTGGCTCGGGTCGATGCCGCTCTTGCCGCTCAGGATGTCGCGCAGCATGTCACGAAACTCGTCGCTGGGTTCGCCGGGATTCTGATTGTTCGGGTTCTGATCGTTCGGGGGTAGGGAGTCGTCGGCCACTTCAGGCCCCTCTCAGTCGCATACTTCTACGCTAGTGCGAGTAGCCCGCTCGGGGCTGGGAAATATCCTAGGCTGAATGGCTTGCTGTGCGCCCGTCGCGAACACGACCCGCAACCTGGCACGAATCAACACTCAAAGGACCACGATGGCGCTCTTCACCAATGCACCGGCACCTCGACGTGCCGGACGCTCTGGCCCGTCCCTCGGTTGGACGGCACTGCTGATCGCCCTCGTCGCCGGAGTGATTCTCGGTATCATGCCGGCGCCTTATGTCATCGAGAAGCCGGGTCCGGTGTTCAACACCCTCGGCACCGCCACCTACGACGACGTCGAAACCGCTCTCATCACCATCCCCGACGAGACCGTCTACCCGACCGGCGGCACCCTCGATCTGCTCACCGTGTCGCTCTTCGGCAACCGGGAAGACCGGCCGAGCTGGCTCGCCGTGGCCAGTGCCTGGCTCGACCCGAGCGAGGCCGTCCTCCCCATTGACCAGGTTTTTCCCGATAATGTCAGCACCGAGCAGCGCGACGCTCGCAGCAGCGCCGACATGATTAATTCCCAACAGGATGCCATCGCCGCCGCACTCACTCATCTCGGCTACGACTACCCCACGACGGTGTCGGTGGTGAGCCTGCCCGACGGTTCTCCGGCCGCGGGCGTGATCGAGCCCGACGATGAAGTGACCGCCGTGAACGGTACCGCGGTGGCCAATGTCGCCGAACTGCGCGCGGCTTTGCGGGACAACGGTGCCGAGACCGCGGCGAGCGTCGACATCGTGCGGGGCGGCCTCGCCCGGACCGTCGAGGTCACCCCGATCGACAACGACGGCACGATCGTGGCCGGTGTCAACGTGTCGGTCGCCTACGAATTTCCGTTCGAGGTGCAGATCCAGCTCGACAAGGTCGGCGGCCCGAGCGCCGGCATGATGTTCGCCCTCGGAATCATCGACAAGCTCACTCCCGGCGAGCTGCAGGGCGGCGAGAACGTGGCCGGCACCGGAACCATCGACCAATCCGGCGCAATCGGCCCGATCGGCGGCATCCAGCAGAAGCTCTATGGCGCGCTCGAGAGCGGCGCGACCTGGTTTCTCGCCCCCGCCGAGAATTGCGGCGAGGTAACCGGAAATATCCCCGACGGCCTGACAGTGTTCTCGGTCGCCACCCTCGACGAAGCGCTCGACGCGCTCGACGCGATCAAGACCGGTGCCGACACGAGCGACCTGCCGAGCTGCCCGGCCAGTTGACCCGTGGCGAACGAGCAGTAGTGATGACTCTCTCAGGGCCGCCAAAGTATGATGGTGGCAGACCCTGATCCTGCAGCAAATGATCACCCTGTATCTAATAACTGAGCGCAAGAGGCCAATTCGTGACTTCATCATCAGCCGACAACGTCCCACGGCGCAGCCGAGCCCCGCTAGCAATTACCGCAGCCATTATCGCAGGGTTGGTGATCCTGTTCTTTATATTCGCCGGACTGTATACCGATGTGCTGTGGTTCGACCAGCTGGGGTTCGTCAACGTTCTGACCACCCAGTGGATCGCCGGCACCGTGCTGTTTTTGATCGGCTTCGTCACGATGGCCGTTCCGGTCTGGGTGAGTATTCAGCTGGCCTACCGTCTGCGCCCGGTCTACGCGAAGCTCAACTCGCAGCTTGATCGCTACCAGCAGGTCATCGAGCCGCTGCGTCGCCTCGCGATGTATGGCATCCCGGCCCTCCTCGGGCTGTTTGCCGGTGTGGCCGCTGCCACCCGCTGGCAGACCGTGCTCATGTGGCTCAACCGCACCGAAACCGGGCGGGTTGACCCGCAGTTCAACTTCGACATCTCCTTCTATCTGATGGACCTGCCGTTCTACCAGGCCGTGCTCGCCTTCGCATCCGCTGTTGTGCTGATTTCGGCGCTCGTCTCGGTCGCGACCAGCTACCTGTACGGATCCATTCGGGTGTCCGGGCGTGAAGTGCTCATCTCCAAGGCCGCGCGCGTGCAGATCGCCATCACCGCAGCCCTCTATCTGCTGCTGCAGGCCGTGAGTATCTGGTTCGACCAGTACTCTACCCTGACCAACAACAACGCCCTGATCACCGGTGCCGGCTATACCGACGTCAACGCCACCATCCCCGGCCGCGCGATCCTTGCCGGCATTGCCGCCGTCGTAGCCCTGCTCTTCATCCTGACGGCCATCATCGGTCGCTGGCGTCTGCCGGTCATCGGCACCGCGCTGCTTATCGTGTCGAGCCTGCTCATCGGTTCGCTGTACCCGTGGGTCGTGGAGCGCTTCCAGGTGGAGCCGAGCGCAAAGGCACTCGAGGCCGAATATATCGAACGCAATATCGACCTCACCCGGGATGCCTACGGCGTCGCGGACATCGAGGAAATTGCCTACGACGCGAAGACCACCGCCGAGCCGGGCGCGCTGCGCGCCGACGCCGCGACCACTGCCAACATTCGTATTCTCGACCCGGCCCTGGTCAGTGACTCCTTCGGCCAGCTTGAGCAGTTCCGCCAGTACTACCAGTTCCCGGACAACCTCGACGTTGACCGCTACGTGATCGACGGTACTTCGCAGGACACCGTCGTCGCCGTGCGTGACCTGAATATCGACGGCTTGAACACCGGTAACACCTGGGTCAACTCGAAGACCGTTTATACCCACGGCTATGGCATGGTCGCCGCGTACGGCAACCAGCGCTCGGTCGACGGCCAGCCGGTGTTCCTGGAATCCGGCATTCCCACCAGCGGTGCGCTCGGCAAGTTCGAACCGCGCATCTACTTTGGTGAGACCTCGCCCGAATACTCCATCGTCGGTGACGAAGAGGGCGCCAACCCGATCGAGCTCGACTATCCGTCGGGTGAAGAGGGTGCTGGCCAGACCTACACGACGTTCTCCGGAGACGGCGGACCGAAACTGGACAATGCGTTCAAAAAGCTGATCTACGCGCTGAAGTTCCAGTCGGAGCAGATCTTCCTCGCCGCCTCGGTCAACGACAAGTCGGAGATTCTCTACGACCGTGACCCGGTCACCCGCGTGCAGAAGGTCGCGCCGTACCTGACGCTCGACTCCGACGCCTACCCCTCGGTCGTTGACGGTCGGGTTATGTGGATCGTTGACGGCTACACCACCTCGGCGGATTACCCCTATTCCACCCCGGTGAGCCTCAGTGAGGCCATCGCCGACACGCAGACACCGGCCCAGCCGTATGCGCTGGACAGCATCAACTACATGCGCAACTCGGTCAAGGCCACCGTCGACGCCTACAGCGGCGAGGTCACCCTCTACGCCTGGGACGACGAAGAGCCGCTGCTGCAGACCTGGCAGAAGATCTTCCCGTCGTCGCTCAAGCCGATGAGCGAGATGAGTGGCGACCTGATGAGCCACGTGCGTTACCCGGCCGATCTGTTCAAGGTGCAGCGTTCCATTCTTGGTCAGTACCACGTGACCGACCCCGGTTCGTTCTACTCGAAGGACGACGCCTGGATCTCGCCCAACGACCCTGACTCGCCGGCGACCAACCCGACGCTGCAGCCGCCGTACTACCTCACCATGCAGGTACCCGGCTCGGACCAGCCGTCGTTCTCGCTGTACTCCACTTTCCAGCCGGAAGCGACGGGTGAATCCAGCCGTAACGTGCTCTACGGTTACCTCGCTGTAGACGCAGACGCCGGATCGGTAGACGGCGTCAGAGCGGATGGCTATGGCCAGCTGAGGCTGCTCAACCTGCCCAAGGACGGCACGGTACCTGGCCCCGGTCAGGTGCAGAACGTGTTCAACGCCGACCCGACAGTGTCGACCGAGCTCAACCTGCTGCGTCAGGGCTCGTCGACCGTGCTGAACGGTAACCTGCTGACCCTTCCGGTTGGTGGCGGACTGCTCTACGTGCAGCCGGTTTACGTGCAGTCCACGGGTGAGACCAGCTATCCGCTGCTGCAGAAGGTGCTTGTGGCTTTCGGTGACCAGATCGCGTTCGAGGATACCCTCGACGGCGCCCTCGATGTGCTGTTCGGCGGTGACTCTGGTGCCACCGCTGGTGATACCGACGTGCCCGAAGATGCCACCACGAATAACGGTGGATCGCCCGACCCGAGCACCGACGGTTCGACCGGCGGCAGCACCGACGTACCGACCGGGTCGACCGGCGATGCCACAACGGATGCCGAGCTCAAGTCGCTGCTCACCGTCGCCAAGACGGCGCTGGCAGAAAAGGCGGCTGCACTCGCCGACGGTAACTTCGCCGACTATGGCACCGCCGACGCGAAGCTCGAAGACACGATCGCGAGCATGCTCGCCCTGCTCGGCGAGTAGCCAGACCGCACCACACAGGCCGCAAGCCTTCACTCTCTGGGGGGGGCTTGCGGCCTTTGGTATTGGAGGGCAGAGTGCGCCCGCCAGACGTGAGCGAGCGATGTGAGAAGCCGAAGATTCGGCCGGTCTCGACAACGGCGCCCTTCCACTCTCCGAGGCTGCCGAAACCGCCACAGTCACGAAACTTACCAATCTCGACAACGCCACCATTCCGTCGGTCGTCTCTCGACAGGCTCTACAACCGGGTCGAGACCTCCATAGCCCTGCGCTGGCTGTATGCTCAGCCCGGCCATCCCGTTGGCCGCGCACGCGACCGCGCGGGCCTACTTTTCCCAGTTGGGTTTCTCGGCCGGAGTGGCGGCACAGTTTTGTCCGGCGGGGCGCCAGGTGTGAGTGGGGTCGAAGATGAGAGGTCCGCGAACCCAGGGGCGGCCGTCTCTCATGTCAATGTCCCAGCCGGATGTTTCGATGCTCGCATGCCCGGCGTTACAGATCAGTACGGCGTTGTCGATGTTGGTCAGGCCGCCCTTCCGCCAGGGCACGACGTGGTGCGCTTGGGTTAGCTGCGGTGGCACGGTGCAACCGGGGATGACGCAGCCGCCGTCGCGGGCGGCCAATGCGCGGCGTTGCTGGGCGGTGAAGAACCGGTTGGAGGTGCCGAGGTGCAATACCTGACCCTGGTGGCCGAACAGCACGGGCTGATACCCGCCGGCGCAGAGCAGCTCATCGACGTGTTTGACGGTGAGGGGGCCGTCGATGCCGTCGATCCAGCCGGCACCGCGGCCGGCGAGGAGGTCGTTGATATTGATGTGCACGAGTACAGTCGGTGCCGCGCCGCCCATCGTTGGGGTGCCCGGCTGTCGGGCGGCCGCTTCGAACACCGCGCGGAGGATCCCGGCCTGCTTCTCACTGATCGAGCGGGTATCGGCGGGTTCCTGCGGGCAGGGGCTGAGGGCCCGGCCCGCGTTTGCTCCGGTCCGCTCGTCGTAGCCCTGTTCGTAGCCCTGTTCGTAGCCCTGGGCGTGGCCGATCGGGCCGTTCTCGTCGTCGGCCTGCCCGTGCTGGCCCCCGGTCTGCTCGCCGCTTTCGCAGTGCTCGACCGGGACGTCGTTCGAGGCCTGCGCGCCACGGTCATCGTTGGCGCCAATCGCGAGGACGTCGCTGGCGCTGCTATCAGTGCTGGTGCTTGCTTTGATGTCATTACCGTCGCTGTCCGTGATGCCGTCGGTTTCATCGTTGTGCGTGCTGTCCGCATCGGATAGTTCGCACGGTTCGGTTTCGTGGAAGGCGACCGTGGCTCGGGGTACCGCGCCAGGAACGGGGTTGGCTGCAGCGGAGGAGAGGTACGCGTCGAAGACGGTGCCGATGATGGCGCGGTCGAGGGTGGTCAGCCAGCCGTTCAGGCTGTAGCCGCCGTTATTCAGTCCACCGAAGGCGAACCAGCTGCGCCCTTCCGCCGTGGCCTCGCCCGGAGCGCACCCGTCGGGCGCGAGGCGCGCCTGCCACGCGATGCCCTGCTGCCGGAGTAACTCCGGCGCAAATGCGATACCGGAACCGGGCAGTCCCTCGGTCTCCGGGGTGATGGCACCGGACCCGCTCGCTACCAAGGAGCGCTCGACGCGGTCGAGGTCGTCCACCAGCACCGAGGCGCGCAGGCCGTCGAGCACGGACACGATGACGCGGGCTTGCTCCACTCCGAGCTCCCCGCCCTGCAACGCCTCACCCACCACGGGGTAGGTCGGTGCGAGGGGCCGGCCGAGCAGCATCCGCTCGCCGGCATTCTTGCCGAGCGACGCGCGCTGCCGCACCTCACTGCGCGACAACCGCGCCAGGGTGGACACCAGCACGAGGCCGCTGCGGCAGCCGAGCCGGCGGGCCAGAGACACCGCGCCAGTCGCTTCTATCTCGGTCTGATCGGCCGTCTTTGCCGCAGCAGTCTTAGCAACGGACGCATCAAGGTATTCGGAGCGGCGCAGCACATCCGTCGTGGACAGCACCCGGGCACCATCAACAACCCGGCCGACGCTCTCGAGGGCGAGCAATATGCTCAAGGATTCTTCATCACCCAGCGACCCGAACGACACCGAACCCAACGCTTTCAGGAGAATCTCCCGAGCCTGCCCGACCGCCACAATGACAGCATTCGAACTGGCCTCACCGGTGTTTTCCATGAACATGGGCGCCATTGGCTCCTTCGCAATGATTCTACTCCGAATCGAACACAAAAGCGAGAGCAACTCATTTTCGATGCGTGCGGAGAAATTTCAAACTCCAGAGGCTTGATCCGCAGTTCTACGTGATTCACCCTTGAGTGAGTGCGAGTTCACTAGCGGTCATCATCTGTGGCGGTTGGTCAAGTTGATAGTAAATCGAATATATAAGTGAAACATTTACATTTTTTGTTTATATGGCCAACACCGTGGAGTAATGCATTCCACGCCACACTTCGGGAGCGCTGAGACGCCCGGAAGCGGTGCACTGGGAACGCTGCGGATCCGTGGCGTGCAGCGGCAAGGTGGAAGGCCGTGGATCTTCCCGTGAATCGATTCCGACTTCACCGGGTTAGAGCATCTGTCCATACCTGAACACCTGTTGGTGCGGAGACTGGCGATCCCTTGCGGCTGTCCTGCTTGATGGTGTTTGATGCCAGTAGAGCAAACCATTTTCGGTGCCCAATTGGCGATATCGCCACAAGTGGTCGACCGAGCTTTCAAGGTGTGCTAAATTTGTACTTGTAGCGCGGGGTGGAGCAGTTCGGTAGCTCGCTGGGCTCATAACCCAGAGGTCGTAGGTTCAAATCCTGCCCCCGCAACAGATGCCCCCGGAACCCTTGGTTCCGGGGGCTTTTTTGTGCCCGCCGTGGCAGCTGCCGACCAGGACGCCCACCGCTCGTCCGCTGATCCAGCCCGTCGAGATCGCCATCGACTAACGCGAGCAAATGTTGCCGACTCGGCCATTCTGCTGATCGGGCCGGACCGTCCGCGGATCGAGCATGCCTATCCGCAGATCGAAATGTCGACAAGCGCAATCCGAGGCTGGTCCAGATCGCCATCGACCACGGGCGCAATCAGGGTGACCCGGCACGTCCGCATCCGCTCTAAAATATCCACTTGTGAATATGTCATGACATTAAGCGTAAAGAGCGCTACTGTGGAGATACCGGCGACCGTGTCGGTCCCTCCTAGCTCAGAAAGTTGTACATCGGAGTATGACGACTTCACCTCGCACCCCGCACGATGTGCTGACCATTGGCCGCGTCAGCGTTGACATCTATCCCTTGCAGGATGGCGTCGGCCTCGAAGACGTCTCAACCTTCGGCAAATACCTCGGTGGCAGTGCCACCAACGTTGCCGTCGCTGCGGCACGGCACGGACTGAACTCGGCGGTGGTCACCCGCACCGGAAACGACCCGTTCGGCAACTACATCCACCAGGAACTCCGCCGCCTCGGCGTGAGCGACGAGTACGTCTCTGGAGTGCCCGACCTGAACACCCCCGTCGTGTTTTGCGAGATCTTTCCGCCGGACGACTTTCCGCTCTACTTCTACCGCGCGCCGAAAGCCCCTGACCTTGTCATCAACCCCGACGAACTCGACCTCGAGGCCATCAAGAACGCCCGTATCTATTGGTCAACCGTGACCGGCCTCAGCGAGGAGCCCAGCCGATCCGCTCATTTCTCTGCCTGGGAAGCTCGCGGTCGTAGCCCGCTGACCATTCTCGACCTCGACTACCGACCCATGTTCTGGGCATCGCCCGCCGAGGCCAGCGCCCAGGTGGCACTGGCCCTCGGCCACGCCACGGTCGCGGTCGGCAATAGAGAGGAGTGTGAGGTCGCCGTCGGTGAGACCGAACCGCTGCGCGCCGCCGACGCCCTGCTGGAACGCGGCATCGAACTCGCCATCGTCAAACAGGGTCCCAAGGGCGTGCTGGCGAAAACTCGCACCGAAACCGTCGAGGTGCCGCCGTACTTCGTCGACGTCGTCAACGGTCTCGGCGCCGGCGACAGCTTCGGCGGGGCACTCTGCTACGGGCTGCTGCAGGACTGGCCGCTGCGCCGCATCCTGCAATTCGCCAACGTGGCCGGCGCCATCGTCGCCAGCCGCCGGGAATGCTCGACCGCCATGCCCACAACCAATGAGGTCGAAGAGATTCTGAAGGGACTGCCAGCATGACCAAGCTTGACTTCGACGCGCTGCGGCAGGCCCGTGCGGCGCACCCCGAGCGCATCGGCGAGATTCTGGCCAGCCGCAACAGGCGCGAGCTGATTCGCGGCGACGGCCGGCTGTTCATCGTCGCCGCGGATCACCGTGCGCGTGGCGCACTGGGTGTGCGTAAGGACGCCACAGCTATGGCCAACCGCTACGCCCTGCTCGAAAGCCTCGCCACCGCGCTTCGCCGCCCGGGCGTTGACGGTGTGCTGGGCACCCCCGACATCATCGACGACCTGGCCCTGCTCGGTCTGCTCGACGACAAGATCGTCGTCGGTTCGATGAACCGTGGCGGGCTGTGGGGTTCCTCCTTCGAGATGGACGACCGCTACACCGCCTACGACATCGACAAAATCCAGCGCGACCGCCTCGACTTTGCTAAGAACCTCGTGCGCATCAACCTCGAAGACGCCGGCTCGCTGGCCACCCTCGAGGCGACAGCCCTCGCCGTGAGCGAAGCGGCAAAGTCCGGCATTCCGATCATGCTCGAACCGTTCATGAGCTCCTGGGTCAACGGTCGGGTTAAAAATGACCTGACAGCGGATGCCGTCATCCTCTCGATTGCCATCGCCGAGGGCCTCGGCAACTCCAGCGCCTACTCGTGGCTGAAGCTGCCGGTCGTCCCCGACATGGCTCGCGTGATGGCCGCCACGACCCTACCGACCCTGCTCCTGGGCGGTGACCCGGTAGGCGATCAGAACGAAACCTTCGAATCCTGGCGCGACGCGCTCGAGCTTCCCGGCGTGCGCGGCCTCGTCGTGGGCCGCAGCCTGCTCTACCCGCGCGACGGCAACGTCGAGGCAGCCATCGATACCGCTGCCGAACTCGTGCACGGCGCCTAAAAACCTCTCATTCATTCCACTCTCGTTCAGAAGGAAGCAACCATGCCCGCAACTGCAACTGATTTAGCCCTCGTCGCGCACTGGATCGACGGAAAAGAACAGCCGGGAGTCTCCGGTCGCACCGCGCCGATCTTCGATCCTGCCCTCGGCACGGTCACCAAGAACGTGTCGCTCGCCAACCAGGCCGAGATTGCGGCCGCCATCGCCAGCGCCAAGGCCGCCTTCCCGGCCTGGCGCGACCTGTCCATGGCCAAGCGCCAGCAGGTGCTGTTCAGCTTTCGTGAACTGCTAAACGCCCGCAAGGGTGAAATGGCCGAGATCATCACGAGCGAGCACGGCAAGGTGCTCTCCGACGCCCTCGGCGAGATATCGCGCGGCCAGGAGGTCGTGGAATTCGCCTGCGGCATCCCGCACCTGCTCAAGGGCGACTACTCCGAGAACGTCTCCACCGGCGTCGACGTGTACTCCACCCGTCAAGCCCTCGGCGTCGTCGCCGTGATCAGCCCGTTCAACTTTCCGGCGATGGTGCCGATGTGGTTCTTCCCCCTCGCCCTCGCGGCCGGCAACACCGTCATTCTCAAGCCGAGCGAGAAAGACCCAAGCTCCGCCATCTGGATGGCCAAGCTGCTCCAGGAGGCCGGCCTCCCCGACGGTGTATTCACGGTGCTGCAGGGCGACAAGCAATCCGTCGACGGCCTGCTCGAACACCCCGACGTGAAGGCCATCTCCTTCGTCGGATCGACCCCCATCGCCCAGTACGTCTACGAAACCGGAACCCGCCACGGCAAGCGCATCCAGGCCCTTGGCGGAGCCAAAAACCACATGCTCGTGCTGCCCGACGCCGATCTCGACCTCGTCGCCGACTCCGCCATCAACGCCGGCTTCGGCAGTGCGGGGGAGCGCTGCATGGCCATCAGCGTCATCGTCGCCGTTGAACCCGTCGCCGACGTGCTGATCGAGAAGATCGTCACCCGCATGAAAACCCTCACCGTGGGTGACGGCCGTCGCTCCTGCGACATGGGCCCGCTCGTCACCGAGGTGCACCGGGACAAGGTCGCCAGCTACATTGACATCGCCGCCGAGGACGGCGCGACGATCGTCGTCGACGGCCGCGGCATCGAGGTGAACGGCGACCCGAACGGGTTCTGGCTCGGCCCGACCCTGATCGATGCCCTACCGGTGACCTCCAAGGCGTACACGGAAGAGATCTTCGGACCGGTACTCTCAGTGGTACGCGTTGCGAGCTACGAAGAGGGCGTCGACCTGATCAATTCCGGCGCTTTCGGCAACGGAACCGCCATCTTCACCAACGACGGCGGCGCGGCTCGCCGTTTTCAGAACGAGATTGAGGTGGGCATGATCGGCATCAACGTTCCTATCCCTGTGCCCGTTTCCTACTTCTCCTTCGGTGGCTGGAAGAACTCGCTGTTTGGCGACACCAAAGCGCACGGCGTCGAGGGTGTGCACTTCTTCACGCGCGGCAAGGCCATCACCAGCCGCTGGCTCGACCCGAGCCACGGCGGCATCAACCTCGGCTTCCCGCAGAACGCCTAGGCCACGCCATGACAACGCCATCCGCTGACTGGTTCTATGCCCGGGGCTCCCTCGAGCGTGACGGCTGGGAAACCGTCGTCGACACCGCTATCAGCGGATGGCGTTATACCGGTATCCGCGTCGCCTCCCTGGCCGAGGGTAACTCCGCGGCCCTGGCAGCTGAAGCCGTCGAACGCATCGTGGTTCCCCTCGCCGGGTCGTTCACGGTGCGCTACACCCTGGCGGGGGAGACCGAGGTGCGAGTGCAGGTTCTCGCAGGACGGGCTTCCGTTTTTCACGGACCCACCGACACGCTCTACCTGCCCACCGGCACGGCTCTTTCGATTGAAGGCGCTGGGCGGGTGGCGGTGGCCGAAGCGCCGACCGACCAGGTGCTGCCGGTGACGTATATTCCGAAAGCGGATGTCCCGATCGAGTTGCGCGGGGCCGGTCGCTCCAGCCGTCAGGTGCACAACTTCGGCACCCCGGCCAGCCTCACGGCCGACCGATTGATCGTGTGTGAGGTGATCACCCCGGCCGAGAACTGGTCGAGCTACCCGCCGCACAAGCACGACGAATACCAGGAGGGCGTGGAGTCGCGCCTCGAGGAGATCTACTACTTCGAGAGTGCCGTCACCCGCGGCCAGAATGCGCCGGAGACGGCGCTCCCCTTCGGCCTCATGCGCACATACTCTTCCAAGGCCGGAGCGATCGACATCATGGCTGAAGTGCACACCGGCGACGTCGCACTCGTTCCCTTCGGCTGGCACGGGCCCTGCGTCGCAGCGCCTGGCTATGACCTCTACTACCTCAACGTGATGGCCGGGCCGGATCCCGACCGATCATGGCGCATCAGCGATGATCCGGCGCACGGCTGGATTCGGGATACCTGGGTGGGTCAGGAATTCGATTCCCGGCTTCCTTATACTTCCTAACTTCACCGCAGCACCCCGAAAGGACACAGCGTAGTGACTACCCGTCGCATGACAGTCAGCCAGGCACTCATCGAGTTTCTGGCCCACCAGTACACGGTCGATGGCGATGTGCGTGAGCGCACGATCGTCGGCACCTTCGGCATTTTCGGTCATGGGAACGTCGCCGGCATCGGCCAGGCCCTCAAACAGCTCTCCGTCCAGGACCCCACGCTGATGCCGTATCACCAGGCGCGCAACGAGCAGGGGATGGTGCACGAATCCATCGCCTACTCGCGTATGACCCGCCGCCGATCCACTTTCGCCTGCGCGGCATCCGTCGGTCCGGGCGCCACCAACATGCTGACCGGTGCGGCCGTCGCGACGACCAACCGGCTGCCGGTGCTGCTGCTGCCCTCTGACACTTTCGCGACTCGCGTCTCTGACCCGGTGCTGCAGCAGCTCGAGTTGCCGCACGACGCGAGCATGAGCGTCAACGACGCCTTCAAGCCGCTGTCGCGATTCTTCGACCGGGTGAACCGGCCCGAGCAGCTGTTCTCGGCCGCGCTCGGCGCGATGCGTGTGCTCACCGACCCGGTGGAGACCGGCGCCGTCACCATCTCCCTCCCCGAAGATGTTCAGGCCGAACTCGTTGAGGTGCCGCCGGAATTCCTCGCCGACCGGGAATGGCACATCCGTCGCCCCCGACCCGACCGTGGCATCATCGCCGAGGTGGCCAGGGCCATCTCCCTCGCGAAGCGCCCGATGATCGTCGCCGGCGGCGGCGTGATCTACTCCGACGCTGCCGCAGCCCTGCGCGAATTCGTCGAGGCAACGGGCATCCCGGTGGGCCTGTCGCAGGCCGGCATGGGGTCGCTCACCTGGGACCACCCGCAGAACCTCGGTTCGGTCGGCGCCACGGGCACCACGGCGGCGAACCGCGCCGCGGCCCAGGCCGATCTGATCATCGGCATCGGCACGCGTTACAGTGATTTCACCGCCGCGAGCCGCACAGCGTTCCAGAACGCGGACGTGCGCTTCATCAACATCAACATCGCCTCCTTCGACGCGTTCAAGCACGGCAGCGCCATTCCGGTCGTAGCGGATGCCCGTGAGTCACTTCTTGAGCTCACCGAGGCCCTCGATGGATTCCACGTCTCGGTCGATTTCGTCTCCGGCTACACCCGCGAGAAGGCCACTTGGGATGCCGCCGTCGACGATTCATTCGTGGACCGGCGGCTGGCGCTGCCGAGTCAGGCCGAGATCATCGGCGCCGTGCAGCAGGCCTCAGACCCTCGCGACGTTATTGTGTGCGCCGCCGGTTCGCTCCCCGGCGACCTGCACAAGCTCTGGCGGGTGCGCGACGACCTCGGCTACCACGTGGAATATGCCTTCTCCTGCATGGGTTACGAAATCGCCGGCGGAATCGGAGTGGCCCGGGCCGACACGACCCGCGACTCCATCGTGATGGTCGGTGACGGTTCGTACCTCATGATGCACTCCGAGATCGTCTCGGCCGTTGCCGAAGGCATCAAATTCATCATCGTTCTCATTCAGAACCACGGCTACGCGTCGATCGGCCACCTCAGCGAAGACGTCGGTTCGCAGCGCTACGGAACCCTGTACCGCTACCAGGACAAAGCCGGTAACAACTTCGAGCAGGGCGAGATTTTGCCGATCGATCTGGCCGCGAACGCCGCGAGCTACGGCCTCGACGTCATCTCCATCGAACCCACCGCCAACGCGATCACCGAGCTCTCCGCCGCCATGAAGACGGCCAAGGCTTCGACCCGCGCCACCATGATTCACATCAACAACGACCCGCGGCTCTATGCACCCGATGGTGAAGGCTGGTGGGACGTTCCGGTGGCCGAAACCTCTACCCTCGACAGCACCACGGCCGCTCGCATCGAGTACCTCGGACACAAGACCAACCAGAAGCCGCACCTCGGTGCTGGCGCCGTTGAAAGGAACAACTAGTCATGTCGGAATCACAGATTCGCATCGGCACCGCTCCCGACTCGTGGGGCGTCTGGTTTCCGAACGACCCCAAGCAGATTCCGTGGGCACGATTTCTCGACGAGGTGCAGGCGGCCGGCTACCACTGGCTGGAACTCGGCCCGTTCGGGTACCTCCCCACCGACCCGGCCCAGCTCGCGGATGAGCTGGCCAAGCGTGACCTCAAGCTGTCGGCCGGCACCGTCTTCACCGGTTTTCACAAGGGGGAGGACCAGTGGAAGCGCGCCTGGGACCAGGCCCTCGACGTTGCTGGATTGGTCTCCCAGTTGGGTGTCGAGCACCTCGTCGTGATCCCGGACCTGTGGCGTTCCGATGCCACGGCTGAGGTGCTCGAATCGCGCAACCTTGACAACGACCAGTGGAAGAAGCTCGCCGCCGGCCACGACAAGCTCGGCCAGGCCCTGCTCGAAGAGTACGGAATCAAGCAGCAGTTCCACTCGCACGCGGACAGCCACGTCGGCACCTACCGTGAGGTCGAACGCTTTCTGCAGGAGACCGACCAGGCCTTCACAAACCTGTGCCTCGACACGGGACACTTTGCGTACTACCTGGGCGACAACGTCAAACTCATGACGGCGTACCCCGACCGCATCGGCTACCTGCACCTCAAGCAGGTCGAACCCAACATTCTGGCCGACGTGCTGAAGAACGACATGCCGTTCGTTGAAGCCGTGGCGCTCGGCGTCATGACCGAACCCGGTTTCGAGGGCGTGCCGGAGCTGGCACCGATCATTGAAAAGGCTGCCGAAATCAACCCGGACATGTTCGCCATCATCGAGCAGGACATGTACGGCTGCGCCATCGACTTTCCGTTCCCGATCGCCCAGCGCACGCGCGAGCACATCTTCAGCTGCACCCAGGCCGCGCGCATCCGCTAAGCCGCAGCATCCGTTCTCTTCCCATCCCCAAAAGTTTCGAAGGAAAAATCATGTCTGATCTGAAAATTGCCGTCGTCGGTGCCGGTCTCATGGGGGCCGACCACGTCATCCGCATCACCGAACGCATCGCTGGAGCTCGTGTGAGCGCCATCGTCGAACCCGATGAAGGGCGCGCCCAGGCTGCCCTCGCGCACGCCCCCGGCGCGGTGCACTTCACCAAGCTGGAAGACGCCCTCGCTGCCGGAATCGTCGACGCCGTGCTTATCGCCACACCCGGCCAGTTTCACGAACCGGTGCTTTTCCCCGCTCTCACGGCTGGCATCCCGATTCTGTGCGAGAAGCCGCTGACTCCGACGCCCGAGGCGTCACTGCGCATCCTCGAAGCGGAGCAGGCGACCGGCAAGAAGCTTATCCAGGTGGGTTTCATGCGCCGGTTCGATGCGGAGTACATGGAGCTACGCGACCTGATCGCCGCCGGCACTGCGGGGGAGCTCCTTGCCCTCAACTGCGCCCACCGCAATGGAAGTGTGCCCGACGCATACACCAACAGCATGCTCATTGAAGACTCCGTCGTGCACGAGATCGACGTGGTGCGCTTTCTCACCGACTCGCCGATTGTCGCGATCGAGGTCAAGCACGGCAAGCGCAACACGCTCTCGCCCGATCACCTCAACGAGCCCATCTTCGTGCTGCTGTACACCGCGAGCGGTGTGCTGGCCAACGTCGAGATGAACGTCAGCGTGCAGTTCGGCTACCAGGTCAAGACCGAGGCTGTCTTCCAGAAGGGGATCGCCGAGATCGGCCGCACCGCCGGAATGACCCTGTGGCAGGACGGCCGTTACGGTGGAGTCGAAAACGCGACCTTCAAGACCCGGTTCGCTGCCGCATACGACAGCCAGATCCAGCGCTGGGTGAACGCCACCAAGCGCGGCGAGATCGACGGGCCAAGCGCGTGGGATGGCTACCTCGCTTCCGCCGCCTGCGCCGCCGGAGTGACCGCCCTGACGACGGGTGAGCTCGTCGACGTTGTCTACGCCGAGCGCCCCGCCTTCTACAACTAGCCTTCACCTACCAGCTTTCGAAAGGCCACCCGTGAAGATCGCACTCGACCCCACCCCGTTCCACCACTCGCATTCGCTGCTGGAGTTTCCCCGCCTCGCCGCTGACCTCGGCTATGAGTGGCTGCAGCTCACGCCGCACGCCGATTTCATCCCGTTCTTCAACCACCCGAAGGCCGACGACGAGCTCGTGCAGGCGTTCAAGAAGGCGTGCACGGATGCCGGGGTGAGCGTCGCATCCGTTCTGCCGGTTCTGCGTTGGTCGGGCCCAGACGAAGACGCACGGGAGGCAGCGGTGCGGTACTGGAAGCGCGCGATCCAGATCACGGTGGAGCTCGGGGTCGACACCATGAACACTGAATTCAGCGGTCGGCCCGAGCTCGCGGAGGAATCGGAACGGGCGTTCTACCGATCGATGGAGGAGCTCGTTCCCATCATCGAGCGCGAGGGAATCCGGGTGCTGATCGATCCGCACCCCGACGACTTCGTCGAAGATGCCCTCGCGGCGCTGCGGGTGATTCGCGGCATTAACTCGAAGAACGTCGGGTTTGTTTATGTGGCGTCACACACGTTCCACTACGGCAACAGCCCCCTCGAGATCATGCGTGCCGCCGGTGACAGACTCGGCCTGGTGCACGTCTCCGACACCATGAACCACCACGCCTCCCACGGCCTGCGCTACATCACCAACCCGCCCGGTAATGCCGTGCGGGTGCACCAGCACCTGAAAATCGGCGACGGCGACGTGAACTGGAGCGAATTCTTCGGTGGCCTGAAGGAGATCGGATTCCTCGACCGTGCAGACACGGTCATGGTCTCAAGCGTCTTCGCCGAGGACGAAACTGCCGCCGCGACCGCTATTTACCAGCGCGAAGTGATGACGGATTCGATCACCTAAATCCATGCGTCGGCTTAAAGGGAATCCGAGCAGGTCATGAATCGCAAATGTCATTCGCGCGCGCTGGTGAAACGATTGCTTTATCTACTAAATCTCGATCTCGATCTCGATCTCGAAACGAACGCATTATGATCGCCTGGGCCAGGTATCCCTATGACGGAACTCGTCTACTGGTCACCGGCGCTGGGTCGGGGATTGGACGCGCGATTGCGCGGGCGTTTCTCGAACAGGGTGCACGAGTAACGGTTGCGGGTCGCCGCGCTGAGGCGCTCCGAGAGACCGTGAAGGACTTCGCCTCCGACTGTTCCCTGATCATCGAGGGCGACATGGCGGTGCGCGCCGATGTCGAGATGGCGGTGCGCGCCGCCACTGAGGTCTGGGGCGGACTCGATGCCGTTATCGCCAACGCCGGCCTGTCTGAGCCTGGAACCATTGATGAACTCACGAATGAATCGTGGGAGCGAATGCGGTCGATCAACATTGACGGAATGATCCACCTAGCCCGAGCCGCTGTACCGGCGTTGCGGGAGTCTCGCGGGTCGTTCACAGCGATCTCATCAATCGCAGGCATCGGTGGTGACTGGCAGCAGGTGGGCTACAACGCAACGAAAGGCGCCGTCAATGCCTTCGTGCAAAGCCTGGCACTTGACCTTGGTCGTGACAGGGTGCGAGTCAACGCCATTGCGCCGGCTTTCACATCGACTCAGCAGACGCAGGAACGGCTGGACGACCCGGTTTTCTGGTCAGCACTGCGTGACCGACTGGCACTGGACCGACCCGCCACACCGAACGACATCGCCAGGGCCGCCTTGTTTCTGGCCAGTCCTGACGCCGCCTACATTACGGGCGTCATACTGCCCGTCGACGGCGGCACGACGGCTTCCAGCGGGACTCCACGACCTCCCTCCTAGGGTTCGCTGGTCAATCGCAGCGTTCCTATCACCCGAGCGTGAAATATCACGCTGGTACCCCACATTGCCGCGAAGGAGCGTCATGACAGAAAATCCTCAGCTAGGAGCCGCCGGGCACGGATGTCCGCATCTCGAAGCCACGCTCCCCGAAGTAATTGGTGAGTCCGCGAGGCCGCTGGAAACCGATACTGTCACTACACAGGGCGCCGTTCGACCGTCGGATCTCACGGTTCACTACGACCCGTTGTCCTACGCGGTCTATGACCACCCCTACGACACGTATAAACGGTTGCGCGATGCTGCCCCGGTCTATTTCAACCCGGACCGGGAAATATATGTCGTCTCCCGCTACGACGATGTGCGAGCCGGCCTGGCCAACAACGCCCAGCTGGTGAACTGTCTCGGGAACGACATCGATGGAACGCATGACTCTTACGGTGCCGGAATGCTCGTCGCCGAGGACCCTCCCCGCCACACCAACCTGCGAGCAGCCATCCGTCGCACCTTCGCAGCTCGCGAAATCCTGGCCAAGGAAGAGGGCGTTCGCACGTTCACGCGCAGCCTTCTGGCTGACATGTATGCCAAGGGTGGCGGCGATTTCGCCACCGACTTCGCACTGCCCATGTCTATCGGTATGGGCATCTCTTTGCTCGGCTCGCCGGCAGAGGACAACACAGCCTTCGTGGAACACCTGTGGCGCGCAATGGAACGAACGGTAGGCAAATACGGCATCCCGGCTGACGCGGCGGTAGCAAACGGAGAAACCGAAGAACTTCTCGCGCGCCGTTTCGCCGAACGCCGTGCCGCGATCGAGGCTGGCGCCGAGACAACCGGCTCTGACGCGTACACCCAGATTTTACTGGCCTCCCAGAAGGGGAAAGTCTTCGAAGCTGAGCAGGACGGCTTAGCCCATCTCATCCTCTCTGCCGCCAGCGATGCCCCGGCAGCCCTGCTCACCAATCTGGTTTATGTCTTGGATAAATTTCCGCGTCTGCAAGGACATTTGCGCGCTCACCCCGAGTTGATTACAGCGTTTGTTGAGGAGACGTTGCGGTACGAAACACCGGGCCAGAATGTGTCGCGACAAACCACGGAGGAGATCGTGATCGCCGGGGTCACCATTCCGGCCGATTCCCGGGTGATGTATTTGCAGGGGTCCGCGAACCGGGACGAACGCGTGTATCCGGACCCGGACGTTTTCGATATCAGTCGGGAATTCACGCCGAAGAACCGCATCATGTCGTTCGGTGAAGGCATTCACGCTTGCATGGGCGCGCCGTTCGCCCGTTTGGCTGCAAAAATCATGGTCGAGGAGCTGGTGACGGGGCCCGATATTCGTATTGTCGGCTCTCCTGAACGGTGGGTGAAGCAGTTGGTGCGTGGTTTCTCCGTTCTTCCTGTCGAATTTGCCGCGCCCGGCAGCGGCGTCGCCCATCAGCACTTCACTCTAGGAATTGGACGGTAACCCCCATGCAATATCGCTCTTTTGGCAAAACAGGATGGGATGTCAGCGAGATCTCGTTCGGCGCATGGCAGCTCGGCGGCCAATGGGGCCAGGTCGATGATGAAGAGTCAATCGCGACCCTTCTGACGGCGTACGCCCTCGGCATCAACTTTGTCGACACCGCCGAGTTCTATGGCGCCGGACACAGCGAAGAAGTGATCGGCGAATCTCTTCGCCGCTGGGATGGGGACCGCATCTACGTTGCCACCAAAATTCAGCCGACCCGCTGGCCCAACGCCGACGAAGACAACCCACAGATGCGTGGCCGCTATCCCGAATGGCACCTGCGCAAAGGCGTAGAGCTCGCGTTGAAGCGGCTCGGTGTCGAGCAGCTTGATCTTCTCCAACTGCACTGCTGGGTCACCGATGGACTGAACAATCTCGACTGGCTGGAAACCCTCAACGCCCTGCGTGTTGAAGGAAAGATCGACAAGATCGGGGTCTCCATTCGGGACTACCGCCCCGATGAAGGGGTCGAGCTGGCACGCCTCGGCCTGGTCGACTCCATTCAGGTTATTTTCAACTTGTTCGAACAACGCCCGGTCACCAACTTGTTCCCTGCAGGAGCTCGAACGAACACCGCATTCATTGACCGGGTTGCTTTTGACTCGGGTTCCCTCAGCGGTGCGTGGACTCCCGCCACCTACGACTCGTGGGAGGTCGGCTCGCAGCAGCATGAAATGTTCCGTGGTGGCCGGTTCGCCGAAACTCTGGAACACGTCGAAGCGTTGAAAGCAGTGTGCGCACCGTATTACCCGACCCTCGCAGAGGCGGCGATGCGATATACCCTGAGTTCGCCCGAGGTCTCGACCGTCATCGCGGGAATGAGCACCCGGAAAAACGTAGAACGTAACGCCGCGTACTCCGATGGCCAGCCGTTCCGCCAGGAACTTCTCGACCAGCTCGCGCAGCACAACTGGACCAGAAACTATTACAAATGAGCGACGCGAAACCCCGACAGGTTCAAGTCGAATACCTGTCTCCCGCCGAACTCGACGCCGCCGTTGCTCAGGCACCGATTGTGTATCTGCCGCTGGGAACGATTGAATTTCATAGTTCGCACCTGCCGGTCGGCCTCGATGCTCTGACCGCCCATGGTCTGTGTATGGACGCCGCGCGATGCACTGGCGGCTTGGTCCTCCCGCCGTTGTATCAAGGCACCGGAGGAGGGCATTCCGCTTATCCGTGGACGATCATGATGCCAACAGAGAGCGCGATCCGGTCAAACCTGCAGCACACCCTGCAACGATTGAGTGATTTCGGTGTGCAGCAGGCTGTGCTGTTTACTGGTCATTTTCCAAACGAACAGCTCGACCTGATCGACGCGCTGGCTGCCGAGTGGAACAGCGCGGGGACCCCCACCATGCGGGTCTTGGCCACCGGAGTGAACCGGTGCACCGATGCACCTATCTCCCCCGACCACGCCGGAGTGTTCGAGACGACCCTGTTGCACTCGTTCTGGCCCGAGCTGGTGCACCTCGACCGGCTACCGGCTGTTGACACTAATCCAGCGGTTGACCCGAATGATGACGACCAGGGTCTTCATCGCCATGACTCCACGCATCCGTTGTGGGGAATTTTCGGTCCGGACCCGCGACGTCTGGAACTATCAAGCAGCGGTCTCCTACGCGAGTTTCTTGTCGGGTGGCTCAGCAATCAGGTTGTAAAGCACATGGCTTGATCGGTGCAACAACGCCAAATGCAGATCTACCCTGACGGCAATTTTACCAATCACTAGCACGTGCTAGGAAATAATGCTATGTTGACCTGACAAAGTTTGAATTGGTGTTTTCGTCGGATCTGAAAATCGTCGATTTCACCCCTGAAACACTGCAAGGGAGCAGCGCGTATGCCCAGGAGCGAAATCTCGGCCGTCACCGGGGTATCCGTCGTGCCCACTCGTGCAGCGCACTCCGTCGCCATTGTCGGTAGTGGGCCGGCGGGCTGTTACGTGGCGCATTTCTTGCGCAAGCACTGGCCAGCTTCCGAAATCGTGATCTTCGATCGACTGGATCTGCCATACGGTCTCGTGCGCTATGGGGTGGCGCCAGACCACGTCGGCACGAAAGCAGTGACCCGTCAGTTTGACCGCCTGTTTGAACAGGGCGGCGTGCGTTTTCTCGGGGGCACCGAAATCGGCCGTCATTTAAGCGTTGACCAGCTGCGCGCAGCGTTCAGCGTCGTTGTGCTGGCCACCGGGCTGTCGGCGGATCGGGCCCTCGACATCCCCGGCTCGGTGGCGAACGGGCCGCTGGTCGGTACAGCCTTAGCCGGAGTCTACGGCTCCGGGCGGCTCACTCGCCTCATCAACGGTCACCCAGACGAGAGTGCTGCTGGTGTGGTGTTGGGATCGCGAGTGGCGATCGTCGGGCAGGGCAATGTGGCCATCGATCTGGTGCGAATGCTTCTGATGTCGGCGGATGATCTTCGAGGTCATGGGGTGCCCGACGACGTTGTCAACGCCATCACCGCCGGGCCAGTTCGCCACATTGACGTCATTGGTCGATCCAGCCTGCCCCGGGCCAAATTCGATTCCGCCATGATTCGCGAACTGGAAAAAATAACTAGCGTGCGTTTTTTGGCCGACCCCGGTGAGCTGGACGGCGTGGATTCCGAGCCGGGGGACGCAGCGCCAGGGGACGCCGCGAAACGGGATGCCATCGTCAGCCTCATCGAGCAATCTGATCAGGCGGATGTGCGCACCGTACGTTTTCATTTCGGCTGGGTGCCAGAAGGAATCGACGGAGTCGACTCGGTTGCGGGCGTTATGCTGCGCAGCACTGATGTAAGCCGGCCGAAAGTGCGCCTGGCAGCGGATTCCGTTCTCACGGCCATTGGATTTCTCGAATCAGCGGATGCTCCGCTGCGTCGCCAAGCGCACGAATCGCACGACAGTAACCTCGAAATTGGACGTCTCGGAGCGGGCTTGTACTGCGTCGGCTGGCTCCGCCGGGGGCCGCAGGGCACCATTCCGGCCAACCGCACCGACGCGAAGATGGTGGCCGACGCAATCGTTGTCGCTGCCGACACCGGCGAATTTGCTCCGGGGAAGCCCGGGTTCGTCGGACTGAAGTTTTGACCCTGAAATGCCAGCACTGCCATCGCACATTCACCCATCAAAAAAGGAACGTTCATGAGCACAACCGTCATCCTGTACGGAACCGAATCCGGCAACGCCGAATTGGTCGCCGAAGACCTGGCCGCCGAGTTGGAGGGAGACCGCGACGTCTCCGTCTACGACATGTCGGATTTCGACGTCGCCGACTTCAGCACCGAAGACTTCTATCTCGTCGTCTGTTCCACCCACGGCGACGGAGAGCTCCCGGGCGGTGCCAAGCCCCTGCTGGAGGCACTCAATAGCGAGATGCCGGACCTGTCCGGCATCCGCTATGCAATGTTCGGACTCGGTAACAGCACCTACGAAACGTACAGTCAGGGCAGTGAAATCATTGACCGTCTATTCACCGAACTTGGCGCCGAGCGCGTGGGGGTCTACGGCCGTCATGACGCCTGCGATGGATCGCTTCCGAACGACGGCGCGATCGAATGGGCCCGCGAACTTCTCGTAGTGGTCTAAAAACTCGCGGGCGGCCGTGACGGTACGGCTGTGCTGCCGCGAACGACGAGCCGGGCGCTGGTGAAGACTTCGGTGCCCGTCACACGAGTGCCGGTGATCCGGCTTATGGCGGCAGCTATGGCAGCCTCGCCGACCTCTCTTGGGTCTTGGCGAACCGTCGTGAGATTCATGAACGACAGGCGGGCGACGCGACTGTCGTCGAATCCGGTGATCGAGACATCCGCTGGAATACACACCTCGGCGGCCGCCAGGGTGTGGCTGAGACCGAGGGCAGCCTGGTCGTTGCTGCAGACGATGGCGGTCGGGAGAACCTCGCGGGCGAGCAGGATGCGCGCAGCTCTCGCCCCGCATTCTTCGGTGTAGTCTCCCCGAACTTCGAGGATCTGCTCGGTGAGGGCGAGCCGCTGCGCAGCCGTACGGTAGCCGGAGAGTCGCAAGGCGCCATCCAACATGTCGACGCCGTGTACGTAGACGATGTCGGTATGGCCGAGGCCAGCCAGGTGCACGACGACGGATTCGATTCCGCTGTCGCCCTGCGAGCGAACGAGGTCGAATTCACTGTCGGGGATGCCCCGACCGATGACCACAATGGAAATTTGCCCGGCAACGCGACGCAGCAACTCCGGTGACGAGCGTGGGGCGATCAGGATGAGCGCTTCGCAGCGATGGCCGACGATCTCGGTAATCGCCTCGCTTTCGTCCCTGATCGGTGTCAGCGCACTCACCACAAGCTGGTAGCCGGATTCGTGGGCGTAAGCATAGAGCCACTCGATGATTTCGACCGGGGCTGAATGGGCGGGATCGAAGATGACCCCGATGTATTTGGTCGAACCGGCGCGCAGGGCGCGGGCCGCCGTGTTCGGACTGTAGCCCATTACCCGCGCGGCCTCCAAAATTCTTTCGCGGGTATCGGCGCCGACGCCGGCAGCGTTTTGAAACACGAGCCCCACGAGCTGGCGAGACACGCCGACCCGTTCTGCGACATCGGCCATTGTTGCGGGCCGCGGGCCATCGCGCGGCGATGGCGCGGATGACGATTCGGTCACTGTGGTTCCTTTCGGTGCAAAGTTCATCGTAACGTCCCCGTCCTGAGGCGGAGTTTTGGCAGATTTTGCCGTGCCGTTTGTCACCGTTTGGTAACGGAATCTCAACTGGGTAATTTCAGGACTTGTGCCGCTCGAGTTTATGACGTAAGAATGTCCTAACAAAGAATCTGTCGCCACCCGGTCCCCCCGTTACCGTCAGTTATTTGCAGTGCAGCTGCTCTTCCCCCGGCAGGACAGTACAAATCACACTCCGTTCTTTTGAAAGGGACACAACGACGTGAAACTCAATCTCAACACCAAGCGCGGCCTGGTCGCCGTGGCTATCGCAAGCACGGCCATGCTTGGCTTGGCCGCCTGCACTGCAACCGAAACGACATCGGCCGCTTCCAGCACTTCCGGCCTCGAGTCGGGATTCGGCTCCCGCGCCGAAAACCGCGATGCTTACTTCATTACCTACTACAACCCGGCATCAGACGCCTTCTGGGCGCAGATTCTCGCCGGTGCCGAGGATGCCGCCAAACTCGGCAACCTCAAGCTCACCCACCAGACTGCCGATGCCGACCCGGCAACCATGGTTACCTTGGTTCAGACCGCAATCGCTACTAATCCAGCCGTGATCTTCATGCCGTTCAACGAGGGCGAGGCCTGGGTCGATGTGGCCTGTCAGGCACACGATGCCGGCATCACCGTGGTCTCCTACAATGTTCCGGCCCCCGATACTGCCGGCGAATGTGTCTCCGGATTTGTCGGCCAGGACTTCTACGAGGTCGGCGGCATCGTTGGTCAGGCGCTCCTCGACTCCGGCAAAGTCAGCAGTGGTGACAAGGTGCTGATCACGGCAGAAGAGCCCGACCAGCCGTACGCACTCCAGCGTGGAGGCGGAGCCTTTGACGTTCTCGACGAGGCCGGCATCGGCGTACTTCCCCAGGACCAGTGGCTCCGTGTCGGCGGCGACGACGCCGGTGCGCTCGACGCACTGACCTCGTGGCTCGTTGCGAACCCCGACGTCAAGGCTGTTATCCCGGTCGGTGGCACGCCGCACCGCAACCTGCCTGCCGCTCTCGAGGCCGCTGGCCTCAGCGACGTGGCGGTCATTGGTTTCGACACGGCTCCCCAGATCGTTCAGGGTCTCAAGGACGGCGTCATTCTCGCCACCGCCGACCAGCAGGGCTATGTTCAGGGCTTCCAGTCCACCATGCAGGGTGTGCTCTCGATGGACTTCGGCTTCTCGCCGGCCAACATCAACTCTGGTGGTACCGGTCTGATCACGAAGGACAACGTCGGCAACATCGAAGCTGAGGACCTTCAGGGCATCCGCTGGTAGTTAGTGGCGCGGCATGGCTGGCATTAGTCAGTAGCTCCACGCGTTTGTAGTTCAATCACAGAGGCCAGGGCCGATCGCCAGTTCGTCGATCGGCCCTGGTTCCAGCCCACACCTCAAAAACTTCCCGGCACCTTCATCTCGTGTGCTCAAAGGAAAGAAGCCATGTCAGACAAAACCCCCGGCCGTAGAGGCCCCATCCTCGAAGTGCCGCTTCCGACCGAGGCTATCTCGCTCAGGCAAAAGCCGTCCGGTGAACCAGAATCGTTCTTCGGCCGGATGAACTATAACCTGCAGTTCATTCGAGGTCGTGGCGCACTCGAAATCAGCATCGTGCTGATCGTGCTCCTCGCCGGATACGTCACCGCCAGCCTGATCTCTCCCACCGGCTTCGCCTTCCTCAACCCCAACAACCTGTCTGGCGTGATCTCGCAGAGTGTGCCAGTGCTGGCCATCCTGGGTCTCGCTGCCGGCATCCTCATGATCGCCGGGGAATTTGACCTCTCGCTGGGCGCGAACATCACCTTGAGCGCCATTGTGTTCATCAAAACTTCGGAAGGCGCTGGGCTTTGGCTCGGAATTGCCGCCGGTATTGCCACGGGTATCGCCGTCGCGCTCGTCAACGGCATTATCGTTGTCTACACAAAGATTCCTTCCTTCATCGCCACGCTGGGCATGAGCTTCTTCTGGATGGGTGCCGGAATCTTCATCAACGGCACCTCACCCGCCGCGTTGACTACCTCGCGCGAGGGCACCATGGAGTACCTGTTCGCGCACAACTTCGGTTCGTTCCGGTCCCAGCTGGTGTGGCTGCTGATCATCGGTGTTCTGGCCTGGTTCTTCATGCACCGCCACAAGCTCGGCAACCACATCTTCGCCGTTGGTGGCAACCCGGCCGCGGCCGAGGCCATCTCGATCAAGACCAAACGCGTCAAGCTCATGTCGTTCGCCATTTTTGGCGGGCTGGTCGGCTTCGCAGCCATCCTGATTGCCGTGCGCACCTCGTCGATTCAGCCCGGTGGTACCGCCACCGAAGACTTCACGCTCTTCGCGATCGCCGCCGCAGTCGTCGGTGGCACATCGCTGACGGGTGGGCGCGGCAGTGTTATCGGCATCATCGTTGGTGCTGCGCTGATCGAACTCATCCGTAACGGACTTCTGCTCGCCAAGGCACCTGGCTTTTACATCACCCTGTTCGTCGGTGTCACCATCGTTATCGCGGCGATCTTCAACAAGCTCATGGAAGGGAAAGCGCGATGAGCGAGGCACTGCTTCGAATCGAGGGCGTATCCAAGAAATACGGTCCCAACACGGTACTCAAGGACGTGTCGTTTGAAATTGGCAAGGGCGAAGTTGTCGGCCTGCTCGGTGATAACGGTGCCGGAAAGTCCACCTTGGTCAAGATCATGTCGGGCGTCGTGGATTCAACCGTCGGCGATTTCTTCTGGGACGGCCAGAAGATCGAAAAAATGAACCGAAACGTCACCGAGAAGTTGGGCGTGGAAACCATCTTTCAGGATTCCGCCCTCGTTCCCCAGATGACGATTACCCGCAATATCTTCATGGGCCGTGAAGTCACCAACCGGTTCGGCTTCATGAGGATGAGAGAAATGGATGCTGTTGCTGCCGACGTTCTCGACAGCGTCGTCACCATCGAGGGAATCAAGAGCCCCAAGCAGCTCGTGAGCTCCCTCTCAGGTGGTCAGGCGCAAGCCGTGGCGATTGCCCGTGCCGTGCACTTTAAGCGCAGCCTGCTCATTCTCGATGAGCCGACCTCCGCCCTGGCCGTTCGTGCCACCGAGGCTCTGCTCGGCTACCTGACCCAACTGAAGGGCGAGGGAGTGAGCTCCGTGCTCGTCACCCACAACCTGCACCACGCCTTCCAAGTGTGCGACCGTCACATCGTGATGAACCACGGTAAGAAGATCATGGACGCCCGTCGCGAAGACACCAGCGTCGAGGAACTGACCGCCGCCGTTGTCGAGGGCGCAGTCGGTCTGGCGCGATTCCGTGAGGGATCGTTCTAGGAGAAAAATTTGCTGACAGCGGCCCCTGCGGAAACGTCGGGGCCTTTGTCAGTTGTGCGGCAACAGATTTCAGCCTTACTTTGAACGATCATTCCTGGAGATGAACATGAAACTCGGCGTATATACAGCAATCCTGCACGACCGCGATCTGCCGGAGGCGCTCGATGCCCTGGTCGAACTCGGCTTGAACGGTGCTGAGATTAACTCCGGCGGATTCCTCCCGCCGCGGCATCTACCGATCGATGCTGTCATGTCCAGTGACAGCGCTCGAGACGACTATCTCGGCCTGTTCGCCGAACGAAACATCAAGCTCACCGCCCTGAACTGCAACGGCAACCCCCTCCATCCCGATCCTGAGGTCGGCTTGGTTCAGGGTCAGGATGTCTTCACCTCCATCTCGGTGGCGCACCGTCTCGGAGTGAAACGCGTGATCACGATGTCGGGGCTGCCAGCGGCGCACGACGGGGGACTGCGCCCGGCTTGGGCGGTCAACCCGTGGAACAGCGTCGATATGGACACGCTCGACTACCAGTGGCACGACGTGGTGATTCCCTATTGGCGCCGCGTCAACGAGTTCGCCGCAGCGCACGACGTGAAGGTAGCCATCGAAATGCACCCGCAAAACGTCGTGTTCAACCCCTCGACACTCGTGCGCCTGGTCGACGCCATCGATGCGACCCACGTGGGGGCCGAAATGGACCCCTCACACTTGTTCTGGCAACAGATCGATCCGATTAAGGCCATGGAATACCTCGGTGAGCTTGTCTACTGCGCTGCCGCCAAAGACATTCGAATCAATGAGGCGGTCAGTATCCACGGTGTGCTCGACGATCGGTTTCGTCGAGTGCCCGCAGCGGAGTATCCGCTGTCTCTCGGCGGAAAATACACGCTGTGTGAATGGCCGAAAGACTCAGCGTGGGATTTCGTGGCTGTCGGTCTCGGACACGATCAGGATTTTTGGAATCGTTTCGTCGCGACGCTCGCCCGGGTTGCTCCCGAGACCGACCTTGCCATCGAGCACGAGGATGCGTCCTTGGACAGGCTCGAGGGGCTTCGCGTTGCGGTCGATACTTTGAGCGTCGCCTTCGCCGGGGTGCCGATCGCGGAGCAGCGCGGGGCACGGTAGTGGTCGCCAGAAAATGAGTCGCGTGCCGAGGAACAGGCGTCGGCTCTGTCGAGAAAGTATCGGACCCGAGGTTGTGATTTGGATTGAGTGCGTCGATTTCATGATCGACAGGCGACAATTGATGCAACGAAGGTTGCAGACATGAAGAAGAACAGAAACTGGCTCGCCGCGCTCATCGTCATTCCCCTGGCGCTGGCAGGATGCACGGCCAATTCGGCAGACACGACGACCGCCGCATCCGCGGAGATTGTCATCGCCGTCGTCACGCACGGAACACCGGGCGACACCTTCTGGGACGTCGTCAAGAGCGGCGCGGAGCAGGCCGGCACCGACCTGGGGGTTACCGTCACGTACCAGGGCGATGGCGACCCGGTGAAGCAGAGCCAGCTGATCGCTGCAGCCATCGCCACGAATCCGGATGGCCTCATCGTCTCGATGGCCAACCCCGACGGCGTTCGGAATGCGGTTGAAAAGGCGGTCGCCGCCGGTATTCCGGTGATAACCATCAACTCCGGCCTTGAGCAGTCCAAGGAATTCGGTGCCCAGACCCACATCGGTCAGAGTGAGTTCATCGCCGGCCAGGGCGCGGGCGAGCAGCTCGCCGAAGCTGGTGTCGGCAACGTCATCTGCGTCATTCACGAGGCCGGCAACACCGGGCTGGAAGAACGCTGCGATGGAGCAGCTGACACCCTCGGCGGCACGGTCACCAACGTTCAGGTTGACGTCGCGAACATCGCGGACGCTCAGAACACCATCAAGAGCAGCCTTCTGGCCGACTCGTCCATCGATGGCGTGCTCACCCTGAACCCGGGCATCGCCGTCGCGGCCAGCCAGGCCATCGAGGAAGCCGCCAGCACGGCGCAACTGGCAACCTTTGACGTGTCCTCCGACGTGACGCAGCTGATCCTCGACGACAAGATCCTGTTCGCCGTCGACCAGCAGCCCTATTCCCAGGGCTACCTCCCGGTGACCTTCCTCACCCTGCAGGCTCGCAACGGCGATGTTGTCGGCGGCGGTCTGCCGGTCTACTCCGGCCCCGGCTTCGTCACCAAGGACAACGCAGCCGAGGTCGCGAAGTTCGCGAAGAATGGAACGCGATGACCCGTACCGCACCCGCGGTGACTGATGAACGGATGATCGATGAAAGGCTCAAGCCAGCCGGTCTCATCATCACGCTGCTGCGCCGACCCGAGGTCGGCGCAGCGGTGGCCGCCCTCGCCATCTTTATCTTCTTCTCGGTCTCGACGCAGGCGTTTCTGACGCCTGCCGGCATGGCCACCTGGCTCTACTCGGCATCGCTGTTCGGCATCATGGCCGTTGCGGTTGCCCTGCTCATGATCGGCGGGGAGTTCGACCTCTCCGCCGGCGCCATGGTCGGTACGACCGGACTGATCGTCGGAATCGTCACAACCGAGTGGGGCGTCACTATCTGGCTCGCCCTCGTGATTGCCCTGGCGATTGCCCTGGCCATCGGTGCGGCGAACGCCTTCGTGGTGATGAAGACAGGGCTGCCGAGCTTCATCGTCACCCTCGCCACCTTCTTCATTCTGCAGGGAGTGAACCTGGCGGTCACCAAGATCATCACCGGCACGGTGTCGATTCAGGGCATGAGCGCCGTTCCCGGCTTCGATGCTGTCAAGGTGTTCTTCGGCTCCTCGTTCGCATTGTTCGGCATGGACGTGAAGATCTCCATTGTCTGGTGGATCGCGATAACCGCTCTCGCCACCTGGATTCTGCTGCGTACTCGCTCCGGAAACTGGATCTTCGCGGTTGGTGGCCAGATCGAAAGCTCACGCCAAGTGGGCGTGCCGGTCATGAAGGTCAAAATGGGCCTGTTCATGACCACCGCCGGCGCGGGCTGGCTCGTCGGAATGCTCCAGCTGTTCGATGTCTCGACGGTGCAGGCCACGACCGGAATCGGCCAGGAATTCATCTACATCATCTGCGCTGTGGTAGGCGGATGCCTGCTGACCGGCGGCTACGGATCGGCCATCGGTGCGGCCCTCGGCGCTCTCATCTACGGCATGACCCTGCAGGGCATCGTCTTCGCCCAGTGGGATAACAACTGGCTCAAGGCGTTCCTCGGTGGGATGCTGCTGCTGGCCGTGCTCGTCAACCTTTATGTACGCCGCCAGGCAGGAGTTCGCTCATGACGCCGGGAGACACATCCGCTGCCCCGCCCATTCTTGAGGTTCGGGATATCGGCAAGACATATGGTTCGATTCTGGCGCTGCGGGGAGTATCGGCCTCGGTCGGGGCAGGTGAGGTGCTCTGTGTGCTGGGGGACAACGGTGCCGGCAAGTCGACCTTCATCAAGATCCTCTCCGGGGCGCACGCGCACACCCACGGCAAGCTTCTCGCCTACGGTGTCGAGCGCACCTTCGGCAGCCCGCGCGAGGCGCTGGACCTGGGCATCGCCACGGTGTATCAGGACCTCGCCGTGGTTCCGCTGATGCCGGTGTGGCGCAACTTCTTTCTCGGCTCCGAATTGACGCGCGGGTTCGGCCCGTTCAGCCAGCTGGACGTCAAGGGGATGCGCCGGATCACCAAGGAAGAACTCGCCAAGATGGGCATCGACTTGCGCGATGTCGACCAGCCGATCGGCACCCTGTCGGGCGGTGAACGCCAGTCGGTGGCCATCGCCCGAGCCGTGTATTTCGGCGCGAAGGTTGTCATCCTCGACGAGCCGACCTCTGCTCTGGGAGTCAAGCAGGCCGGTGTCGTGCTGAAATACATCGCTCAGGCCCGCGATCGCGGCCTCGGCGTCGTCTTCATTACGCACAACCCGCACCACGCCTACCCGCTCGGCGACCGGTTTCTGCTGCTGAAGCGTGGAACCAGCCTCGGCGGTTTCAAGAAGAGCGAGATCACGATCGAAGAGATGACCAAGCTCATGGCCGGGGGAGCGGAACTTGACGCTCTCGCCCACGAACTCGCTCGCGCCTAACCCGCTGGATCCACAAAAAAGTCTGGCCGTCTGACCCTTTGGGGTTAGGTGACCAGACATTTTTTTTGGTGCTTTTGGCAGGACTGCTACTTCTCGACCAGCGTTACTTCGAAGGAGTACAGGTCGGGGCGATAGCAGTGCTGGCCGAACTCGACCGCGCGTCCGGAGTTGTCGAAGGCCGTGCGGTCCATCGTGAGCAGCGCCGCATTCTTCTCGATCTCCAGCAGCACGGACTCCTCGTTGGTGGATTTGCGTGCTCCGATGTGCTGGCGGGCGACCCGCATCGTCACACCGCGCGAACGCAGCACCTGGTAGAGCCCGTGCGCGACGAGATCGTTGGGTTCGATTCCGATGAATTCCTCGGGGAGCCAGTTTTCCATCACGGCGACCGGCACGTCATCGGCCAGGCGCACGCGCCGAATGTACAGGGTGGGACTGCCCTCGGCCACGCCGAGTCGCTCAGCCGTTTTCGCATCCGCTACCCGGGTTTCGAGAGCGAGAAGGTGCGTCGAGGGAACCTTATGCGTGTTGGTGAGGTCGTCGTAGAGACTGGTCAGTTCGACCTTGCGCGTCACCTGGCCGTGCACGACCTGGGTTCCGATGCCGCGACGGCGCACCAGCAGGCCCTTGTCGACGATTTCTTGGATGGCGCGGCGCACTGTTGGGCGGCTGAGGCCCAGGCGCTGGCCGAGGGCGACCTCGTTCTCCAAGCGTGATCCGGCCGGCAGCTCACCACTGAGAATGGCCTTCTCGATGCGCTGCGAGACTTGAAAATACAGCGGAATCGGGCCGGACCGTTCCAGATCCATGAACATTCCCATGGGGAGCGTGTTTTCTTCCTTCGCGCTCATGTGACCCCTTCACTGACATGCCAAGAGCTTTGGCTGATTGTCATGACAATATCAGGTCATAGCGACGTTGTCAGGAGGCGCGGCAGGTCACATTCATGACGCCCTCCGCGGCGCCGGTGGCGGTGTTATTGCATTCGACAATATTGCTGAGCTCCGGCGTCATCGAATAGCCAAAGCCCGGACCGTTCACGGCGGCGGTGTTATTGCGGAAGATATTGTCTGTGCCCCACCCGTCGAGGATCTCGTGGGTCTGAAAACCGTCACGGAGCGAATTCGTGCCGGTGTTCGAGTCGATGACCCAGCCGTTTCCCTTGATATCCACCCAGGAGTCGGCCTCGCTCAGCGCCGACCCGTCGAAGGTATTGTGGCTGACAATTCCGTTGCTTGTGCCCTCCTTCACATCGACGGCTTCCGAGGTCGTCTGCGAGAACGAGTTGCCCGTCACCGTGTTGCGATCGCTCCGGTCTGGCTGGCATCCGCTGATATCGCACCAGTTGCTGTCGGCTGTGCCGATATAGACACCCTCGCCGAACTTCGGTTTGCGCAACCCGGTGTCGAAAACGATATTGTCGGCGACGGTGTTGTCGGTGCTGAACCGGCGAAGGTGGATGGCTTCGTCGCCGATCGTAGAGACGGTCAATGCGCGAATGGTGGACCCGACAGTACCGTCTGCCATGACACCTTTTTGCCCGTTTGTGACAGAAAACCCCACCAGATTCCAATACTGGGCGCCGTCGAGATGCATCACGTAGCCGTTCATCGGGTCGCCGCCGTCGAGCACACTGTCGGTTCCGCCGCACAGAGTGATCGGCTCGTCGACGGTGCCTGACGTCGTCGCGACGAAGTTGCCCTGATAGTTTCCGTCCGCCAGCCCGATGACGTCCCCGGGTGCGGCGTCGATGAGTGCTGAGGACAGCTCGTCAGCCGATAGTACGTTGATCGTCGCGCGCGGGCAACCTGCCCCTGGTTGGGGCCGCACAGAGTCCTGTTGCGCGGCTGTGGCGGAGGGCGAAGGCACGGGGGACGCGCCCGCCGTCGGCTCCGCAACGGTGGCTGCAGGGGCAGGCCGGGCTATTGAAACGGATGCCCAGACCAAGCCGACGGCCAGTGCGCCTCCCAGAAATGCAGCGCCTAAGGCGAACCAAGGTCGGTTGGCGAGCAGCTGTTTCACGTAGTAAGTTCCATTCCGTCTGGTTCGAACGCCCGTAGAACGCGTTCAGGCGGCTGCTCGGAGCGGTGTGCGCCGAACTTCGGGTCAGCGATCGCAGCTGGAGGCGTTCGCACTTGATTCAGGTCGGCGGCATCGACCACGCCCAAGGTTAGGGTACTCATCGGAGCCAGGTTGGCATAAGGATGCACAATTCCCGTGCGCTTGCGTCGCATTCCGGTGCCGGCGGTGATGAGCACCAGAAGTCCCAGGCTGAGCCACAAGACGGTGAGCGGCTGAAAAATGCTCCGCAACAGGACATCCAGCGGTTTCGTGCTCCTCCAGTCGTCGAGATCGTTCTCGGCCCGAATCGTCCCCTCGGTGCGGGACACGTCGATGCCGCTCGGTCCCGTACCCGACACAGTGTTGTGGCTCACCGTCGATGGTGCCGCGATGCCCACAAGTGTGATCGCGTGGTTGTTGACCTCTTCGACGACGTTTCGGTCGATGAGACCCGAGGAATCCCGCAGATAGATGCCGATGCCGCCTCCGACCACGGTATTGCCCTGCACCGTGGCGTTTTGCACCAGATCGCGCAGTGCTATTCCCTGGAGGTCGGAGCGTTCCACGAGGTTATTCTTGACGATCACGCTATCTGTCCCGCCGCGGATCACAATGCCCATCGTGTGGTTCTTGACGGTATTGCCAGAAAGAGTGATGTTAATGCCGCCGACAACGTCGATGCCATACCGACCATTCGCGGTAATTATCGAATTATTGATTGTGTTGTTTCCAAACGTGCCAGTGGGGTTGCCAGTGGCGTTCGGCCCCTCTGCGAGGGGACGGCCGTCGATGGAGACGCCATTGCGGCCATTTCCCGATGACGTCAATCCGTCAAAGATGACCCCGGTGGTCGCTCGGGAGAGAGCAAATCCGTCAAGCGCATTGTTCGTCGATGCGGAGCTCGAGACTCGGCTGTTTGTCACGTGGCGATGAAACACCAACCCATTGACTATGTTGTCGCTGAACTCGGAGTCGTGGACATCGACACCTTCGGCACTCGTGACAAACAGCCCAAAGGCGTTGTGGTCGAAATGAGACGACGTGATCGACGCCGACACATAGCTGTAACCCCTCAGGTCCGGCTCGAGGTCCAGCGTTTGCGCCTCATCCGGTCTAGCCGGAATGAGCTCCTGCCCGTACACGATCGGGTTACCATCGTCCGATAGAGCAAGGTCGCCTTTGCTCTCCGTCGTGGTGGCTGGAAGCTCGGTTCCGGTCAGGGATACGCCGCCGGTCATGCCGGACCAAAAACCGAGATGATGAAAATTCGCGTTCGAAAAGCTTGCATGGCCGCCGATGACACGAATGTAAGCTCGTCCATCCGACGTGTCCGTGTCTACCGTTCCGGTGTCTGGATCCCAGCTTGAGACATCCAGCGGTTCATCGGCTGACCCTCCCAGGGTGAGGGAGCCACCCATTGTGACAATGGACACGAAGAGATCAGAGCTGCTGACCAGACGCAGTGCCAGCCCATCGTTGCTGTGAAAGTTGAGGGTTGCGCCCTCCTCGACGACGATGTTCTCTGAGAGCAGGTAGGAACCGTCGGGCTGACGCACCAACCCTCGTGGGAAAAGTTTGAGGAGATCGTCAAACGAGTAGTCGGCCTCACGGCTGGTCAACACCAGTGTGTATGAACTGCCGGTAGCCAGTCGATACGGCTTGAATTGATTGACGCCGGTCCATTCGGCTGCGTTGCTAATTGCCCGAACGTCAATGAGCCGTCGGTCCTCGGCGGCAACGAGCAGGGCTTCGGCGGTCGGATCGCCTGGATAGGGCGCGGCGGTGGCGGTTGCCTGGTCGTCTGCGGCGGCCGGAAGCACCGGAAACACAGGTAGGGCGACGATGGCCCCGAGTGCTATCGCCAGCACCGCGGGAAGCAACCGCATTAGTGCACCGGTTCCGCGATAAGCGTGCGGGCCGTTTGCCCGTCGCCTCCGACGCTATCGGCGTGGCGCGTCAACCAGCCCTGTTTGTTCATGGTCACGAAGGCAAAAACCTTGATGGGGAGCGCGATGAAGATTACGGTCAGAGCTACGATCGGTAGAAGAAAAATTTCAACGGGGTGTCGCCGCAGGTGTGAGAAACCGCGGATTCCGCGCCCCAGAAGTAGCCAACCGACCGTGGCCACGATGCCCAGCGTGCTCAATTCCAGTCGGCTGAACAGCAGATATCCGATGGTCAGTCCCATCGTGACCGGCGTGAGGAGAATCTGCAGCACCGTAATTTTTGTGACGAAGGGAACGCGCCAGAGCCACCCCTTCGCAATTGCGGTGAGATAGCAGCGGTAGGAGTTGCGGCTCCAGCGCACACGTTGCTTGACGAACGCAGCAAAGCTGGACGGGAACATTGAGAGCGCACGGGCGGAGGATTGGTGCACGGTTTTATAACCGGATGCCAGAACCAGCCACGTGAGACGGCCGTCATCTCCCGAGATGCAGCGTCGACCCAGAAAGAATTCATTCTCAAGATTGTCGAGGACGGGCAGTACCGCGTCACGACGATAGACCGCGGTACGGCCAGAAACGCAGGGCACGGCACCAGCGCGCCCCATAGCCGGAACGTAGTCGTAGTAGCGCAGATTGACGAGCCAATCAGCGATCAGGCGCCACAAACTGGTCTCGCGCTGGTAGACATTCTGTTGGGTACTCACGCCGCCCACCAGCGGATCAATGAATGGTTTCTGAGCGGCCTCCAGAAAGCCATCGGTCCAGGACGTGTCTGAATCAGTTAGAAAGAGCAATTCTGAGTCGGCCAAACGAATGCCGGCACCGAGTGCTGATCTTTTACCAGCATGGTGAAACAGAATCGGTCGAATCAGCGGGTCGCTCAAAGCCTCGATGCGCTCGTAGGCCTCGATGTCGGCGACATCGAGCACGATGATGATCTCGGTCGGGTCTTGCGCGCGCCAGGACGCCAAACAGCGCAGGAGAATTTCCGGATCCTCATGGAACGACGGCACGACGACAGAGCACGTCGTACGAAAAGTACTCTCGATTGCGTGGGCCCGGCGGGACAAAACCACACGATAGAGCCAGAGAGCCCAGACGATTGATCCGGCGATGGCGATGGGAAAGTACGGGGCGAGACTGGCAAGGGTGTCGGTAACGACGTGCCAACCATATTGCAGGAGTGCGGGTTCCGAAGCGAAAAAAGCGGATGGGGGCATGGTGACGGGTGTCCTTGCCTAAGCATTGCCGGGTAAGCAAGCCAAAGACAGTCCCGGGACGGGGCCCGATCGACGGAGATCGAGATCGCGGTTGACCCGACACGCAGCGGCCATAACCTGACGATCTCTCGGCTATTGACTTGACCCTAGGGGAGGTGAAATGCCGGAGGCCACCCCCAGACTAGGGGGGAGTGCGCTGTACTCGATCGAGGGGGTTGGCGTTGGTGGGCCGCCGACGGGAAGCAGCGCTCTAGCTGCAAGCGATGTTGGTGAGTCCCTTCGTGGCCGTCGAAGAATCGCATTTCACGGTGTTTCCGGCAGTCTTCGACGCAATGTTAACTTCGTAGCCGGGTACGCCCCCCGTTACGGTGTTCCAGCTGAATGCATTCTGCCCGCCCCAGCCGGTAAGCACTGAATGAACCTGAAAAGCATCCAGCAGGGTTGAATCCCCTGTATTGCCGGAGATGGTGTAGCCATTGCCCTTGATGTCCACCCAGGAGTCGGCAGAGTTTTCTGCCGACCATCCGGCGCGGTGGAAGGAATTTTGAATTATGCGACCGCCCGTGGTGCCTTCCTTGGTGTCGATACCTTCGGCCGTGGTGTTGGTAATGGTGTTTCTCTCAACGACGACGTTGTCCGAGCGGTCTGGCGTCGTTGATGATCCCATGACGGAGCCCCAATTGCTCTTGGCGCTGCCGACGTAGATGCCTTCCCCGTACGCCGGAGTCTTGAGCCCGGTGTCGTGAATGAGGCTGTTGCGAATGGTGACATTGCTGCTGCTCGTTCGCACATGCACGGCTTCCTGGCCGATCGATCCCACGTTCACACCGTCGATGACGCTGAAGTCGGAATTGTCCAAAACGATTCCCTTGGCTGCCTGTGTAACGCTGAATCCGGACAGGTTCCAGTACGGTGCGGTCAGGTGCAAGGCGTAGCCGGATTGTGTTGCAGAGCCCGTGGTGAGCACGGCGCGTCGGGAACCCGTCACGGTGATCGGTGCACCAGCTGTGCCGGATTGCGCGCCCGTAAACTTACCGAGGTACTTGCCGTCGGCCAGTGTGATGACGGTACCGGGTGTGGCGCTGGCAAGCGCGGACGTGAGCTGGGCCACGGTTGATACTGTGACGGCCGTGGCCGCTGAGGCCGAAAGAGGCGTGGCAACGGCGCATATGACGAGTACAGCAGACGCGAGTATGGGCAGAGTGCGTGCGGGCAGAGCGCGTTCGGGGGTAACTGTGCTGGCAAAACGGGGTGAACGTGACACGGTGGAGGTGCTCCTTGCTGAAATGGCCGAGTTGGCTATCCACGGTGACAATGATGGGCCGAGTTGAACGGGCATATCGTGTCATTCCCCATTGTGGGGGTGTTGGCTAGTGGTCCCCAGAATCGGTGAAGCGCAGACCAATGTCAAGCTTTTCTCATGTATCCCAGCCGGAGCACAGGGTTCGCGTCAGGTACCGAGACTGGCGACCGCAGCTACCGCTGCACGAACGGATGCCGCCGCCTCGGCCGCCTCCGCCGCCGACGTGCCAGCACCCAGCGTGAACCGAACAGCGGTCAACGCCACGTCGGCCGATAGGCCCATGGCAGTGAGCACATGCGAAGGCTCGCTGCTGCCGGCCGCGCAGGCGGACCCGCTCGAACAGACGATGCCGCGCGCTTCGAGCTCGAGCAACACAGCCTCGCCGCTGGTGCCCGGAAATACGAACGATGCGGTGCCCGGCAGGCGGTCGGTCGGGTGCCCGGTGAGCCGGGCCGACGGCGTCTCGCGCAGCACCGTGCCGATGAACTCGTCGCGGAGGGCGCTGGTGCGCTGGGCAGTGAGAGCCCGTTCCTCGCCGGCCAGGCGCAGCGCCACGGCCAGGGCCACCGCACCGGCGACGTTCTCGGCGCCGCTGCGCTTGCCGCGCTCTTGGCCACCGCCGTGCAGTAGCGGCTCGATCACGAGGCGGCCGCGCAGAAAGACGGCGCCGATGCCGGGGGGAGCACCGAGCTTGTGGCCGGAGAGGCTCAGTGCGTCCACGCCGAGGGCTTTTACGTTGAGGTCGAGCCAGCCACCGGCCTGCACTCCGTCGGTGTGAAAGGGCACACCCTGCGCGACAGCGGCCAGTTCAGCCAGGGGCTGCACGGTGCCGACCTCGTTGTTGGCGTAGTGCACCGACACGAGGGTGGTGTCGGGGCGGAGCGCGCGGGCCAGGTCGGCGGGGTCGAGGCTGCCGGCGGCATCCACTGGCAGCAGGGTGATCTCAAAACCGTGCAGCCGGCGCAGGTAATCGCAGGAGTCGAGCACGGCCTCGTGTTCGATCGGAGTCGTGACGATGTGGCGGCCGCGCGGGGCGCCGAGGGCGATCCCCTTGACGGCGAGGTTGTCGCTTTCGGTGCCGCCGCTCGTGAAGGTCACTTCGCCGGGGCGACAGCCGAGCGAGCGGGCGACGCTGCGCCGCGCCTCCCGCAGCACGGCGGCGGCCGCCTCACCGACCTGGTGGTGACTCGACGGGTTACCGAAGCCGCTGGTGAGGTGCGGCCACATCGCCTCAAGTACTTCGCGGCGTACCGGGGTCGTTGCGGCGTTGTCCAGGTAGATCATGGGTTCGCAAGTGCGAACCCGGCCGGCGTGCTGACCCGAATGGCCACGTCGAGCCCGAGGTCGAGCGAGTGCACGCTGTGGGTGAGAGCACCGACCGAGATGACGTCGACACCGGATGCCGCGATGGCACGTACCGTGTCGAGCGAGACTCCGCCGCTGGCCTCGACGATGGCCCGGCCGGCGATCTGCTGAACCCCTTGAATCAGGTCCTCGGGGCTGAAGTTGTCGAGCATAATCGTGTCGATGCCGGCCGCGAGCACGTCGTCGATCTGGTCGAGCCGGTCGACCTCCACCTCGAAGTGGGTGGTGTGCGAAAGCTTCGCCCGCACTTCAAGCAGGGCCTCGGTCAGGCCGAGCGGGCCGGCCGCGAGGATGGCGAGGTGGTTGTCCTTGGCCATCACCGTGTCGGAGAGGCTGAACCGGTGGTTGTGGCCGCCGCCATCGCGCACGGCCTGGCGCTCCAGGGCGCGCAGCCCGGGCGTGGTCTTGCGGGTGTCGACGATGCGGGCCGTGGTGCCGGCCGTCTCGGCGACGTACCGGGCGGTCAGGGTGGCGATTCCGCTCATCCGCTGCACGAAGTTCAGCCCGATGCGCTCCCCCTGCAGGATGCCGCGGGCGGGGCCGGTCACCTCGGCCAGCGTGGCGCCGGTGTCGAACCAATCGCCGTCTTGGACGAACGGACGCACCTCAATGCGCGGGTCGGTCAGGCGAAAGGCCGCCGCGAAGACGGCGGTGCCGCTGAATACGCCCGGTTCGCGCGCCTCGAGCCGGGCGGTCGCGACGGCGTCTTCAGGAATGAGCACGGCCGAAGTGAGATCGCCCCAGGGCGCGTCCTCGTCGAGGGCGGCCTGCACGACAACGTCGATGGAGTGATTGCTCAGCATGCGATGGCCTCCTTGGCCGGAATGAGTGAGCGGGATTGCGAGTAAGACATGGCGAGTTCGGGCCGGGTGTCGGTGAAGTCGGAGCGGTAGTGCGCGCCGCGCGACTCCTCGCGGGCCAGGGCTGCGCTCACGAGTAGGCGGGCCAGGTCGAGCAGGTTGCGGTCCTCGAGGGCGGCGACGTCGGGGCTGGTCGCTGGCGGCGAGACCCACTGGGTGAGGCTGTGAGCGGCGTGCCTGAGGCCGACGCCGGAGCGGTGTACTCCGGCAGAGTCCCAGAGGAGCTGCTGCAACGTTTGGCGGTTGACCAGCGTGCCGAGACCGGCCGGCGGTGTTCTCGTGGCGGTCTCGGCAGGCTCGACCAGCGAGGGGGAACTATCCGCAGGTTGGCTCGCGTTGGCCGGGTCGAACAGCGGGTGGGGGAGGTATTCAGAGCGGGTCGCGTTGGCGAAGCTGCGGGAGAGCACTGTGAATGGGGACAGCGTCGTGCTCGCCCGCCAGGGCTCGCCGAGCGCGCGTACGGCTCGGTCCGCGAACACGGCCGCCTCGAGCAGGGAGTTGGAAGCGAGCCGGTTGGCGCCGTGCGCCCCGGTGCGGGCGACCTCGCCGACGGCGAAGAGGCCGGGCAGGCTGGTGCGACCCCAGGCATCCGTTTCCACGCCGCCCATCCAGTAGTGCGCGGCCGGGGCCACCGGAATCGGATCGACCGCCCAGTCCAAACCGGCAGCCCGGCAGGCCGCTGTGATCGTGGGAAACCGGGTTTCGAGCAGCTCGCGGCCCAGTGCGGTTGCGTCGAGCAGCACCGGCGTGCCGCCCTGCTGCTCCATCTGGCTGGCGATCGCCCGGGCGACAACGTCGCGCGGCGCGAGCTCGGCGTCGGCGTGCTCGGCGAGCATAAAGCGATCGCCGAGTTGATCGCGCAGCACGGCGCCTTCACCGCGCACCGCCTCCGACACGAGCGGTGTGCCGGGCACGGCGAGTGCGGTCGGGTGAAACTGGTAAAACTCCAGATCGGTAACGGATGCTCCCGCTCGCCACGCCGCCGCCACCCCGTCCCCGGTCGCGACCGAGGGATTGGTGGTGTGCGTGAACAGCGCGCCGGCCCCGCCGGTGGCCAGGATCACGGCGTCAGCGGCCAGCGAAAGCTGCACGCCGTCCGGGCCGAGCACGCGGGCGCCCGTCACCCGGTCATCGTCCACGATCAGGTCGACCAGCATGGTGTGCTCCCGCACCTCGATCGTGGCGCGGCGTTGCACGGTCGCCACGAGCGCTGCCTCGACCGCGGCGCCGGTGGCGTCACCGCCGGCGTGCACGACGCGGGAGCGGGAGTGGGCGGCTTCGAGGCCGCGGGCCACGCCGGATTCATCCCGGTCGAAGTCCACGCCGAATCGAATCAGGTCGCGCACCCGCGCCGGACCCTCCTCACAGAGCACGCGCACGGCCGCCGGGTCGCACAGACCGGCGCCGGCGCGCAGCGTGTCGACCACGTGGGTGTCCACCGAGTCGTCGCGAAACAGGGCGGCGGCGATTCCGCCCTGGGCATAGCGGGTATTACTTTCGGGCAGTACCGACTTGGTGACCAGCACCACCTGGTGGCCGGCATCCGCTGCCCGCACTGCGGCCAGCAGGCCGCCGAGGCCGCTGCCGATCACGAGGATCGCGGCCATGTCAGGCGCCGACCAGGTGCGAGTCCAGCAAAGCAGTGGGCGCAATGGATGCCGGCGGTCGGGCCGCCAGCATCCGCTCAAGGGCGACGCGCGCGTGTACAGCGACATCGGCCGACACCGTGATCTGGTTGAGGACCTGGCTCGGCGCCTCACCGCCCCCGACGAGCGCCTCGAGCACCCAGGCCAGGTAGCCGGCGTGGATGCGGTACATGGTCGAGCAGGGGCAGATCACCGGGTCGAGGCAGAATATCTTGTGCTCGGGGTGCTGGGCGGCGAGCCGGTTCACGAGGTTGATCTCGGTGCCGATGGCGAACGTTGTACCGGCCGGAGCTGCGGCGATGGCCTTGGCTATAAAATCGGTGGATCCGGCCGAGTCGGCGGCGTCGACGACCGCCATCGGGCATTCCGGGTGCACCAAAACCCGCACGCCGGGGTGCTCGGCGCGGGCGGCGTCGATCTGCGGCACGGTGAAGCGGCGGTGCACGCTGCAGAAACCGTGCCAGAGCACGACGCGGGCGGTGTCGAGTTGCTCGGCCGTGTTGCCGCCGAGCGGCTTGGTCGGGTTCCACATCGGCATTTGGTCGAGCGGCACCCCCATCGCCTTGGCGGTGTTGCGGCCGAGGTGCTGGTCGGGGAAGAACAATACGCGCTGGCCGCGTTCGAAGGCCCACTCGAGCACGGCCTTGGCGTTCGAGGAGGTGCAGACGATGCCGCCGTGCTCGCCGCAGAAGCCCTTGAGCGCGGCGGAGGAATTCATGTAGGTGACCGGAATTACCGGAACCCGGCCGGAGGCATCCGCTTCGGTGCCGTAGAGGTCTTCGAGCTGTTCCCAACACTCGGTGACCGAGTCGATGTCGGCCATGTCGGCCATCGAGCAGCCGGCGGCGAGGTTCGGCAGAATGACGGCCTGATCGGGCCCGGAGAGCAGGTCGGCGGTTTCGGCCATGAAGTGCACGCCGAGAAACACGATCGCGGCGGCGTCGGGGCGGCTCTGGGTGGCCTGGGCGAGCTGAAAGCTGTCGCCGACGAAATCGGCGTGCCGCAGCACCTCATCGCGCTGGTAGAAGTGTCCGAGAATGACGACCGAGTCGCCGAGCACGTTCTTGGCCTCGACGATGCGGGCGCTGAGTTCCTCCGGCGAGGCAGTGCGGTAACGCTCGGGCAGTGCGCCCTGGCGGGGAGAGCCGGCCGGAATAACGTCACCCATCGACGATCCGGGGCCGTAGCCCGGGGCTCGGGTGTCGAATTCCCACGGATCTGTTGCCAGGTCGGGGCTGCACGTGCTGCCGGCGGCTTTGCCGGTGCCGATGAGACGAATGGTGGTCTCGACCGAGGGAATAGTCATGGTCGTGCTCCTAGGAAAGTGATGGGAAGTGAGAAGGAGGTTAGAGCGTCGGCCCCGGCGGGTCGTGCTCGCTGGCGCGACCGTCATAGCGGTAGAGCCGCGCCGGTCGATGGCGGGCACCGGCCACGTGCTGATCGGTGCTGATCAGGGTGCCGCTCGACTCCATCGATCGCCGAAAATTGGCCGGGTCGAGTGCTTTCTGCAGCACGGCCTCGTGTACCTCGCGCAACTGGGCGAGGGTGAACGTGTCACCGAGAAAGGCGTGGGCGATGCGGGCGTATTCGACCTTGGTGCGCAGCCGCCAGAGCGCGTATTCCACGATGCGGTTGTGGTCAAACGCCAGCGGCGGCAGTTGGTCGGCCGCAAACCAGCGCACGTTTTCACCAACGGATGCCCGTTCCGCGACCTCAGAGCGCACCAGCGCCCAGTACACGACGGAGACCACGCGCAGCCCGGGGGAGCGGTCGATATCGCCGAAGGTATAAAGCTGCTCGAGGTAGCGCGGCGACAGCTCAGTGGTCTCGCGCAGGGTGCGGGCTGCGGCTGCGGCAAGTTCTTCGTCGGCCGGCAGCCATCCGCCCGGCAGCGCCCAGAGGTCTCGGTGAGGGTCGCGGGTGCGCCGAACGAGGGGCAGCCACAGGGTCTTGAGCCCGGACTCGTCGTCGGGGCGCAGGGCGAAGATCACGGTCGACACGGCCAGGCTTGAACCCGCAGCGACTGACCCCGCAGCGCTCGCCCGGGCGTCTCCGACGGCGAGCGGGCTCTGCTGCGCGATCGGGGGTGTCTGTACGGAATGTTCCAGCACGGGGATCCAGTCGTAAAGGTCTAGTTGACTCTAACTGCTGGATCCATCATATAGTCAAACTGACTCAAACACCCGAATGTGACGAAAACCCGTCGTTGTCCGGCTGGCACAACTCATCCACGGCGGTCGTCCGTTGTTGTTGCGCACACAGGTCCGCAACGAAATTCGTTGGGAGTCAGGCTCCGCGGGCTGCGGCAGCTGCGCGCGCGCCGGCCCGGCTGATGCCCATGCCTGTCACACCCCAGAGCGTCACCCGAGCCATCGCCTCGATCGCGATGCGCGGGTTCATCTTCGACGACCCGCGCACCCGCTCGACGAAGGTGATTGGCACCTCGACGACGCGCAGGTCGGCGCGCACGGCGTGCAGCAGCATCTCGATCTGAAAGCAGTAGCCGAGGCTGTCGACGCTGGAGAGGTCCATGCGTGACAGGGCGCGGGCCGAATACACCCGGTAACCGCCGGTGGCGTCGTGTTGGGGCAGTCGCAGCAGTATCCGGGAGTAGAAGGACCCGCCGCGGGAGAGAGCGCGTCGATGCCAGGGCCAATTCTCGATGGCCCCACCCGGTACCCAGCGCGATCCCAGCACCACGTCGGCCGTTTCGGCCGCGGTCAGCAGACTGGCGAGTTGCTCCGGCCGGTGGGATCCATCGGCGTCGAGTTGCACAAGCTGGGTATAGCCGTGGCTGAGAGCCCAGCCGAAACCCTCGAGGTAGGCGGCGCCGAGGCCGGTCTTGTCGGTGCGATGCAGAACGTGTACGGCCGAATCCGAGACGGCAAGCTGATCGGCGAGGCTGCCGGTGCCGTCGGGGGAGGCGTCATCGACGACCAAAATGTGCGCCGCGGGGACGCTCGAGCGAACGCGTTCAACAATGCTGGCCACGTTCTCGGCCTCGTTGTAGGTGGGAATGATGACCAGCGTGGTGGTTGCTGAGTTCAGGGGCACTGGCTTACCTCGTCATTTCAATAATGATGGTGCGGTTGACCAGCGTCGTCTCGGCGACGCGGAATCCTTGCAGTTGCAGCGTGCGGACATCCGTTTCATGTCGCCAGTCCGCACTCCCCGAGTATTGCAGCAGCCAGACCGTGTTGAGGTTCGCTACGGCCGGAAGCGCGTCGGGCAGTGGGGCTACTTCGTCCCAGAGCCAGGCCGTGTCGCTGTAGGCACGGGTCAATGTCACGTCGTGCAGGCCGGCGAACGCCTCGGGGTAGAGGTGCATGGCCAGCCGCGGAATGCGCGACGGGCGCACGCTCTGGTCGAAGACGACGCCGTCGCCGGGCAGCGCCTCGGCGGCCAGCACGGCCGCCGCCTGACGCCAGTCGCTGCCCTCGTTCTTGCCGAATTCACCGCGTTGCACGGTGTAGGCGGGCACGATGGTGGCCACGAGCAGGGCAACGCTTGCGGCGCGCAGCCAATTATTGGCCAGAGCGGCCAGCCCCACGGCGATCACGATGGCCACCGCCGGGGCGCAGATCGACAGGTAGCGCGTCGAGTACATGGGGGTGACTAACTCGTTGCCGATCAAGAGGATGCCGCTCGGCAGCAGCATCCAGGCCAGGAAAATGCTCAGCGCACCGCGGCTGGGCAGACCAGCCTGATATTGCGTGCCGCGGAGCCGAAAAAATACGGCCATTACGGCCACGATAATGAGCGCCCAGGCCATGATCGCGACCGGAACGGTGTCGAACCACTGCATGACCGCGGCTTCAGAGACGGTGACCCTTGGGCGGCGGCCGATGAACGCGATCTGCTCCCGCTGGGCTGAGCCCGCGAGCAGAATGGGCAGGGCCAGCAGCAGCCCGAGCAGGCTTGCCCCCAGCCAGAGTGCCAGGCTCCACCAGAGTCGGGCAGTGGGTCGGCGAAGCGGATGCCGGCGGGCCAGCGCCACGACCGCCACGGCATGTACCGGAAGCAGCAGGGCCAGGTAAAGGAAGACGTATATTCCCAATGCGAGCAGCAGGGAGTAGCCACCCCACAGGGCGATCTGCCGTCGGCGACTCGCGGTGCGGCTGCGCACCGCGAGCACCAGCAGCACGGTCAGCCACACGGCGATCGCCGTCGCGATCGCCGTCGATCGCGCCTCAGACCCCATGTAGGTCACTCGGGGCAGCACAGCGAAGATCAGGCCGGCGCCGATCGCGGCCGGGCGGGAGATGAATTTTTCGGCCAGAACGACGGTGCCGGCGGCGGCAGCGCCGATCGCGATCGCGCTCGGCAGCCGGGTGGAGAACTCGGAGGCGCCGAACAGGTCAATCCAGCCGTGCAGAAACAGGTAGTAGGCGCCGTGCACCGCATCGATGTTGCCGAGCATTAGGAACAGTGAGGGCAGTGAGCGCTCGGCGGACATCACACTGGCCGCTTCATCGCCCCAGTACGACGGCTGCCAGGACCAGGCGACCGACACGATGAAGGCGACGAGACCCACGAGAAAGGCTGACCATCCGGTTGACCGGAGGGTGAAATCGGGTCGGGCCAGCGCGCGAGAAGCCAAGGGATGAGGCGCGATAGCGGAGGTCACCCGGTCAACCTACCCAGCAATTGTTAACGGTAGCCATCGAAACGCCCCGAATTTGCTGCAAAGACCAATCCGTTTGCCCCACGGTGTCGGCATCGGCTGCCAGCTAGGCTTTCGCCATGAGCCCAACAGCGCAGCCAGACCAGCCAGCCGCGGTGGGCGTTGCCGTCGCCCAGTTCGCGCCGGGGACCGATAAAGCGCAGAACCGGGCCGTGATTCGCCAGCTGGCCACGACCGCAGCCCGGCGTGGTGCCCACCTGGTCGTGTTCCCGGAGTACTCGGCCTTCTTCGAGCCCAAACTCGGGCCGGCCTTCGTGGCCGCCGCGGAGCCGCTCGATGGCCCGTTCAAGACGGCGCTCGCCGCGCTCGCAGCCGAGCTGGGCATCCACATTGTGGCCGGCATGCTCGAGACAACGCAGGACCCGGCCCGGTTTTCGAACACCCTCGTCGCCGTCGATCCGACCGGATGCCTCGTCGCGAGCTATCGCAAACTGCACCTCTACGACGCCTTCGGCGATCGCGAATCCGACTGGGTGTTGCCGGGGGACATCGACGATCCCGAGATCTTCGAGGTCGGTGGACTGCGGGTGGGCCTGCAGACCTGTTACGACGTTCGCTTTCCCGAAGTAACCCGTCGCCTCGTCGATGCCGGAGCGACCCTGGTGCTGGTGCCGGCCGAGTGGGTGCGCGGTCCCCTCAAGGAGCACCATTGGCGCACGCTGCTGACGGCCCGGGCGCTCGAGAACACCGTGTTCGTGGCCGCCGCCGATCACACGCCGCCGATCGGCGTGGGTACGAGCATGATCATCGACCCGATGGGCGTCGCGTTGGTGAGTCTTGGTGAGGCAGCGGATGTCGCGATCGCCTTTCTGGAACCGGCCCGCGTTGCAACGGTGCGCGCGATCAACCCGGCCCTGGCGCTGCGCCGGTTCGCCGTCGTGCCGCGCTGATTCTGACGGCGCTGACCCGGCTAGCGTTCGCTGACGCTCGCCTTGGTCGCGCGGGTCTGGGCGGCCGCCCGAATGCCGATGGCCGGTTCAATCTTGGGTGTGTGGGTGGCGTCGACGGCCGCACTCTCTTCGGCGGTCACGACGAGCCCCTGGGAACTGTTCGCCGAACGGCTGAGTTGAGCGACCCAGTTCGGATTGATGGTCGGGGCGTGGTCACCGGCGAACTTGAAATAGAGCGGAATTGCCGGGTTCAGCCAGGCCGAACTCCGCCCGTCGCCGATCACGGTGGTATCGCGCCAGGAGAGCAGAAAACTCTCACCGTGGCGCAGTTTCTGAACGATCACGAGTTGCAGATGTGCCAACATTCGGTCTTCGAATTCTACGACGACTCGATCATATGTAAGCGAGCCCATGAGTGCTACTTTCGGTCGGTCGGTCGTGCTGCCCTCAGCGAGAAGCGAAGGGTGTTGAAACACTGGAGCCGGAACGATTGAAAGCGAAGCCTGCACTTTTACGTGGAACCGGGTAATGTTCCTCACTGTCCTCCGTTGGGGGGACAAATACAAGCAGTTCAGCAAGTGCCCAGCGCATTGTCACGTTGTGGCGGGGTCGACCGGCAGCGGAGCGGCGAATTCGAGCCGGAGCAGCACTTCGAGCGGGCGTTCGATCTGACCGAAATGCCCGGCTCCCGCAATCGTGCTGATCACACATTGGGGCACAACCTCGCGCAGCTTCGCGTCGTCGGCCGCCGTGACAAATACGTCGTCGTCACCGTGCACGGCGCGCACCGGGCACACGATCTGAGCCCACCGCCGGGTTGCGTCGTAGGCGCCGGCGCGGACAGCGGCCAGCACGAACCCGGCTGGACGCAGTTCGGTTCCGATCGCGGCGACCACGGCCCCGTCGATGATTCCGGGGCGGCGAAACAGCGGCGCAACGAGGCCGCGCAGTAGATTCAGTCGGGCGAGGGCCGTGATCAGGCTACGGCTGGCGCTGCCGCCCAGCCGCAGGATCCGCATCGTCAGCAGCAGCGTGGTGAACGCCGGCAACACGAAGAAGTGGCGAATCGGGTGGCGCACGCTGTCCTGGATTGAAAACGACGTGGCCGAGACCAGACCGACGGATGCTGTCGCCCGCGTCTCGCTCGCCGCCAGCTGCAACGCGATGAACCCTCCCATGGAATGACCCACGACGTTCCACCGCTCATAGCCGAGGGCACGCGCCACCTCGGCGACTGTCTCGGCCATCGACTCGACGGTCAGGCTTGCTTCATCCGCGGGAAGCGGCGAGTCGCCCCATCCTGGCAGGTCGGGAATGATCAGATCGGGTAGATCACGTTCGGTGGCGTGGGCCGCCTGCAGCAGGGGCGTCCAGGTCGTCCAGGATCCGGCAGCACCGTGCAGCAGAATGGTCGCGGTCTGGCTGGTCGTGCGGCGCCCATGCCGCACGACGACGGTGCCGCCGCGCAGCCGCATCGAACTGGTCGTCAGCCCAAAATGACGCGCATCCGGGTCGAGCGCGAACGGGCTGTAGCCCAGCACGGTCGCCGGGGGTGCCGGTCGGGGCTGGGCGGCCGGCTCGGGGATCGGTGCCGGCACGGGTTGCGCCGGGCGCGGACCGGGCTTCGGCCGCGGCCCCGGAGTATCAAGGGCGGTCGCGACGGAGAGGCTTCTGCTCGTTGGTCGGGTCATCAAGATGCTCATGTGCATAGTTCGGTGCGCAGACCGCGCCGGATTGCTCCCAGCCCTGACAAAGATGGGGCACGAAATCTCAACGCGCAGGAAGCGCACGCGTTGAGCCAATTAACAGGCAGGAATATCGAGTGCGCCGCGGCCGTTGCCGCCTACGGGCGAAGAGCGACGACCGCCCGCCAGTCCTCCCTGAACCTGTCGATCTGACTGACCGGCTGACTCGTTATTTTCAGAAAGAAGTATCCGTGAACCTCTTTTCCCCGCTGACCCTCGGCGACCTGCAGCTGCCCAACCGCCTCGTGATGGCGCCGCTGACCCGCATCCGTTCTGGCCAGTCTGGGGTCCCNTCCGTTCTGGCCAGTCTGGGGTCCCCGGCGAGCTGGTGGCCCTGCATTACACGCAGCGAGCCACACTCGGCCTGATCGTGAGCGAGGGCACCTACCCGAGCCACGCCGGCCAAGGCTTTCCCGGCCAGCCCGGTCTGGTTGAACCGGAGCAGCTCGCTGGCTGGCAGGCCGTGACCGACTCCGTGCACGCCGCCGGCGGACGCATCGTCGCCCAGGTCATGCACGCCGGCCGGGTCACGCACGAAGCCACCACCGGCGGCTACCGCGTCGTTGGGCCCAGCGCGATCGCCATCACCGGAAGTACTCGCACCTACGACGGCAAGCAGGACTTTCCCGTGCCCCACGCACTGACCGCCGAGGAATTGCCCGGCATCATCGAGGACTTCGTGCGCGCGTCGAAGAACGCCATCGCGGCCGGATTCGACGGCGTGGAGCTGCACGGCGCCAACGGCTACCTGCTGCACGAATTCCTCTCGCCGGCCTCCAACGTGCGGGGCGACTCCTTCGGCGGTTCGCCCGAGAATCGTGCCCGTTTCGTCATCGACGTTGTCACGGCGGTCGCCGCGGCGATCGGTGCCGGCAAGGTGGGCCTGCGCATCTCGCCCGAGCACAACATTCAGGATGCCCTCGAAACGGATGCCGACGACCTCGCGGCCACCTATGGCGCCCTCCTCGGCGGGATCGCCCCGCTGGGCCTGGCTTACCTGAGCGTGCTGCACGCCGACCCGGCCGGGGAGTTCGTGCAACACCTGCGGGCGCGCTTCGGTGGCAACTTCTTGGTGAACAGCGGATTCGGTGTGATTACCTCGCGCTACGAAGCCCTCGCCCTGGTTCGTGACGACGTCGCGGACGCCGTCGTGGTCGGTCGCGCGGCCATCGCGAACCCCGACCTGCTGCGTCGCTGGCAGGAGGACCTGCCGGTCAACGAGCCCAACCCGCTCACCTACTACGCCGACGGCGCCCGCGGCTACACCGACTACCCCGCCCTGGCTTCCTAACTACCCCGCGAGAGCGCAAAAAGTGCCCGATTGACACTCTCAATCGGGCACTTTTTGCGCTCTCGCGAAACTTAGCGTGGTTTGAGGGCGGCCAGCTCGGCCGACGCCTGTTCCAGAAGTTCTATTTTCTTGCAGTAGGCGAACCGCACGAGCGGCGCATATTCGCCCCGGTGCGCGGGGGAGCAGAACGCCGCAATCGGCACCGCGACCACCCCGGCCAGTTCGGGGAGCCGGCGGCAGAGGTCGGCACCGTCGGTGAAACCGAGCGGTGTGGCGTCCGCCACGATGAAGTACGAGCCCTGCGGCACGCTGATGGCGAATCCGGCCGCGCGAAGCCCCGTGGCCAGGACATCACGCTTGCCCTTCATCTCGGCGGCGATGTGCGCAAAATACGCGTCCGGCAGGTCGAGCCCCACCGCGATGGCCGGCTGAAACGGCGCCGCGTTCACATAAGTGAGAAACTGCTTGACCGCGAGAATGGCGGTCACGATTTTGGCGGGTGCACTCAGCCACCCCACCTTCCAGCCGGTAAGGCTGAACGTCTTGCCTCCGGATGAAATGGTGACCGTGCGCTCCCATGCCCCCGGCAGCGTCACGATCGGAATGTGTGGCGCCCCGAACGTGAGGTGTTCGTACACCTCATCCGTGACGATCAACGCGTCGTGCTGGTGCGCGAGCTTGACAATCAGCTCCAAAGTCTCCCGGGGAAATATCGCGCCGGTCGGGTTGTGCGGATCGTTCACGATGATCAGTCGGGTGCGATCGGTCACGGCGGCGCACAGGGCGTCGAGGTCGGGCTGGAAGTCGGGAGCACGCAGCGGAACCGTTCGATGGATGCCGCCACCCAGGCCGATCAGTCCGCCGTAGGCATCGTAGAACGGCTCGAAGGTCACGACCTCGTCACCCGGTTCGATCAGCGCCAGAATGGTCGCCGCAAGCGCCTCGGTTGCGCCGGCCGTGACCAGAATCTCACTGCCGGGGTCGAGCTTCAGCCCGTAGAACCGCTGCTGGTGCCGGGCAATCGCCTCGAGGAGGACCGGCTGGCCGCGCCCAGGCGGATATTGGTTCACCCCGTCGCTGATCGCCTGGCGGGCGGCCTCGAGAACCTCGGCCGGTCCGTCTTCATCCGGAAAGCCCTGTCCGAGATTGATGGCACCGGTGCGCGCGGCGAGCGCGCTCATCTCGGCGAATATACTCGCTGCAACGCTGCCGTCTTCCGCGAGGAGCCCGGCCCCGCAGGCTGTGCGTCGCCAGGCACCCGAGACGATCGGGGTATGTTCTGTGTGGAAAGAGTCCTGCATGGGCTCCAAACTATCGCCTCGGCAAGGTCTCGGCTTGATCATTGAATGCTCTCAGGCCGTACATACCGAACGTTCAGGTTCGGGCGCAAAGCTGGCAACGCTTGGAAGGAGCACCCGATGACCGACAACAATAAAGATTCTGGCACCACCCCCGATCCGGCTGATGACGCAGCAGCCTTTGCCGTGAATGAGTCCGGCGAGGCTACTCCGCCCACGGTACCGCCGGTGCCACCCACCGAAGCGCCGGCCGCACCCTCGGCCCCGACCGCCCCGCCGACGAATTCCGAGCCCGCCGTGCCGGTCGTCAAGGCACCAACCCAGCCTGCCGCGACTGAGACCGGCTACCCGGCCGCGAACCCGACCTCCACTTACCCGACGGATGCCTTCGGTCGCCCCGTCGAGACCGCCACAGCCTCTGCCTACGCCCCCAGCGTCGCCCCGCAGGACTACGCCACCGCTAATTCCTACCCCGGGCAGCCGTTCACGGCCGGCAAGACCAAGGAATCCGGTCGCCGCAAAGGCAGCGTCGCGCTCATCGCCGCCCTCGCCATCGGCGCCCTGGTCGGCGGATCATCCGGTGCCGGCATCACCGCCCTGATGATGAGCAACCAGAGCAACGGAGTCCGGGTCAGCGAAGCCTCCGGCCCGAGCAACGTCGTGGTCAATGACTCCACGAGCGTGAATCAGATCACCGCCGTCGCCGCGAAGGCCTCGCCGAGCGTCGTGACCATCGATGTCGCCAATGGCTCCTCGGGCGGTACCGGCTCAGGGGTCATCCTCACCGAAGACGGCTACGTGCTCACCAACACCCATGTCGTCACGCTCGACGGAGCCGCCTCGGACGTCACGATCGAGGTCAAGAGCAACGACGGCAAGCTGTACACCGCTACGCTCGTCGGCACCGACCCCATCTCCGACCTCGCCGTCATCAAACTGACCGACGCCAGCGGCCTGACCCCGATCACCTGGGGTGACTCCTCCGAGCTCAACGTCGGCGACAGCGCCATCGCCATCGGCGCCCCCCTCGGCCTGTCCGGCACGGTCACTGACGGCATCGTCAGCGCCCTCAACCGCAGCATCACCGTCGCAAGCTCGGCCGCACCGAGTTCGCCCGACCAGACGGTACCCGACGAGGGCGACAGCCAGAACCCGTTCTTCTTCGACTTCCCCAACCAGAACGGCGAACAGTCGCAGGGCTCCCAGGGTGCCACCGCGAGCATCTCCCTCCCCGTGATTCAAACGGATGCCGCCATCAACCCCGGTAACTCCGGTGGCGCCCTGCTGAATGACGCCGGTGAGCTGATCGGCATCAACGTGGCCATCGCGAGCGCCGGCAGCACGACCGCGTCGTCGGCGGCCGGAAGCATCGGCGTGGGATTCTCGATCCCGTCGAACTTCGCCCAGCGCATCTCCGATGAGATCATCGCCAATGGAACGGCCACGCACGGCCTGCTCGGTGCGAGCGTCAGAGACGCGTCGAGCTCGACCAGCAGCACGGTGGGTGCCCTCATCGTCGAAGCCAGCTCCGGTGGTGCGGCCGAACAGGCCGGCCTGCAAGCTGACGACGTGATCACCAACTTCAACGGTGTGCCGATCACCGACGCGATCGACCTCACCGCCCAGGTGCGGGTACTCCCGGCCGGTGGAACCGCTGACCTCACCTATGTGCGGGACGGCAAGTCGTTCACCGTCTCGGTCACGGTCGGCGAGCTGACCAGCTAAGCCCCGCTCCCTTCCTGCACATCGCGTCGCCGGCTCGCCGGCGGCGCGATGTGTTTGTCTGCAGGCGGGTGACGGAACGTCGGCGCGTGGCGAATTGCCGGGCTGGTAGGCTCGATCGTCCTACCCCCTTATCGGAAAGCTGGCCAGCCAGGTGCACCAAGGTAGTACGGGATTTCTGCCCGGGGTCTCGTACGTGATGCCCGTGCTGAACGAGGCGACACACGTGCGAGCTGCAGTCGAGAGCCTGCTGGGGCAGGACTACCAGGGACCGTTCGAGGTCACCCTGGCGCTCGGACCGAGCATCGACGGAACGACCGAACTGGTCGAGGAAATGGCCGCCGTAGATGCTCGTATTCGTGTCGTGGCCAACGATGTGGGGTCGACTCCGGCAGGCCTGAACACGGCCATTCGCGCCTCCCAATATGCGGTCGTCATTCGCGTGGACGCTCACTCGGTGTTGCCCCCCGAGTACGCCCGCGTCGCGGTTGAAACGCTCGAACGCACCGGCGCCGACAACGTCGGCGGCATCATGGATGCTCGCGGAATCAGTGCCTTTGAACGGGCCGTAGCCCGCGCCTACGGCACCCGCATCGGCCTCGGCGGCACACCGCATCACGTGGGCGGAGCGGAAGGGGCCGCAGAAACGGTCTACCTGGGCTGTTTTCGCACCCAGAGCATCCTCGACGTCGGGCTCTTCGACGAGGGTGTGAAACGCGGCCAGGACTGGGACCTCAACCGTCGGCTGCGCGAGGCCGGTGGCTTGGTCTGGTTCACGCCGAAGCTGCGGGTGCTCTACCGGCCCCGGCCGACCCTGGCCCAATTGGCGCGGCAGATGCTGTCGACCGGGCTGTGGCGCGGAGAACTCGCGCGGCGCTACCCGGCGGCCAACGGCATCCGTTATTTCGTGCCGCCGGCCATGGTGCTCGGTGTGACTCTCGGGGTGCTCCTCGGCCTCGGGGGGCTCCTGCAGCTGGCTCTCGGCGCAACGCCGTGGCTGCTCCTCAGCCTGATTGTTCCGGCCGGGTACCTGCTCATCGTCGTCGCCGCGACTCTCGCGGTGGCCCGACCAGACGGATTTCGTGCAGGACTGCATTTTCTCGTAGTCTTGCCGTGCATTCACTTCTGCTGGGGAATCGGCTTCGTCCTCGGATATCTCAAGCTCACCAGCAACATCACGGCACACACGGGAAGGTGAGCAGATGACCAGTTCGCCCCACATCTCGCCCAACCGGCCGGCCCGACCGGAGTCCATCGCCCAGCTCCGAGCCGTCGCCCAGCCGCCGGAGGTGCGCCTGCGTGCCAACGCCGAGCACTGGACGGCAAGCCTGTACCTGCGCGACCTGTCGCCGTACCTGACCTGGATGCTGCTGAAAACCCGCATCTCCGCCAACGGCGTGACCGCTCTGATGATCCTGGCTGGCTGGTCGACCGCCGCAGCGCTGCTGATTCCGGGAATCTGGGGCGCACTGCTGGCCCTCGCCCTCAGCCAGGTGCAAATGCTGATCGATTGCTGTGACGGTGAAGTCGCCCGCTGGCGCGGCACGTCCTCACCCGCGGGGGTGTTTCTCGACAAGGTCGGGCACTATTCCACCGAGTCGCTCATTCCCATTGCCCTCGGCTTTAGGGCAGCCGCGTACCCGTTCGAGTCGCCCGAGGATTTTCTCTGGACCAGCCTCGCGCTGCTGCTCGCCCTGATCATCGTGCTGAACAAAGCGCTCAACGACATGGTGCACGTCGCCCGCGCCAACGCCGGCCTGACCAAGCTCGCCGACACCCACGGCGAGAAGACCCCGACGCCCCGCCTGATCGCCCGCGTTCGCCGTCTCGCGCGCTTCGTGCCCTTCCACCGGCTGTACCACTCGGTCGAGCTGACCATGGTCATCTTCGCCGCGGCCGTCATTGGGCTGGTGATCGGGCAGCCGATCGTCGACCGGGCCGTGCTGAGCATCCTGGTTCCGCTCGCATTTCTGTCGCTCATCGGTCATTTCGTGGCCATTATGGCGTCCAAGCGTGTCCGTTCCTAGCTTTGGCTCCGCTACCCCGACGGTCGGTGTCGTGGTGCTCACCCAGGGCACCCGGCCAGAGGACCTCGACCGCGGAATCCGCTCGGTGCTGGCCCAGCAGGGGGTTACCCTCGACGTAATCTGTGTCGGCAACGGCTGGCAGCCGACCGGCCTGCCTGGCGGCGTGCAATCGCTCGGGCTGCCGACGAACCTCGGCATTCCGGCCGGACGCAATCGCGGGGTGTCGCTCGTCACCGGGGAATACCTGTTCTTTCTCGACGACGATGCGAGCATTCCCGACCCGAACTTTCTGATCAACGCGATCGGCAAGCTGCGCGCCGACCCCACGATCGGCCTGCTGCAGCCGCGGGTCGAGGACCCGACCGGCGTCGAATCGCCCCGGCGGTGGATTCCGCGCATCCGCAAGGGCGAGGCCGCCACGCCCGGACCGGTGTTCTCGGTCTGGGAGGGCGCCGTGTTGCTGCCGCGGACCGTCTTCGACGCGACCGGCGGCTGGGCCGAGCCGTTCTTCTACGCCCACGAGGGCATCGAACTGGCCTGGCGGGTCTGGGACCAGGGCCGGGTCGCCTGGTATGCCGGCGACCTCGTGGCCAACCATCCGGTGATCCTGCAGACCCGGCACGCCGACTACTATCGCCTGAATGCCCGCAATCGGGTTTGGCTCGCCCGTCGCAACCTGCCTGCCCTGTTGGTGCCGCTCTATGTCGGCGCCTGGACGGCAATTCAGGTGCTGCGCTGGGCCCCGAACAACCGGCCGGCCCTGCGCGCCTGGTTCGGCGGCTGGCGCGAGGGCTGGCGCAGCGATCCGGGGCCGCGGCATCCGCTTCGAGCACGCACGATCTGGCGCATGACCGTCGCCGGGCGACCGCCGATTATCTGAGGGACGGTAGGCTGGTTCGGTGGTAATTCGGAAAGACATCAGGCGTGCCGTCAAGCTGGTCAAGGATGTTGTGGCATCCCGCAAGGCGCAACACGCGCTGCGCGGCCCGCTGAAATCGCGGGAAATACGCGAGGACAACCACTTCAAGATCGCCGTCTACTTTGCTGACGGGCCGGTCAACATGTACCAGATGCGGCAGTGGTACCGGCCGCTCGCCACCCTCGCCAAGACCTGGCCGGTGCTGGTGCTCAGCCGCACCGGCGGCGGCACCCTCAAGCTCATGGACGAGTCGCCGGTTCCAGTCGCCTACGCGCGCACGGTGCCGCAGCTCGAGCGGATCGTCGCCGAGCAGGACATCCGCATCGTGTTCTATGTCAACCAGAACCCGCGCAACTTTCAGATGATGCGCTACGGGCGCTGCTGGCACGTTTTCATCAACCACGGTGAGAGCGACAAGATGTATATGATCACCAACCAGTTCAAGGCCTACGACTACTCCTTCGTCGCCGGGGACGCCGCGCTGGCCCGACTGGACCGGGTGCTCTGGGACTACGACTTCGACAAGCGCGCCATCAAAATCGGGCGCCCGCAGGCCGACTATTTCAGCGGCGAACTGCCGTACACGCGCGACGAACGCCAGGTCGTGCTCTACGCCCCCACCTGGGAGGGCGATCGGGCAACCGCCGCCTATGGCTCCGTCGCGACCCACGGGGTCGCGCTGGTCAGCGCCCTGCTGGCCACCGGAACGCATCGGGTCATCTATCGTCCGCACCCGCGCAGCGGCGTTGTCGACCACCTCTACGGTGCCGCCAATAAGACCATCATCAGCGCCATCGCCGCGGCGAACGCCCGCGATCCGCGCGCGCAGCACGTCTACGATTCCGGCCCAGACCTCGGCTGGCAGTTGGCCGTCGCTGACGTCGCCATCGTCGACATTTCGGCGATGGTGTACGACCGCCTCGCCACCGGCAAGCCACTTATTATCACCCGCCCGGTGAACCCGACGGCCGTGATCGACACGAGCGGGTACCTCTCCGACTGCGAGTGGCTGCCCGCCGAGAAGGCCGGGGACATCGTGGCCGCCGTCGACCGGCTCACCCACGATGGCGCGGCGGTCGAACGACTGCAGGGCTGGGTGCAGCGCTATTTCGGCGACACCACCCCCGGCGTCGCAACGGAGCGCCTGCACACGGCCGTGCAGCACCTCATGGACGAATGGGATCGGTTCGCGGCCGCGCACGACCACGATGCACCCATCGTGCCCGATCCCACCACGATCCCCGACGACGAGCTATAGCGTCGGGTTCTGACCGGGTGTTGGGCCTCCCAGCGAACATTGCGCGCTGCTGTGCTGCACGGGCGCCCGATTGTGGCTCGCGCGCCGGGCAGGCCGCGCGCGCGAGCGGCTTGGGGTTGCGCGAGCAGCACCAGCACGACCGACGCGCTACTCCCGTGCGGGGTCGAGCGGCGATTCGAGCTGCTGCGGCTGCGCAGTCGGCCACGAAGCGGATGCCAGAGGCTCGGCCGGTCCGGCCGCCACCGGCTTGCCCCGGTGCGTTTCCAGCACCCGGATTTCCCGAACTCGTGGGTCCAAATCCGGCTGAAACCCGGTGGGCGGCGGGCCGAACGCGAGTCGTGACGCGTGCATGACCTTATTGCCCAGAATGTGATTGCCGACACCGCCGATGACCGCTCCGATGCCAAACGGGAGGACTTTGCCGAGCAGGCTGGCGCTGCCACGGGTGGCGAACTGACGCAGAAAAGCGCTCTTGAGCCGGTCAGTCAGGGGGCCCAGAACCGCTCGGGGGAGGCTGTTCGTGATGAGTTCGCCCCAGTAGGTGGTGCGGGCCGTGCCCGAACCGGTGACCTGGCCAGCGAGCTGACGCACCAGATCGCTGCCCTCCCGGCCCAGCATCATGGTCATGACCAGGGCGCGGGCTCGCTCCGGATCCTCCACGGCGATACCGTGTACCTCGCTGACTGACTGCGTGAACAGCGCCGTCGCCTCGAGAAAGCCGGCGGTCTCCAGGCCAGACAGGGCGATGGTCACGCCCGTGCCGACCCCGGGAATGACGGCGGTCGCGCCCACTGCTGCGCCCCCGGCGGTGACCGCCGCGAGATAGCGCTTCTCCAGGATGCGCACGATCTGCTCCGGCGAGGCGTGGGGATTGCGGCGACGGATGCTGCGGATATGGGCCAGGACGACTGGCCGGTGAATGGCCAGAACCCGGTCGATTCCCTTCACAAACCCGGTCGGTAGGGCACCGCCCTGCGGATTCCCGCCGGTCGACGACAGCATCGGTGTGCTTTTCCTGGCCATTGATCGCTTTCCCCCTCGCCCGTCTCGTCGAGTGTACGTGGTGCGCCGGGGCACACGCTGTGCCGCGCGGCGACTCCGGCAAGACATCAAATACCACGTCTGGGCAATTGTCCAGCCGCTAGTCAAGACCGGGGCGGGCGGCTACAACTGAGGAATGCCCGAGCCGAAATCAGAAGCATCCAGACTGCTTGGCCGCCGTCTGCGCGAACGGCGCCTGACTCTTGGCTTCAATCAGGAGTCGGTGGCCCTGCTCGCCGGACTCAACGTGTCGAATTATGCCCGGATCGATCGGGGGTATGGAAACCCGACTATGTACACCCTCATTCGACTTGCCGCCGTCCTGCAACTCGAACTCAGTGAGCTGGTAATCGGCCTGGAGGTCGAACAGCTTCCGCCCACCCGGGACGCCTACCTGGCCATCAACTTTCGCTGACGATGCTTCTGGTCAGGCCTTGGGCTTGACGGCGTAGTCCGTGTTGTAGCGCTCAAGCACGTCGGTGATCGGGGCATCGAGCACAAGATCGCCCCGGTCGAGGTAGAGGCCGCGGGTGCAGAACCGACGCAGGTCTCGCTCATTGTGCGACACGATGAACAGCGTTCGGCCGCCGGCGAGAAGCTCTTCGATGCGCTGATAGCACTTCTCCCGAAAGGCCTTATCTCCCACGGCCAGTACCTCGTCGACTAGCAGAATCGGTTCTTCCAACCGGGAGATCACGGCGAAAGCGATGCGCACCTTCATGCCGCTGGACAGATGCTTGTACGGCGTGTCGATGAAATCGGCGATCTCGGCGAAGTCGATGATCTCGTCAAAGCGTTCGGCAATTTGCTTGCGGGTCATGCCGTGCAATCCCGCAGTGAGATAGACGTTGTCGCGTACGCTCAGGTCGTCGACGAATCCGCCGGTGATCTCGATCAGCGGTGCGACGCCTTCGGTCACGTGCACCGTTCCCGTATCGGGAAGTACGACTCCGGTGACGAGTTTGAGCAGGGTGGACTTGCCCTGGCCGTTGCGGCCGACGACACCGATGGCTTCCCCCGGCTGCACGGTGAAGCTCACGTGCTGCAGGGCCCAGAATTCGCCCGGGCGGCTGCGCCGGTTTCTGGCACCGAAGAGGTCCTTGAAATTGCGACGACCGCGACGATTCCTGCGAAAGCGGATGCCGACATCCACTAGCGCAATCACCGGCAGCACCGCGGCTGTCTGGTTCACCATTAGATCTCCTTCAGAACGGCGCGCTCGGTGCGGCGGAAGACCAGCAGCCCCAGCCCGAGAAAGACCAGGGACATGACAACGCTGATCGCAACGGCGAACCAGTCGAGTTGCTCCGGAAAAAACGCTGCCCGGTAGAGGCTGAAGATGCCGGTCAGTGGGTTGAAAGCAGCCCAGAACTGCAGTTCGGGCGGAAGATCGGTGGTGCTGTAGATGATGGGGGAGGCGTAGAAGAGAAATCGAAGGATGAGTTTGACGGCCCGTTCCAGGTCTCGAAAGAACACGACGAGCGGTGCGACGAGCAGGCCGACCCCCGCGGTCAGCGCTGCCTGAATCACCATGGCGAGGGGAAAGAACAGCGCGTCGATGTGCAGTTGCGCGCCGTACACAATGGCGAAGAGAACCAGTACCGGTATCGAAGCGAGAAACTCGATGCCCTTGGAGAGCACGAGGCGGTTCACCCAGATGGTGCGGGGAATGCGGGTGGAGCGGATGAGCTTGGCCTCGCGCAGAAATGCCCTCGTGCAATCGGAGACAGCCCCGTTGAACCACATCCAGGGCAGCAGGGCGGCCAACAGGAACACGATATAAGGCTCGGTGCCGACGTTTTTGTCAAATACCTGGGTGAAGACGAACCAGTAGATTCCGGCCATCACGAGCGGATCGAGGATGGACCAGAAGTAGCCGAGTACCGAGGTGGAGTAGCGCACGCGAAGATCGCGCTGCGTCAGCAGCCAAAGGGAATGCCGATACCGCGCGATCGGCGTGCGCTGTTCGGGGCGCACCAGGGCGTAACTACTCACGCCGTCTATCGTATGGGAGCCGGACTTGGTCTCGTGCCAGCCCACACTTACTGGGCTCTGACCCAAACACCCCCAAAGAGTGGTCGTCAGCCCCGCAGTCGCATAGGTTAAGGATCAGCGGGTTGCGTGGATTGGTGCTTGTCGACGCAGCCACCCGCACACTAGCAAGGGAGCCCGCATGGCCTACAACGTCGCCCAGAAATTAATTTCCTCGCATCTGATAGTCGGAGAGATGATCCCCGGCACCGAAATCGGCATCCGCATCGACCAGACCCTCACCCAGGATGCAACGGGCACCCTGGTCATGCTCGAGCTGGAAGCTCTCGGCCTGGATTACGCACGCACAGAGGTTTCCGTGCAGTATGTCGACCACAACCTGTTGCAGGCCGACAGCAAGAACGCCGAAGACCATGACTTTCTGCGTTCTGCCTGCCAACGCTTTGGCATCTGGTTTTCCAAGGCCGGCAACGGGGTATCGCACCCGACGCACATGCAGCGCTTCGGTATCCCAGGCAAGACCATGGTCGGCTCGGACAGCCACACCCCGGCGGCTGGCTCCCTCGGCATGCTCGCCATCGGCGTCGGCGGCACCGAGGTCGCGCTGGCGATCGCCGGCGAACCGCTCTACATTCGCATGCCCGAAATCTGGGGGATTCGTCTCACCGGACAGCTGCCGCCGTGGACGAGCGCCAAGGACGTCATCCTTGAAATGCTCCGTCGCCACGGTGTGAAGGGCGGTGTCAACCGGATCGTCGAGTACTACGGTCCGGGGCTGGCATCGCTGACCGCGATGGACCGGCACGTGATTGCCAATATGGGCGCAGAGCTCGGAGCAACGACGACGGTGTTTCCCGCCGATGATCAGGTTCGCACATTCTTGCGCGCGGAGGCGCGTGAGGACGACTTCGTCGAACTGCTCGCCGACGCTGATGCGACCTATGACGTGAACGAGGAGATCGATCTCGCGACGATCGTGCCGTTGATCGCGCTGCCGAGTTCTCCGGGCAATGTCGTTCCGGTGAGCGAGGTCGCCGGCCGGCCGGTCGAGCAGGTGGTGATCGGGTCATCCGCTAACCCGGGTCTGCGCGACTTCGCGATCGTCGCGGCGATCACCAAGGGACGTCAGTCCTTCCCCGGGCTGAGCCTCGACGTCAATCCGAGTTCACGCCAGATTCTGCAGGACCTGACCAAAATGGGGGCAACCCTCGATCTGATCGGGGCCGGTGCGCGGCTGCACCAGTCTGGCTGCATGGGCTGCATCGGCATGGGGCAGGCACCCGCCAACGGCAGCATCAGCCTGCGTACCATGCCGCGCAACTTTCCGGGTCGCTCGGGCACCCAGGAGGACTCGGTCTACCTCTGTTCGCCGGAAACCGGGGCTGCGGCCGCGTTGACCGGAAAAATCACCGATCCGCGCGACCTCGCCGACTTGTTCGGTATGGACTATCCCGAGATCGTCCTGCCCGAGTTCTCCAGTGTGAACCTGACCATGCTTGAGGCGCCGCTGCCGGCGGCGGAATCGCTCACCATCGCGCTGGTCAAGGGCGAGAATATTTCATCTCTGCCGGTCTTCGGCCCGCTCGCCGAGCGTATTGAGGCGCCCGTTGCGCTGATCGTTGGCGACGATATTTCAACGGATGAGATTCTTCCGGCCGGTGCGCGTGTCTTGCCGTTTCGCAGCAACGTGCCCAAACTTGCCGAATTCACCTTTGATCAGGTCGACCCGACCTACCCGACCCGCGCCGCGCTCAGCCGGGACACGACCGGCCATATGATTGTCGCCGGTGCCAACTACGGGCAGGGTTCCTCCCGCGAGCACGCCGCGATCACGCCCCGATTCCTAGGCCTGCGGGTGGTGCTGGCGGTGTCATTCGCGCGAATCCACTGGCAGAACCTGGCCAACTTCGGCGCGCTCGCGCTGCAATTCACGGATGCCGCCGACCACGATCGCATCCAGCGTGACGACGTCCTGGTGCTCGATGGCATTCGGGAGGCGCTCGCCAACGGCACCGAGATTCTCGTTCGCAACACCACCCGCAACGAGACCTATACGGTGCGGCACGAACTCTCGACCCGCCAGATCGAGATGCTCTTGGTCGGCGGTCTCATTCCGTGGCTGCGTGCCCGGCACGCACAGGGCGAGCCCGAGATCGGCGCAGCGGAGTAGCGGTACAAAGAACGGGACCGGCTCCAGCCGGCCCCGTTCTGGTTATTCGGTGCTGTCGACCACGTATCGGTAATACTCGACGCCCTCATCGAAGAAGTCGGGTCCGTTCGATGTTCCGACATGATCGACCACGAACTCGTCGTGGGCGGGCGGGGTGACGTCGATCAGGCGTCCCGCGTGCACGTCGATATATTGCGTTTCGTTCAGATCGACAGCTCCGAGCAGCGCGCGGTCGAAATTGATTCGCGCCGCCGCGTCTTGCCACCCGGCCACAACCCGCAGCGGCAGGGCCTCCGCCGCGTCGCCACTGCCATAGCCGAGGGCCAGCCAGTCCTGATCGGCCAGATCCAGGCCGTCGGTCAGGGCCTGGTGCAGGCCAGCGGCGAGCCAGGCCGGCAGGGCAGCGGTGTAGAGATTACCGAGGTCGCGCATGGCTTCCGAGCCTAGTCCGAGCTTTTCCCGAACGAGGGTGTCCCAGAGCGGGGTTTTGCGCAGCTGGTTGCGCGCCCGGCGCGCCAGCGGAAAGGCATCGCCGGTGTTTTCGGCGAGCTGCGCACCGGTGATTCCGAATGGTTTTGGAGCCAGCAGCTCAGCGCTCAGCCGATCGGCGTCGACGCCGGCTCCGGCGGCGAGTGCGCGCAGCTCGTCGTGACCGTCGGTATCGTGCGCGAGAGTGAACAGGTAGGCCATGACCCACCCGGTGGTGGGCATCTGGTGGTACGGGCGGTGCATGAACACCGCGTCGATGTCGTGAAAATAGTCGAGATTTCGGCCGGGGCGTTTGTCGAGCATCGCCGTCATCGCGTGGTGGGTGGCATCGATGTAGCAGCTGGTGGAGTAATGCCCGTTGAACATGGGCAGGTCCTGCAGCTGGCCGTCGTCGCGGTCGGGCTGATTGCGAAAACGTGTAAACGGCTTGCGAAAGTCGGCCACCCGATAGTCGGAGTCGCTGCCAGCCCTGGCGAGGTCCACCTCCAGTAGCCGTGCGTCGCTCTCCAGCAACATGGCGACGGCCCCTGCTCCCTGGGTGGGCTCGCCGCTGCCACCGCGCGCGTACTCGGCGATGTCGGCGCAGACGACGATGGCCTGGCGACCGCGGCCATCCGTTGCCAGATAGCGCAGCGCAGCTTTCATGCCGTACACGCCGCCGAGGCAGGCCTGCTTGAATTCAGGCACTTCGCAGTCTCTGGCCAACAGTGGCAGGCCGGCGGCGGCGAGGGCCTCATTGACCATGCCCTTCACGATGACAGCACCGGCCGAATTGTCGGTGCTTGATTCGGTTCCGAGGGCGAGCAGCCCGACCTGGGTCGGGTCGATGTCGTAGTCCCTAATCAGCCGCCAGACCGCGGTAGCCGCGAAGGTATAGACACTCTGCCGAGGTGCGCGCATGCGAAAACTGCGTCCGACCACCGAACGGAATTTCTCCCACGGTTGGTCATTCCACTCGCACCACGATTCGAGCTGAACGCGATACGGCGGGAGGTACAGGGAAAAACCACTAATTCCAGGAGCCAACTGTGTCCACTTAACTTTCAGGTGATTGCGGGGCCGCGACGGTCACGCTATTTTAGTCGGCCAAGCTGCGAGTCGGGGCGCGGGCCGGTTCGAACGGATAACATCGGGGGCCCGTCTAAAATGGAGGCAGAACCGATCGGAGCAGTCCTGTGTCACAGACCCTTGAGGCCGGCGCTACGGCCCGCGCCCGCGCACACAGCAATATTGCACTGGTCAAGTACTGGGGCAAGAACGATGCCGTTCTCAATACCCCGGCGGTCGGGTCGATCTCGATCACCCTCGACGCCCTCTACACCGACACCCGAGTGACCTTTCGCGCCGGGCTCGCGACCGATGAATTATGGCTCAACGGATGCCGGCACGACGCCACCAAGGCCAGTCGCGTTCTCGACCTGGTGCGTTATTCCCGAGGTGCCACCCTATGCGCGATCGTGGAGTCCACGAATAATTTCCCGACCGGAGCCGGGCTGGCCTCGTCGGCGTCCGGTTTCGCCGCTCTCGCCGTCGCCGCGACCGGCGCAGCCGGGCTCACGCCGACCGCGCGGGAGCTGTCCATCCTGGCCAGGCACGGCTCCGGTTCGGCCGCCCGTTCCATTTTCGGCGGTTTCGCCGAGATGCACGCCGGCAGTGCCGCCGACGGTTTGGACTCCTACGCTGAGCAGCTGCTGCCCGGCGCGGACTGGCCGCTCGCCATTTTGGTCGCTATCACCGCGCACGGGGCGAAGCCGATCAATTCGACCGTCGGCATGGGCGCGACCGCGGTCAGTTCGCCGTTCTACCTGGCCTGGCTGGCGACGGCCCCGACTGATCTCGCCGATATGCGGGCCGCGATCGCCGCTTTCGACTTCGTGCGTGTCGGCGAACTCGCCGAGTACAACTGCCTCAAGCTGCACGCCCTGATGCTCACCACCCGGCCAGCGTTGATCTATTGGAACGCCGCGACGGTCGCCGTGATGCACGCCGTTCGCGACCTGCGCGCGTCCGGCATTGCGGCCTACTTCACCATTGATGCCGGACCGCAGGTGAAGGTGCTCTGCCTGCCGACCGATGCGTCCCGGGTGCACGCCGCACTGTCGACCGTGGGCGGCGTGCTCGAGGTGCGCCAGAGCGCGCTCGGCCCCGACGCCTACCGGCTGGACTGACGTGACAGCGATAACGTCATCGGCCCCTGGAAAACTTTTTCTGCTCGGTGAATACGCGGTTTTGCACGGCGCACCGGCGCTGCTGGCGGCCGTCGATCGCAGAGTCACCGTCACGGTCGTACCGGCCGGGTCCTGGCGGCTGCACGCCCAAAGCATTGGCATCCAGCACCTCGACCTCGACGATGAGGGGCAACTACCGGCCGCTCTCAACGCCCAGACCCGGTCGACCCTGCGCCTGTTCGATACGGTGCGAGCGGCAGTGCGAGCCCGAGCCGGCGGCGGCCCGTTCGAGATCAGCATCGACAGCGCGGAACTCTCCCGCGATGGCCACAAGTTGGGACTCGGGTCGAGCGCTGCGGTGGCCAGCGCGCTCACGGCCGCCTTGGCCACGGCCTCGAGGCTGTACCTCGATCGCGCGGCGCTGTTCACGCTGGCCCAGTCGGCTCATCGGGCCGCCCAAAACGGCACGGGTAGCGGCGGAGATGTCGCCGCAAGCGTCTACGGCGGTCTGCTCTCCTATGCCGTCGGCGCGACGCCGGTGCCGTTGCAGTGGCCCAACGATCTCACCATGCTGGTCGTGGTCACCGGTGAAGGGTCGGTGACAACCGACCTGGTCGGTCGGGTGAACGACTTTGGTGCCGCGCATCCGCTGCAACACGCCCAGGACGTGGCGAGGCTGACCCGGCTCGCGCACACGGCACAGTCAGCGCTCGCCGACCGCGCCGAATTTCTGCGCCTGATCGACGACTACTTCACCGCGCTGGCCCGGCTCGACAGCCACGCCGAGGCCGGCATCGTTACCGCGCGTCACCGGGAGCTGCGCGTCGTGGCCCAGCGGGCTGGTGGCGTGTTCAAGACTTCCGGAGCTGGCGGCGGCGATGTCGGACTCGCCTTCAGCGCGAGCGGCTTGGCCGCCGAACGGCTCGCGGCAGCACTGACCGACGCCGGCGCATCCGTTGTACCGCTGGTCCTTGGCGCAGAGGGGACAAGGTCATGAGCGGCTCACGCATCGCGAAGTTCTATCGGAAGTCGGTTCAGAAACGACTGGAGTTGCTACACGAACGCGGAACGTTGAATGATGCTGACTACGCCATGCTGCAGCCCGGTGCGGGCCTGCTGAACGCCGAAACCGCCGATCGTCTCACTGAAAACGTGATCGGCGTATTTTCGATGCCACTTGGGCTCGGACTGAATTTTCAGATCAACGGCCTGGACTATCTGGTTCCCATGGTGGTGGAGGAGCCGTCCGTCGTGGCTGCGGTCAGTTCCACCGCGCTTCTGGTGCGCCAGGCGGGTGGGTTCGCCAGCAGATCCGACGAGCCGCTGCTGATCGGCCAGGTGCAGATCGTCGACGTTGCCGACCCGGCGCGTGCTCGCCAGGCTCTGCTTGCGCAATCTGAGCACATTCTGCAGCTGGCCAACAGCGGCCACGCGAACATGGTCGCCCGCGGCGGCGGCGCGCGCGGTATCGAGGTGCACCTGCGCGGAGCGACGGCGCAAAACGGCGAGCTGCTGGTGGTACATCTGCTCGTTGACACCCGCGATGCGATGGGCGCGAACCTGGTCAACTCCATGTGCGAAAGCATCGCACCCCTGGTCGAGCAGATCAGCGCTGGTCGGGTGTTCTTGCGCATCCTCTCAAACCTGACCGATCGCGCCCTCGTGCGTGCCCGGGCGGTCATCCCGGAAGCCCTGCTGGCAACCCGGGACTATCCCGGCGACCGGGTGCGCGACGGGATCATTCTGGCCAGCGAATTCGCCGCCATGGACCCCTATCGGGCCACCACCCATAACAAGGGCATCATGAACGGCATCGACGCCGTCGCGATCGCCACCGGCAACGACTGGCGCGCCATCGAGGCCGCCGCCCACGCGTACGCCGCCCGCGGGCCACGTTATGCACCGTTGTCGACCTGGAGCGCCAACGACGCCGGCGACCTGGTCGGCGAACTGACCATGCCGCTGAAGGTCGGCACGGTCGGCGGTCAGGTGGAATCGAACCCGGCCGTGCGCATCGCCCATACAATTTTGGATGTCGCCTCGGCGCGCGAACTGGCCGAGGTAATGGCGGCCGTCGGGCTGGCCCAGAACCTGGCTGCGCTCAAAGCGCTCTCGACCACGGGGATCCAACACGGCCACATGCGCCTGCACGCCCGAGCGGTCGCGGTGGCCGCCGGTACCGGCCCGGCGCGGTTCGATGAGGTCGTCGAGCGACTCCTCGTCGGCGGCGAGATCAAGGTGTGGAAGGCGCGGCAGATTCTGGCCGAACTCGAAGCCCGGCCGTCGCCGGTCCTCGCGCCCCCGACCGCAGTGCCCCAGGCCGCAGCGATGCAGGCCGCAGCGATGCCGGCCGCAGCGATGCCGGCCGCAGCGATGCCGGCCGCAGCGATGCCGACGCGTGCACCGCTCGGTGCCCGCTCGCAGGTCGGCTACGGAAAGATCATCCTGCTCGGCGAGCACTCCGTGGTCTACGGCCGCCGCGCTATTGCCGCGCCGATCGGCCTCACAGTGCGAGCCGAGGTCGTTCGCGGCGAACCTGGGCAGGCGCCGGTCATCACCGACTGGAACGTTGATGGTTCGGCGCAGGAAACGATCAGCCCCGACGTCTCACATCAGGTCGCCGCGTTGATCGCGGCGCGTCTCGGGCTGCCCGAATCCGGCGTGCGGGTCGACGTGTTTTCCAAGCTTCCGCGCGCGAGCGGCCTGGGAGCGTCGGCCGCGTTCGCCGTCGCACTGATTCGAGCGACCGCCGAGTGCTTCTCGATCGAGCTCAGCGACGAACAGGTGTCGAGCCTGGCCTTTGAGTGCGAACAGATCGTGCACGGCACACCCTCGGGCATCGACAACACCGTTGCCACCTTCGGTCGGCCGATCCTGTTTAAAAAAACGGATGCCCCGAGCGGTCACGAAATAAGCGACATTGTCACACCGCATCCGATCCCGATCGTGATCGGTCTCAGCGGTGTGCACGCCCTGACCGCGCACACCGTGGCCGCGGTGCGCGCGGCGTGGCTGCACAACCGCGCGCGTTACGATGCGATCTTCGATCAGATCGACTCCCTGGTGGGGGAGGGGGCCGACGCCCTGCGCCGGGGCGACACGGCCGAACTGGGCGAGCTCATGAACATCAATCAGGGCCTGCTCAATGCACTGCAGGTGTCGAGCCCTGAGCTCGAGCAGATGGTCGCCATCGCGCGCCGGGCCGGTGCGCTCGGTGCCAAGCTCACCGGCGGGGGCGGCGGTGGCGCGATTATCGCCCTGGCCGGGCCCGCTGGCGCCGAACCGATCCGTACCGCTCTGCACCAGGCCGGCTACACCACCTATCTCACCGAGATTAGATAATCGATCGCCGCCCCGGGTGTGGGTGATCGCTGGCTCCGTCAGGTTCACCGGCGTGCGCTGCGTCGCGAACGGAGGCTCCTGGCTACGTCACCGGGGTGCGCTCTCCTCGGCGACCTGGTCGCCCGATGCGCGCTGCAGCTCGCCCTGCAGTTCCTGGAAGTACGCGACTTCCTTCTGAATACCGGCGGCCTCGCGGGGCGAATATCCGGCGGCCGCCAACTCATGCGCGATGTGGGAATAGGCACGACCATACTCGGCCACCGCCGCGTACAGGGCAGCTCTACGCGGCTCGTTCTTCGACACGACCTCGGTGTTGTCGAGGTTTCTGGCGCAAAAATAGTTTCGGTAGTCGAGGGTACGTTTCGGCGGGGAAACCGGCTCGCACAGCTCACGAAGCGCATCCTCCGCTGCATCCAGCATTGAGCGGTTGTCCTTCAATCGATTCTCCGGCATGTCAGCCCATCCTTTGCGAAGTCGGTCCTTCCAACCTACTCGGGGCGACGGGCGGTCTCGGCGCACGCGGTACGTTTGATGAGCGGAGCATTTATTGCCCGCATGACTGGTAGCTCAGAAAGAGACCCCCATTTATGCGCATTCGCGCCCATTCAACATCCTGGCTGCGCGCCGCAGCCGCCGTCCTTGCCACCGTCGCCCTGGTCACCGGGTGCACTGCCACTACCCCCACAACCGCCGCCGACGCGAACACCCTCACCTACGCCATCAACGGCGGCACGCTCAGTGGCGGCAAGATGGACATCCACTCGTCGGCGTTCCAGGCCACTGCCCTCGTGATGCGCAACTCCTTCGACTCCCTCGTCTATGAGAAAGCCGACGGCTCGTTCGTGCCATGGCTCGCCACGTCCTGGCAGATCTCGGACGACGGCCTGCACTACACGTTCGATCTGCGGGGCGATGTCACGTTCCACGACGGCGAACCCTTCAACGCCGAGGCCGTCAAGGCCAACTTTGAGCACGTCGTCGCCCCAGAGACGGCGTCAGCGGATGCTGCCAGTCTGATCGGGTACGCCGAAACCGGCGGCTTCTACGCTGGCACCGAGGTTGTCGACGAATTCACCGTTCGGGTGAACTTCAGCCAGCCATACGCGCCATTCCTGCAGGCGGTGAGCACCGCCAAGCTTGGCTTCTACTCGCCGGCCACTCTGCGGGACAACGCGGCGCAGCTGCCGGCCGGTGGACCGGGCATTTCGGTGGGAACCGGACCTTACGTGCTGAGCGAATATACGCCAGACCAGGGCATCGTGTTCACCGCAAACGAAGACTACGACTGGGCGCCGGAGGGGAGCTCCCATCAGGGCGCGCCCGCCATCGACACGCTCGAGTTCCGCATCCTTCCCGAATCCTCGGTGCGTACGGGCGCCCTCACGAGCGGCCAGGCGCAGATCGCCAGCGACATCACCCCGAACACAGTGAGCCAGATCGGCGACGACTTCTCGATCGAGAACGTGACTATGCCGGGCCTGCCGTACACCCTGTTCCTGAACGAGGCGCACGGCGTCTTCGCCGACGAGAACGTGCGCCGTGCCTTCGCGCTCGGGGTCGATATCGGTCCGGCCGTCGAGACCATCTACCAGGGACAGGCGGAGCGCGCCTGGAGCATCCTCTCCCCGGCCACGCCCAACTCCTACGACCCGAGCCTCGAAGACAGCTGGGCGTTCGACCCAGATCAGGCCAATGCGCTGCTTGATGCGTCCGGCTGGACCGAGCGCGACTCCGAGGGGTACCGCACCAAAGGTGGAGCCCGACTGAGCGCCCAGTGGCTCGCCTACACCCCGGTCTCCGACGCCAACGCAAGCCTCGGCGACGTGGTGCAGTCTGACCTGCGCGACATCGGGTTCGAAATCGTGCGCGACAACCGTGAGATCGCCCAATACTACGAGGCCTTCGACGCACGCGACTATGACCTGTCCGACTGGAGTTTCCCCAGCGTCGACGCCGACGTCCTGCGCGCCCACCTACACAGCGGCGGCTATAAGAACGGCTCGTCTACGGCCGACCCGGTCGTCGACCAGCTGCTCGACGACGCCATCGCCACGAGCGATCCGACCGAACGCGAAGCGCTCTACCAGCAGCTGCAGAAGTGGAACGCGACCCATGTGGTCATGGTTCCGATCACGGTGCCCACCGCCATCACCGCCTACAGCAAGACCATCGAGAACCTGAGCTTCGATCTGTACGGGCAGCCGCTCTTCTACGAGGCGGCCCTCACGACCGCGCCGTGACCGCGCACCGCGAAGGCCGTGCGCGTCGATCCGGCCGACCGGGCGCCCGCCTGGCCGGCCGGATCGGCGGCATGATTCTCGTGGTGTGGGGCGCCGCCACCGTGGGCTTCTTCTCGCTGCGGTTGATCCCCGGCGACCCGGTGAACGTGCTCGTGGGGCTCGGCAACGTGTCGCAGCGAGTGCGCGACCAAATCCGAGCAGACTGGGGCCTCGTCGACCCGCTTCTCCTGCAGTATTTCCACTACCTCGGCCGCCTGCTGCAGGGTGACCTCGGCACGTCGTATCGCATGCAGCAACCCGTCGCCGCGGTGATCGGCCAGCAACTCGCGCCGACGATGCAACTGATGGGCCTCGCCATCTCGTTCGCCGTGCTGATCGCGTTCGGGTCGGCGCTGCTCGGCCGCGGCAGGCGCACCGGTCCGGTGGCTGGCCTGTTCGAGCTCGTGGCGGTGTCCTCGCCCACGTTTTGGATCGGCCTGGTGCTGATTGGTGTTTTCGGCTTCGGACTGGGTTGGTTCGCCGTGGTCGCCACTGCCGGGTTCGGCGCGCTCGTGCTGCCCGCCGTGACCCTCGCCATTCCGGTGGCCGGCATTCTCAGCCAGGTGTTGCGCCAGGGCCTCGACGACGCGGCCGCTCTGCCCTTCGTCGACACCGTGCGCGCCCGTGGAGCGAGCCAGACCCGCCTCGTGCTGCGGCATACCCTGCGCCACGCCGCAGCAAACAGCGTCACCCTCACGGGTTACATCGTCGGTTCCTTGCTCGGCGGTTCGGTGCTGGTAGAGACCGTCTTCGCCCGTCCCGGACTCGGACGCGTGGCCCTGAACGCCATCGTCAATCGGGATGTGCCTGTGGTGCTGGGCATTATTGTGCTCGCCGCAGTGTCGTTCTCGTTGGTCAACCTGCTGGTCGACTTCGTGGCCGACCGTCTCGACCCGCGCCTGGCGACCGAGCAGGCCTACGCGTGAGCATTCTCACCGCCGCGCGCTCCCGAACCGCCCGCACCCGACACGTGACCCGGATGCCCACACCGGCCCTCTGGGTGGCCGCCGGCTTCCTACTGATTGTCTTGCTGTCCGCATTGTTTCCTCGGTTGTTCACCGGGGCTGATCCCGTGCGCACGGACATCGGCGCTGCGCTGCTGGCGCCCGGCCCTGGGCATCCGTTTGGAACCGACCAGGCCGGCCGCGACGTGTTCGCACGTGTCATCTATGGCTCGCGCTACTCGCTCGCGATCGGCTTCGGGGCTACTCTGATTGCGCTCCTGGCGGGCCTGGTGATCGGCTCTCTGGCCGGGCTGATGCGCCGGGTCGGCGACGGTGTATTGAGCCGGGCGATCGAGATCGTGATGGCGTTTCCGGAGTTTCTGCTAGCGCTGATCGTGATAGCGATCATCGGGCCGGGGGAGGCGAGTCTGCTGATCGCGGTCGCCATCGCGGTGATTCCGTCGTATGCCCGCGTCGCCCGGGTACAGACCCTGGTGGTGAAGCGGGCCGGCTACGTGGAGGCCGCCCGCACACTCGGGGTGTCGCCGGCGGTCACCGTGCTGCGGCACGTGGTGCCGAACACGCTCGGGCCGTTGCTCGTGATGGCCACAATGGGAATCGGCACGGCCATCACGGCCGCCGCCGGCCTCAGTTTTCTCGGCCTCGGGCCGAAGCCGCCCACACCGGAGTGGGGGCTCATTCTCTCCGAGGGACGCAACTTTCTCGCTACAGCCTGGTGGATCGCTGTGTTCCCTGGACTCGTGATCACCGCGACCGTGGTCTCGACGAGCGTTCTCGGACGGCACCTGCAGGCCAGCGCGGCGGGGCGGCAACGATGAGCGTCGTGAGTGTGCGCAACCTGCGCGTCGTCGTGCCGGGCGGGGCCGCCGTGGTCGATGGGGTGTCGTTTCGCATCGAGGCTGGGCAGTGCCTCGGCATCGTGGGGGAGTCCGGTGCCGGTAAGACCCTGACCGCGCGTAGCCTGATTGGGCTCGCCGGCACCGGGGTCACCGCCGACGAACTGACGGTGGCCGGCGTCGACGCCCGCGCCCTCTCCCCTCAAGTCTGGCGGGGCCTCCGCGGGGCGCGGGTGGGGCTCGTGAGCCAGGACGCCCTGGTCTCTCTCGACCCGCTGCGCCGAGTGGGCGCCGAGGTGGCCGAACCGCTCGAGGTGCACGAACCGCAGCTCGGCCGTGTCGACCGTTCTCGCCGCGTGCTGCAGCTGCTCCGGCAGGTTGCCATGCCCGATCCGGCCCGGCGTGCCCGGCAGTACCCGCACGAGCTCTCCGGCGGACTGCGCCAGCGCGCGCTTATCGCCGCGGCACTGGCGGCATCGCCGTCGCTGCTGATCGCCGACGAACCCACGACAGCTCTCGACGCGACGGTGCAGGCGCAGGTCGTGCGACTGCTGCGTGAGCTGAAGGAATCTGGCCTCGCCCTGTTGCTGATCAGCCATGACCTGTCGATCATCCGCCAGCTGGCCGACCAGGTGGCGGTCATGAAGGACGGCCGATTCGTGGAAGTGCAGGCCGCGGCCGCCCTGTTTGCCGCGCCGCAGCATCCGTATACTCGTCAGTTGCTGGCCGCTGCCGCGTTGGGCACGGCCACGGCGCCGAAGCCGGGCCCTGTGGTGCTCGCCGCACATGACCTCGCTAAGGCATACGGAACGCTGACGGCCGTCGATGGGGTCTCGTTCGAACTGCGAGCCGGCCACACCGTGGGTATCGTGGGCGAGTCAGGCTCGGGAAAGAGTACCGTGGCACGGATGCTGCTGGGCACGCAGTCGCCCGACCATGGTTCGGTGCTGCTGAACGGCGAGCCCTGGAGCGGCCTGCCGGAATCCCAGCGCCGGGCCCGGCGGGGACGTCTCCAGATCATTCACCAGGACTCGCTGAGCGCTTTCGACCCGCGGGCGACGGTGCTGCAGATTCTGTCAGAGGCTATCGCTCTCGACGGGATTTCGCGCCGGTGGCGCACGGCTCGGGCGGTGGAATTGCTCGCGCAGGTGGCGCTGGCGACCGGGCTGCTTGGCCGGCGCGCGCACGAGCTCTCCGGTGGGCAGCGGCAGCGGGTGGCGATCGCCAGGGCGCTCGCCCGGCGGCCGAGCATCCTGGTATGCGACGAGCCGGTCTCGGCGCTCGACGCGCAGATTCAATCCCAGGTGCTCGCGCTGTTGGCCTCTCTCCAGGAATCCACCGGACTCGCCATGGTGTTCATCTCGCACGACCTTGCCGTAGTTCGGGCACTCAGTCACGAGGTCCTCGTGATGAAGGACGGCGTTGTTGTGGAGCAGGGGCCGGCGGTCGATCTCTTTGCGGCGCCGCAGCATCCGTTCACCCGCGAGTTGCTCGCCGCCCACCGGTAAAACCGGTGTTTCTGCGGTGGAATACCCTGTCGTCCTCTGTGGCGCTAGCCAAAGAGCGCCGCAACTTTGGTGAGGGTCTGGTAAACGCCGTAGAGCAGCGGAATTGCGACGAGGATCCAGCCGAGCGCAAGTCGTGCCTTCTTCATGTCAGGCCTCCGGCAAAGTCAAGTGGTCAGGGCAACGCGGGGGTTTTTGCTTCGAGAAGTAGCTGGTTGAGGCGGTAGGCGGGGGTTTCGAGGTTGAGG